>NZ_CP016614.1:752500-1064000 GCF_013377255.1 Mannheimia granulomatis
GGAGACACACGGTGGGTGCTAACGTCCATCGTGGAGAGGGAAACAACCCAGACCGCCAGCTAAGGTCCCAAAGTCTATATTAAGTGGGAAACGAAGTGGGAAGGCTTAGACAGCTAGGATGTTGGCTTAGAAGCAGCCATCATTTAAAGAAAGCGTAATAGCTCACTAGTCGAGTCGGCCTGCGCGGAAGATGTAACGGGGCTAAAATATAGCACCGAAGCTGCGGCATCAGTCGAAAGACTGTTGGGTAGGGGAGCGTTCTGTAAGCGGAAGAAGGTGAATCGAGAGGTTTGCTGGACGTATCAGAAGTGCGAATGCTGACATAAGTAACGATAAAACGAGTGAAAAACTCGTTCGCCGGAAGACCAAGGGTTCCTGTCCAACGTTAATCGGGGCAGGGTGAGTCGGCCCCTAAGGCGAGGCTGAAAAGCGTAGTCGATGGGAAACGGGTTAATATTCCCGTACTTGGTGTAATTGCGATGTGGGGACGGAGAAGGTTAGGTTATCAGGGTGTTGGAAATCCCTGTTTAAGCCGGTAGGTGTGAAGACTAGGCAAATCCGGTCTTCTTTAACGCCGAGAAGTGATGACGAGGCTCTACGGAGCTGAAGTAACCGATACCACGCTTCCAGGAAAAGCCACTAAGCTTCAGGTTACACTAAACCGTACTATAAACCGACACAGGTGGTCAGGTAGAGAATACTCAGGCGCTTGAGAGAACTCGGGTGAAGGAACTAGGCAAAATAGCACCGTAACTTCGGGAGAAGGTGCGCCGGCGTAGATTGTAGTGTCTTGCACACGAAGGTTGAACCGGTCGAAGATACCAGCTGGCTGCAACTGTTTATTAAAAACACAGCACTCTGCAAACACGAAAGTGGACGTATAGGGTGTGATGCCTGCCCGGTGCTGGAAGGTTAATTGATGGTGTTATCGAAAGAGAAGCTCCTGATCGAAGCCCCAGTAAACGGCGGCCGTAACTATAACGGTCCTAAGGTAGCGAAATTCCTTGTCGGGTAAGTTCCGACCTGCACGAATGGCATAATGATGGCCAGGCTGTCTCCACCCGAGACTCAGTGAAATTGAAATCGCCGTGAAGATGCGGTGTACCCGCGGCTAGACGGAAAGACCCCGTGAACCTTTACTATAGCTTGACACTGAACATTGAATTTTGATGTGTAGGATAGGTGGGAGCCTTTGAAGCATGAACGCTAGTTTGTGTGGAGGCGTCCTTGAAATACCACCCTTTAACGTTTGATGTTCTAACGAGGCGCCCTAATCGGGTGTTCGGACAGTGTCTGGTGGGTAGTTTGACTGGGGCGGTCTCCTCCCAAAGAGTAACGGAGGAGCACGAAGGTTTGCTAATCACGGTCGGACATCGTGAGGTTAGTGCAATGGTATAAGCAAGCTTAACTGCGAGACAGACAAGTCGAGCAGGTGCGAAAGCAGGTCATAGTGATCCGGTGGTTCTGAATGGAAGGGCCATCGCTCAACGGATAAAAGGTACTCCGGGGATAACAGGCTGATACCGCCCAAGAGTTCATATCGACGGCGGTGTTTGGCACCTCGATGTCGGCTCATCACATCCTGGGGCTGAAGTAGGTCCCAAGGGTATGGCTGTTCGCCATTTAAAGTGGTACGCGAGCTGGGTTTAGAACGTCGTGAGACAGTTCGGTCCCTATCTGCCGTGGGCGTTGGAGAATTGAGAGGGGCTGCTCCTAGTACGAGAGGACCGGAGTGGACGCACCCCTGGTGTTCCGGTTGTGTCGCCAGACGCATTGCCGGGTAGCTAAGTGCGGAAGAGATAAGTGCTGAAAGCATCTAAGCACGAAACTTGCCTTGAGATGAGTTCTCCCCGACTATAAGTTGGTAAGGGTTGTTTAAGACTAAGACGTAGATAGGTAGGGTGTGTAAGCGGTGTGAGCCGTTGAGCTAACCTATACTAATTGCCCGAGAGGCTTAACTATACAACGCTCAAGTGTTTTTGACAGAAAGCGAAGAAACTAAACAAAAGAAACTAAACAAATCAACTCAGAATAAACAGCTTGTTTCGAATTAAAGGCAAAAGCCGAAGAAAGTAAAGAACAAACAAAACAATTTAGAAAGACAAAAGTAAAGACGAAGAAAGTCTGAATCATCGAAGATTTTCCTGATGTCGATAGTGCTGTGGTGCCACCTGAATCCATACCGAACTCAGAAGTGAAACGCAGTGACGCCGATGGTAGTGTGTGGATTCCGCATGTGAGAGTAGGGCAACATCAGGGCATTATTCAGCCGAGAGGCAAATAAGTAAAATCGACCCCAAGCTTAGCGATAGGCTTGGGGTTTTTGTTTTGGGGATTTTAGAGGAAATTGGAATAAAAGATAATAGCTTAAGGGCAAAAGGATGAGTGTTTGCTAGGTAGTAATAAGTTGTAAAAAGTTATTATATAGTTGTGTTTCTATTTTCTCGACTGGCATCGATTTAATTTCTGCAATTTTCTTCACAACAGCTAAAAGTTGCTCAACGATATCAACTCTGCTAAACCCTTCATACTGCCAAGGAGCATCTGTTTCGATAAGAAGGCGTTCGAGAGGGAAATATTCGGCAACTCTTTGAGTTTTAGGATTATGTAGAATATCTGGAGTAAGGCTGGCAAAATAATTAGTGCTCAATAGCTTTTCAAGCATATCATCATTAGCTTTAAACCAGTGGAATTGAGCTTTATTTATATTATGTTTACTGAGTAGCTCAAGGGCGATATCAGTATCTTCGTAGACGATATGCAAATTTAGAGGTAAATTATACCGCTTGCTGAGAAGAATAAAGTGCTCAAGTAAGGTAATATAAGGTGCGTAATCTAGTTGTGGGGTTTCCCGTTTAAGATAGTGTGGTAAGCCAACTTCGCCTAAAGCGGTTAATTTTGTATGATTTTTTGCAATCCAATCAAACAATTTAGCTTGTTCCGTTTCAGAGGGTAGAGCCTGTTCTGGGTGGAAACCGGCAGCAATATGAAGTTTAGGAAACTGCTCTTTAAGTGTTAAAAGGCGTTTACAACTGGCTAAATCTGTTGCTACAGCAAGCAGACTATCAAGTTGAGGTGTTTGAAGAATAGAGCGGATTTCATCATCTGAAAATTGATCTAAGTGAATATGGCTATCATAAAGCATATCTTCTTCCTGCTAATCTTTAGGGGTATTTTCCTTACATGTTTTACCCCATAGACCAATAAATAAGGGCGAATATTATATTCGCCCTTATTTGCTTATAAACCTGCTCCGGCACGAAGTGCTTCAGCTTTGTCGGTTTGCTCCCAAGGGAAATGTTCACGCCCGAAGTGGCCGTAAGCGGCAGTTTCACGGTAGATTGGTTTGATTAAATCTAACATTTTGATTAAGCCGTAAGGGCGTAGGTCAAAGTTTTGGTAGATTAATTTCACTAAAGTTTCGTTGCTCACTTTACCTGTGCCGAAAGTTTCCACCATAATTGAGGTTGGATCAGCCACACCGATAGCGTAAGAAAGTTGGATTTCGCAACGCTCTGCTAAGCCTGCAGCAACGATATTTTTGGCTACATAACGTGCAGCATAAGCAGCAGAGCGGTCTACTTTAGATGGGTCTTTACCCGAGAATGCACCACCACCGTGGCGAGCTGCACCACCGTAAGTATCAACAATGATTTTACGACCGGTTAAGCCACAGTCACCCATTGGGCCACCGATTACAAAACGGCCTGTTGGGTTAATGAAATATTTAGTGTTTTGGCTTAGCCATTCGCTTGGTAAGATAGGTTTGATAATCTCTTCCATCACCCCTTCAATTAAATCTTTTTGGGAAATATGTTCCGCATGCTGGGTAGAAAGTACAACTGCATCAATGCCCACAATTTTGTTGTTTTCATAGGCGAAGGTTAATTGGCTTTTCGCATCCGGGCGTAGCCAGTCTAATTTACCTGATTTACGAACGATCGCTTGTTGTTCCATTAAACGGTGAGCATAGGTAATCGGTGCAGGCATTAATACTTCTGTTTCATTGGTTGCATAGCCGAACATAATACCTTGGTCACCGGCACCTTGCTCAAGTGGATCTGCGCGATCAACGCCTTGGTTGATATCCGGAGATTGTTTGCCAATTGCATTTAAGACTGCACAAGAGTGTGCATCAAAGCCCATATCAGAATGGGTGTAGCCAATATCGCAGATTACTTGACGGGTTAAATTTTCAATATCTACCCATGCTGATGTTGTGATTTCACCACCGACTAAAGCCATACCGGTTTTTACATAAGTCTCACACGCCACACGTGCTTTAGGGTCTTGTTTTAAAATTTCGTCTAACACCGCATCTGAAATTTGGTCTGCGATTTTATCCGGATGCCCTTCTGATACTGACTCAGAAGTAAATAAATTAATAGCCATTAATTATTCCTCGTTAATTTAAAATAATAACAAGCGGTCGTTTTTTGCAAAAATTTTGTATATTTCAACCGCTTGTCTAAAATTTGTTTGGAAGTATTTCCGTCTAGACGTCTATAATATATTTTTTGAGCTTTTTAGGCAAATGGTATTTTGTTATTTGCTCAAATAACGCCTTAATCCTGCAAGAGCATTTTTCGCATCTTCCACGCCTAAATCATACATAGTTTGTAGCCTGTCGAGGTTCTTTTCCAAGCGGCTGATTTTCATTGTTTTGCTTGGGCGAATAACAAAAATCTCTTGTTTTTCATTAAGTTGAATTACCTCTTCAACCGCCTGATTATATTCCGCATAACGGTTTTCCCAACGCTCGATTAATTTCGGATATTTTTGATAAAACCATTTAAACAGCCACATTGAGCTTGGCTTTTTACGATATTCTAATGGGCGGGTGAGGACGACAATAATTTTATCGTATCCCATTGCTTGGAGTTTTTGATAAGGAATACTATCTGAAATGCCTCCGTCTAAATATTTTTTGCCATCAATTTCCACAATTTTTGAAACAATCGGCATGGCTGAGGTGGCACGAAAAGCTTCCATCTGCTCAAAGGCATTATTGATTTTCACGTATTCAGGTTCACCTGTTTCTATGTTGGTTACGGTTACCCAGAAATCAGTGTTTGATTGCTGAAAAGTTTCTTGATCGAAAGGATCAAGGGTGAACGGTAATTCATAGAAGGCAAAGTCTCGATTAATGATATTTCCTGTTGTAAGTAAGCTACTTATGCTCATATATCTTTTATCGTGCAGATATTTTTTGTTATATCTTAAGGCCCTTCCTTTTTGTTTCGAGGGCAAATTTACGCCAAATAATGCTCCGGCGGAAACGCCAATTATGCCATCAATATGAATATTTTCTTCTAAGAAAATATCTAACACTCCTGCAGTAAAAATGCCCCGTAAGCCACCGCCTTCAAGCACTAATCCGATTTTCATATAATTTCCCCCGTAATTTGTGTATTATAACCCGAATTTTCGCTAAAGGAGATCATATGGCAAATGCAGAATTTATCCATTTTTTATTGGATCAGCTTTCGTCAATTTCGGGGCTGCGTTCAAAAAAGATGTTTGGTGACTATTGCCTGTTTTTTGGTGAGAAAATTGTGGCCATTATTAACAAAGATTATCGAATTTTTGTCAAAGCCAATGCCGAGACCTTGCCTCTGTTTTTAGCGGAAAATGCCGAGCAATTTAGTTATTTTGCCAAAGGTAAAATAAATAAAATGCACTATTGGACAATCCCTGAATACGCAGTAGAAGATTCCGACGAATTGAAAAAATGGATTCGTTTGGGTTTACAAGCGGTCTGATTTTGTAAAAAATTTGCAAAATATCACCGCTTGCTGTTGGAATCCGAGAGTTTTATATTCAACAAGATATTAAATAAATGAAAATGAATCAGAAAAAAATTGTATCCCTTATTGTGTTGGTCGTGCTGGCGAGTATTTCCTACTTTTTTAACGATGCGGGGAAAAAAGAGCCGCCTAGAACAACGAAACAGAAACAAACACAACAAAGCACTCAGTTGGCAAATTCGTCTTTAGGCAATTACGATGTTCAGATGAAAAATGACCGTTTGAAGCAAAATGTTGTGGATACTGATTATTACACTCTTGCGCTTTCATGGTCTCCGGCATTTTGCCAAAAACAGAGACGTAATAACAATGGTAAAGTACCACAGCATTTGAAATATCAATGTGATAGTAACCAAGAATTTGGTTGGGTGATTCACGGCCTATGGCCACAAAGTGAGGAAGCCCGTAGTGTGGAAGATCATCCACGTTACTGTCAGGGTGATTTGCCGATGGTTGAGGAAAATACGATTAAAAAATATCTGCCGGAATCACCGGGGGCTACGCTTTTGCAAGGCGAATGGGAAAAACATGGCGCTTGTGCCTTTAATCAAGCTGAGGATTATTTCAGTAAGCAAAAATCACTTTATAACGAGCTGACTTTGCCTGATTTTGAGATGTCAAAATCAGAGCTGTTTAAGTGGATAAAAGCCAATAATCCGCAATTAAGAGATGTTTATTTAAGTGGCGGCAAA
This sequence comes from Mannheimia granulomatis, assembly GCF_013377255.1. NCBI lineage: Bacteria > Pseudomonadati > Pseudomonadota > Gammaproteobacteria > Pasteurellales > Pasteurellaceae > Mannheimia > Mannheimia granulomatis. Next base: position 759,000 of record NZ_CP016614.1, read on the forward strand.
GATGAACTCTATATTTGCTATAACAAACAATGGCAGCCGATGGATTGCCCGCGTTAATGTCTAATCTTCGTCAACTGAAAATGCAGGTTCAACGTCAGCTTAAGCGTGATCTGGAACGTGCCAATACCTATTTCAATAAAACTTTTATACAACCTACCGTCAGCTATGCGGTTCGTGGTGTAAAAGCCGGTGTTGCCTATTTGGAACGTAATGAAGTTCGCTTCAATCCTGTTTTATTACAGGAAAATGGATTGGAGTTTGTTAGTCAAGTTGTGCCACACGAGCTGGCTCATATTTTGGTTTATCAACATTTTGGGCGGGTGCAATCGCACGGCAAAGAATGGAAAATGATGATGGAAACCGTCTTGGGTGTACCGGCTGAAATCTATCACTGTTTTGATGTTCAAAGTGTGCAGCAGCAATTTAGCTATCAATGTGCTTGCCAAACTCACCAACTGTCCATTCGCAGGCATAATGCAGTGATGCGTAATAAGCGAAGTTATATTTGCCGTTTGTGTAAAACAAAACTTCATTTTTCTGGTTAGTCGTCCTCTTAATTTGCCAAAAATTACTAAATATAGACCGCTTGTTATCTATTTTTCAGCCTATAAAAGTAATAACCTTACTAATTTACTAGACATTATTCTTTTCGCGCATACAATGCATTTTAGTATCTAAATTTTAATCTTAACTTTACATTTTCGGAGTATTTTTATGGAAACTATTGTTATTGTAGGCGGTGGTGCCGGTGGATTGGAGCTTGCAACCTATTTGGGTAATAAGCTAGGGCGTAAGCAGAAAGCAAAAGTCATTTTAATTGATCGTAATGCTACCCATTTATGGAAACCTTTATTACATGAGGTAGCAACAGGAACCTTAGATGAGGGTACGGATGCATTAAGTTATCGGGCTCATGCAAAAAATCATGGTTTTGAATTTCAGCAAGGTACTTTAGTTGCAGTAGATAGAGAAAATAAATCGGTTTCTCTTGCTCCAATTTATAACGATCATAACCAGTTATTAGTGAAAGAACGTAATATTCGTTATGATAAATTGGTTATTGCAATCGGTAGTAAATCAAATGATTTTGGTACTAAAGGTGTAGCGGAAAACTGTATTTTTCTTGATAGTTCAGAACAGGCAAGAGCTTTCCAAAAACGTCTGATGGAGCTGTTTTTACATTTCTCTCATAGTGAAGATAAAGATGTAAAAATTGCAATTGTTGGCGGTGGGGCAACCGGTATTGAGTTATCGGCGGAGCTTTATAATGTAGCGAAGAATTTAAACTCTTACGGGTTTGGTAAGTTAAATCGTGCAAGCTTAAAAGTCACGTTAGTCGAAGCAGGCCCACGCCTTATTCCTGCCTTGCCGGAAAGAGTCTCTATTTCTGCTTTCCATGAATTGAAAAAAGCCGGGGTGGATGTGCGTTTGGGAACAATGATTACAGAGGCTCGCCCTGACGGTTTAATGACTCGCCTAGGCGAAAAAATTGAAGCCGATATTATGGTGTGGGCAGCAGGTGTAAAAGCCCCTGAAATCACTCGAGAATTTGGCTTTGAGACTAATCGTTTAAATCAGATTGAAGTTAAAGATACCTTGCAAACTACAGTGGATGATTCGGTGTTTGTGATTGGAGATTGTGCGGCGTTAATACAAGACGGCAAACCGATTCCACCACGAGCTCAAGCTGCACACCAGATGGCAAGCCAATGTGGAAAAAATATTGTTGCCCTCATTGAAGGTAAAGAGATGAAACCGTTCAAATTTAAAGATAAGGGCTCGCTGCTCTCCTTCTCAAAATTTGGTACTGTGGGGAATTTAATGGGAAATCTGGTTAGTGGGGATATGTTTATTGAAGGTAAAATTGCCCGCCTTGCTTACTTATCACTTTACCGAATGCACCAAGTTGCTTTACACGGCTGTGTAAAAACCGGCTTGATTGTGTTAGTTGGGCAGATTAACCGATTCTTAAGACCAACGATGAAGTTGCATTAAATTCTAATTTAATCGCAATTATCGTGACTACGATAATCAAAAAACCGCTTGTTTGATGTTGTGATTTACATCTTACAAGCGGTTATTTTTTCACTTAATTTTGCAATTAGTTGATATTATTTAGCCAGTTTGATTTCGGCTAACCATTTATCGACTAAGCGTTTACCTTCTTCACTTGAGCCGGCTTTTTTATAGTCAATTTTAATAAACTCTAATGCATCTGCTTTAGTCGATTGCGGTGCAACTTCGGCAGTTACATTAGTTGGTGTTTGGTATACGCCATGTTGCCGCCATGGGATTTCTTGGGCTTCTTTAGACAGTACCCAATCCATAAACAGTTTTGCATTTTCTAAGTTACGAGCATTTTTTAAAATACTTACTCCACCTAAGGCATAGCCTACTTTACCTTGTGGGATAACCGCTTCCACCGGTGCACCTTTCTCTTTTTCAGTGGCATAACTGTGCACAAATCCAACAGTAACCGCACTTTCACCACGGGCTAAATTACTGGTGACTAAAGTGCTTTTTACATATTGAGAAATGTTGTTGTCTAGCTTTTTCAAATAATCAAAGGCTTTTTCTTCCCCCCATAAAGTCGAGAGGGTGGTAATTAGAGTATAGGTTGTGCCTGAGCTACGAGGGTCGGGCAGCTGCACTTCACCTTTTAAACGAGGATCAAGTAAATCTTCCCATGTTTTTGGAGTTGGTACGCCAAGCTTAGCTAATTTCTCACTGTTTACGCCAAAACCAAGTACTAACATATAAATGATAGAGGTGAATTTTCCTTGTTCGCTTTCCACTAAAGATTTAAATTGAGGTAAGATTTCTGCCTGTAACGGTGAGCGATAAGCTTCTAGTAAGCCTAACTCACCCGCTTGAAAGTGAGGCTCAATAGTACCGCCAAACCAAATATCTGCTTGCGGATTGGCGGATTCTGCTTTGATTTTACCAAAAATAGTGCCTGTTCCACCGTGGATAAATTGGGTTTCTACATTGTATTTCTGTGAAAATTGTTTGGTTATATCTTCACATACATTATTTTGTACCGAGCAGTAAACGGTTAAACGACCTTCTGCTTGTGCGGTGTTAGCAGATAATAAAGTAGTGGCAAAGCCTAAACTGAATAATAAAGATTTCAATCTAAAGGATTTCATGATTTTCCTGAATAATATAAATAAAATAGATGACGCAGTCTATCATCTCAGACCAAGAGTGGAAATAATTACAAGCGATAAAATACGCTCAAAGAATCTAATTCTAGCCTATTATTTCAATGAGTTTCGGCTATCTTGCAAATTTTAAAACAAAAATGACCGCTTGTTTTGTGCTGTAAGCGATCATTTTTAGCTATTTTTTTGCAAAATTAAATTGCTAATTCAAAAGCGTAAAAGGCGACTAAGATTACTGCAATCATAACAGTGCCGATATTGAGTTTTCTAGCTTCTCCTGAAATTAGGCGACCGATCACAAGAGTTGCAAAACCTAACATAATACCTGTTACGATATTAGCAGTTAATACAATAAATACTGCACAAACTAAGCCTGCCATTGCACCTACGAAATCACTAAAATCTAATTTAGATACATTACTTAGCATTAATAAACCCACATACATCAAAGCAGGTGCGGTTGCATAACTTGGTACTAAGAAAGCAAGTGGTTGGAAAAACAGCATAAATAAGAAGCCGATACCGACCACGACCGCAGTTAAGCCCGTTTTACCGCCTACTGCTGTACCTGCTGCGGATTCAATGTACACTGCAGCGGGAGCCGTGCCGAATAAGCCGGATAAAATTGAGCCGAATGAGTCTGATGTTAGAGCTTTATCACCATTGATTATCTGACCTTCTTTATCTAATAAATTTGCTTGTCCTGCAACGGCTCGAATTGTACCTGTTGCATCAAAAATAGCGGTCATTACTAAGGCGAATACGACAGGTAAAATCGCCGTATTTAATGCTCCCATAATATCTAGATTTAAGAATTGGGAATTTTCTCCAAAACTTGGCATTTTGAAAAAGCCTGAATATTTTACATTTGGATCAAAGATTAAACCAACAATCGTGATGGCGATAATTACCCACAAAATACTTCCTTTTACTTTAAGTTTTTCTAAGCCGATAATTGCAGCCAAGCCGATTAAAGACATTAAAACAGGGAATGAGGTGAAATCACCTAGTTTGACCGGAATATCCATTCCGCTATTAATGACTAATTTCACGTTGGTTGCAGCTATAATAAGCAGGAATAAGCCAATTCCAATGCCGGCACCGTGTGCAATACTGCTTGGTAAATTACGCAGAATCCAAGTTCGAATGCCTGTTGCAGAAATGATGGTAAAAACAACTCCCATTAAGAAGATAGCTCCTAAGGCAACAGGGATAGAAACTTGTTGTCCTAGAACCAGACTGAATGCGGTAAAGGCGGTAAGAGAAATGGCACATCCGATTGCCATAGGAGCATTAGCCCATAATCCGATTAAAATTGAACCAAGTCCGGAAACTAAACAAGTTGCAATAAATACAGATTCTGCAGGAAACCCAGCTTGGCTTAACATTCCCGGTACAACAATGACAGAATAAACCATTGCTAAGAATGTCGTTAAACCGGCAATCACTTCTTGACGAACGTTTGAACCTCGTTCTTCAAATTTAAATAAGGACATAGAAACCTCAAAAGAGAAATAGAGAAAATTTTGGAAGCTGAATTCTACAGAAATTCTAAAAAAATAGCAAACGTTTGCGCAGCTTGAAAAATAAAAGCAGGAATAAATCCTGCTTGTAAAAATATTAGTAATCAATAAATGAATCTTGATCTGCCCCTTCTTTTTCCACAGTAGGTTGAAGCATATGTTCACGCTTCAAGCCAAGTTGTAGGGCAACACCAATTGCAATATAAATAGATGAATAAGTACCGAAACCAATACCAATCAATAATGCAAGGGAGAAACTATGTAATGTTGGACCTCCCAAATAGAAGAGTGCCAGTACTACGAATAGAGTAGTCACCGAGGTCATTAAAGTACGGGAAAGTGTTTGGCTTAAAGAAATATCAATAATTTCAATAGAGCTTGCCCGACGAATTTTGACAAAGTTTTCCCGCACACGGTCGAATACGACGATAGAGTCATTTAGTGAGTAGCCTACCACAGACAAAATAGCAGCCACGAAGGTTAGGTCAATTTCAATCTGTAAGAATGAAAAGATACCAATGGTTACCAATACATCATGGAAAAGGGCTACAATACCGCCTACCGCTAAACGCCATTCAAAGCGAGTGCCTACGTAAATTAATAGCATTGCAAGCGTGGCAAGGGTTGCATAAATTGCTCCTTGTGTAAGCTCTTCACCTACATTAGGTCCAACAAACTCAATACTTTTGATAACGGCATTTGGGTCTAATTTTTGATGGATCATATCCATCACTTTATTACCCACCGTCATATCACCGGCATTAGCAGACAAACGAATCATCAGATCTTTTTGGCTGCCGGTTGTTTGTACCAATGCACTACCATAACCGCTGTTTTCAAGCTCAGAGCGTAGCTTAGCTAAATCTGCAGGTTGAGAGAATTGAGTCTCGATGACTGTACCGCCGGTAAAGTCTAACCCCCAGTTAAATCCTTTTGTTACAATTGTGAAAATACATAGTGCAGACACAATTAATGAGAAAACAAAACCAATGTAACGGTATCTCATAAAAGGAATCAGTTTATAAGGCAGCTTAATGTCTGCTACATCTTTTGTTACATTTTCAATAGCCATTTATTCCACCTTAAATCCAGAGTTTCTTCACGCGTTTGCCACCATACATCCAGTTTACCAGCATACGGGTTCCTGTAATGGCGGTAAACATAGAGATAATTACCCCCAATGCAAGTGTTACGGCAAAGCCTTTTACAGGCCCGGTTCCAACACCGTAAAGCACTAATGAGGTTAAGATTGTAGTCAAGTTTGAATCAAAAATACTGGAGAATGCACCGTTATAGCCTTCATCAATTGCTTGTTGAATTGAGCGACCATTACGCAGCTCTTCTTTAATCCGCTCATAAATCAGTACGTTTGCATCCACCGACATACCTACCGCAAGCACAATCCCTGCAATACCCGGCATTGTCAGTGTTGCACCGATTAATGACATTAAACCTACGGTTAGCACCATATTGGCAAGTAAAGCAAAAGAAGCAAACACACCAAACATTTTATAGTAAGCCAAACAGAATAGGATAGTTAAGCCAAGCCCTAACATGCCGGCATCCATACCCTGCTTCACGTTATCTGTACCGAGTGATGCACCGATAGTGCGTTCTTCTACAATCACAATTGGAGCAATTAAAGCGCCTGAACGTAATAACACCGATAAGTTCTGTGCTTCAGCTGGTGAGTTAATGCCGGTAATTTGGAAATTATTGCCAAGACGTGTTTGAATAGTTGCAACATTAATCACTTCTTGGTGTTTCTCAAGAATTACCTTGCCGTTAGCATCTTTACGTCCGGAATCTTTAAATTCGGTATAAAGAGTAGCCATCGGTTTTTTGATTGCCATTTTAGTGATTTCGCCCATCATTTCACCACCTGCAGTATCTAGCTTGATACTAACTTGTGGTAAACCACGCTCATCTTTACCTGCGGTTGCATCAATAATATGTTCACCGCCTAAAGAAGGCTTACGACGTAAGACTACAGGTTCACCGTCACGGGTGCTTTGGACTTCCGAATCAGCCGGCACGATACCACGGGCAGCAGAGGCAACATTCGCTTCGGTGTTCACCAAGCGGAATTCAAGGGTTGCGGTTGCCCCTAGAAGTTCTTTTGCACGAGCTGTATCTTGCACACCCGGTAATTCAACCACAATACGATCTGCACCTTGGCGTTGAATAGTTGGCTCAGAAACGCCTAATTCTTCAACACGTTTACGCAAAATTGATAAGTTTTGTTCAATTGCTGAACTACGAGAATCAGATAAAGCTTGCGCAGATTGTGTTAAAGTAAGATTATTTTCTTTAATTAAAATATCTAAATTAGGATGTGCACGACGAATTAAACGTCCTGCTTTTTCAGCGGTTTCGTTATCAATAAACTCAATTTCAGTTGCAAAATTTTCGCCTTTTTTGACCGCTTTATACTGTAATTTTTCTTTACGGAAATCATTACGTAGGCTGTCTTGCAAAGAATCTTGTTGTTTTGCAAGTGCCGTATTCATGTCAACTTCCATTAAAAAACGTACACCGCCACGCAGATCTAAACCACGTTTCATTGGGCTACCACCAATATTGCTTAGCCAACTTGGTGTTGCAGGTGCAAGGTTTAATGCCACAGAATATTTGTTACCTAATACTTCGGAAATTTTTTCTTTGGCAGGAAGTTGTTGATCATCCTGTTCCAAGCGAACTAAAATCGAGCCGTTTTCCAGCACGGCAGATTTTGGCTGAATGTTCATGGATGAAAGTGTGGATTGTACTTGAGCAAGAGTTTCAGACGTTGCTTCTTGACCACGAGTGCCGGAAATTTGCACTGACGGATCTTCGCCATATAAATTTGGAAGGGCATATAAAGCACCAATGGCGATCACGAAGATCACCATTAAATTCTTCCATAGAGGGAAACGGTTTAACACAATAAATCCCCAAATGTTAAATGTTTAATTAAAGCGATTTTAATGAACCTTTCGGTAGCACTGCAACCACGAAATCACGTTTGATAGTAACTTCTGTTGTATCATTTAATGCAATGACGATATTATCATTATCCGCAGTTACTTTTGTGATTTTACCGATTAAACCACCGCTGGTTAATACTTCTTCACCTTTTGCCAGGCTTGCAAGTAATTCGCGTTGTTGTTTTTGGCGTTTTGCTTGTGGGCGATAAATCATGAAATAGAAAATTGCACCGAAAATAATCAGGATAAAGATCATCTCCATTCCGCTGCCTTGTTGCATATAAAGCTCCTTAAATTGTTATAAATGAATAAAAAAATAAATGCTGTAAAAACGTCTGTTAAAATACCATAAATTCAATGAATTAACGAGTAGAAAAATTCATCGAATGCTTTTCTTTTAAACAAAGATTTGAGTAAAATCGGTTTATTTGATTCCGTGTCGGGATAAATTTTATAAATGTAAGGAGAAAAAATGAGAAAATCATCTCAACTAGCGGTTATTTTTGGCTTAATTTTTGCAAATGCGGCATTTGCTCACAATGTACAGCTAAATCAATCTATGCCTAATGTTGCAGTTGCCAAAGATGGCGAATTAACCGTTTCGGGTGGAAAAGTGTCTTATAAAAATTGGAGTTCGTCATCGCTAAGTGGAAAGGTGCGTGTTATCCACCATTTTGCAGGTAGAACTTCGGTTAAAGAGAAAAATGAAGCTTTGATGACAGCGATTAAAAGTGCCGGCTTTGATCGCAGTAAATACCAAACTGTCACTATCGTAAATGCAGATGATGCAATTGTCGGCACAGGTTTATTTGTAAAAAATAGTGTAGAAAACGGAAAATTAGACAATCCGCACAGCCAAGTTGTATTAGATCAACAAGGGAATGTAAAAAAAGCTTGGGGCTTAAAAGAAAAAGAAAGCTTTATTGCGGTGCTTGATAAATCAGGGAAAGTGCAGTTTACTGCCGAAGGCAAATTATCCGCTAAGCAAATTGAAGATGTGATTAGTTTGGTAAAAACATTAACTCAATAAGTTGAAATGAGGGGATAAATAGCCCCTCATTTATTTATAGAATAAAGCGATAACTTATTGAATGCTGATAAGTTTCCCCGTCCTTAGTAATTCCCCCAAATTGTAATAATTCAGGTTGATTCACCGAGTTCGGGAAAAACTCAGGTTCTAGTGCTACACCTGCATAATCCTCATATTCACCGCCTTTTACATTCGGTTGCCCTTTTAGCCAGTTGCCCGTATAGAGTTGTAAAGCCGGCATTGAGGTCCGAAGTTCCATTTTTAGATCCGATACAGTTAAACAAGCGGTCGGATTTTGCGAGTTTTTTGCAAGCTGAAATGCGTGATCGTAACCTTTTACCGCTTTTTGATCGGTCTCTTTTAACAAATCTTGCCCAATTGTTTTCGCTGTGCGGAAATCAAAGCTGGTACCGTCCACTTTTTTCAGTGGAGCATTGGGAATACCACTTTCGTCCACAGGTAGATAAGCCTCGGCATTAATCATCAGTTGGTGATTTAACACATCGCCAAAGCCTTGCAAATTAAAATATGCGTGATTGGTTAAACAAAGCGGAGTGTCTTGATTAGCCTTGGCATTAAATAGAATTTTCAGTTCGTTTTGTTCTAAACGATATTCTACAGTTGCTTGCACTTCACCGCCAAAGCCTTCTTCGCCATCTGCAAAAATATAGGAAAATTTAACCGCTTGTTCGCTTTGGCTTTCCAATGTCCATATGACTTTATCTCCACCTAAAGCCCCTCCGTGCAAATTATTATTGCCGTTATTTTTGCCAAGCTGATAGGTTTTACCGTTCAGTGAATATTCGGCATTGGCAATACGGTTAGCGTAGCGACCAATCGTCGCCCCGAAGTAAGCGGTCTGTTTTTGCCAATTTTTTGCAGATGTTGTAACTAATACTTCCCGTTCTTCATTTGGCATTTTGACTATACAGGATAACCAAGAGGCACCTAAATCGGATAGGGTGATTTTTAAAAATGGGTTTTCCAGAGTGAATAGATTCATAGATTACCTCTTTGCCCCATACGAGCCGTATGGGGGTTAGAAAATCTGAGCCACGCTGTAGCTCTCTATTTTTTCAGCCCCAGAGGAGCTGGGAGAATTTAACTCAGCACGGCTCGCGCTAGGGAAAGCTTATACCTCACGCACACCATCAGAAGCAGTGCAAAGGTGGAAAGTTTCTTTAATACCGGTCTGCTTTTCATAGTTTTCAGCAACGAGCTGACGAAGAGACGCTACTTTATCATTTGGTACTAAACAGACAATGCAACCACCGAAGCCGCCACCTGTCATTCTTGCCCCGCCATTTTTCCCGATAGCCCTTTGTGCAAGTTCGACCAAATAATCAATTTCCGGAATAGTGATCTCAAAATCATCACGCATAGAGTCGTGAGATTGTGCCATTAATTCGCCTAGTTTTACCATATCATTCGCTTTTAATGCTTCTGCTGCTTCCAACACGCGTTGGTTTTCACTAATGATATGTTTAGCTCGTTTATAAGCAAGTTCATTGACTTCGTTTAATTCGGCGGCTCGCTCAATAAATTGCTCGGCGGTGACATCACGCAATTTATCTTTTCCAAAAAAATGAGCGGCAAATTCGCACTCTTGACGGCGGCTGTTGTATTCGCCTGTCACCAAGTCGTGTTTTACATTAGAGTTAATGATTGCAATCGAATAGCCTTGTGGCACAGGGGTTGGCGTGATTTCAAGAGAGCGGCAGTCAATCATTACCAAATGATCTTTTTGCCCTAATGCTGAGGTGAGCTGATCCATATTGCCACAGTTACAGCCGACAAATTTATTTTCCGCTTCCTGTCCGATTAAAGCGATTTGTTGTAATGAAAACGGTAAATCTCCCAATAGTTGAGCAGTTTTTCCAATGGAAATTTCGAGTGCGGCTGAGGAACTTAAGCCTGATGACATCGGTACATCGCTGGTGATGGCTAAATCTGCCCCCTGTTTGAAATCGGGATATTGGGCTTGAATATATTTGACCACACCACGCACATAGTTTGCCCATTTATGTTCACTTTGGGTGATTGGCTGGCTTAAATCAAACTCATCTTGTTCGTTAAGATCGATAGCAAATACACACCATTTATGGTCGTCCCGTTTGGCAAAACTCACCGCAGTGCCATAATTAATGGCACAAGGCATCACAAAACCATCGTTATAATCAGTATGTTCACCGATAATATTCACCCGACCCGGGGCAAAAACGGTACGTTCAGCGGTGTAACCAAAATGTTGTTCAAATTTTTGAATGGCAATTTCTTGTGGTTTCATTGGTATTCCTTACTTTTTATAATGTTCAATGTCACTGACTGCATTTAAACGTTCTGCTGCCTGCTCCGGAGTTAAGTCTCGTTGGGTTTCAGCCATCATTTCATAGCCAACCATAAATTTACGTACTGTTGCCGAACGCAGAAGTGGCGGATAAAAATGCGCGTGTAGCTGCCAATGGGCGTTTTCTTTGCCGTTAAACGGGGCGAAATGGAAACCCATTGAATAAGGAAAACTGATATTAAACAGATTATCGTAGCGAGTAGTGAGTTTTTTCAACGCTAAGGATAAATCGGCTTTTTCCGTTTCGTTTAAATCAGTAATCGACTTAAATTGTTTGGCTTTGGGTAACAATAACGTTTCAAACGGCCAGCTTGCCCAGTAAGGCACCACCGCAATCCAATCTTCGGTTTCAGCAACAATCCGTTCGTTTTTTTCTAGTTCACGCTTAGCATAATCCAGCAAAAGCGGGCTGCCATATTGAGCGAAATAGTTGGCTTGGCATTCATCTTCAAGGGTGATTTCATTCGGCAAAAAATTACTCGCCCAAATTTGACCGTGCGGGTGTGGGTTAGAGCAGCCCATCATTGAGCCTTTATTCTCAAAAATTTGTACCCATTGGTAAGATGTTTTCAGCTCGTTTGCTTGCTCTTGCCAAACGGTCACCACATCGGTAATTTCTGAAACCGAAAGTTGTGGCAAGGTTTTGCTGTGATCGGGCGAAAAGCAAATCACACGGCTTTCCCCTTGGGTATGTGAGATTTGGAACAGCGGATCGTTATTTGGCTCAGGAGCTGGTGTGTCGGACAGTAACGCCGAAAAATCGTTTTTAAACACAAACGGCTTGGTGTAATTCGGATTTTGCTCACCGGTGATACGTTTATTGCCCGGACAGAGATAGCAGGTTGGATCGTAGCTTGGTTTATCATCTTGCACAATTTCTTCTTGTTGCCCTTGCCATGGACGTTTTGCCCGATGAGGGGAAACCAAAATCCACTGATTTTTCAGCGGATTAAAACGGCGATGTGGGTGGTCGTTAAGAACAAATTCGCTCATATAACACTCCTCAAAATTAGAATGAGAAAGAGTATAGCGAAAGTTGTGAAAAATGACTGTGATATAGCTCACAAAAATGATGTCAAGTGGTTAATTTATCTGACATTTTTGCAAATTTTGAGATAAATTTTACCGCTTATAAGTGTTATGGATTTTTCCCTTCCACCTCAATAATCATCACTTCCGATTGGGAACCTAGTCGCATCGGCACGCCCCAGAAACCATAGCCTGAGGTGACAAAATAATGCCCGAAGCCGATTTTTTCATAGCCGTAATGTAGGCGATACATCAGCTTGGTAATAATGCTGGCGGGGAAAACTTGTCCTTTGTGCGAATGCCCTGAGGTTTGTATATCAATCGGTAATTGTGCGTGTTTTTCTATTTCTGTCGGGCGATGGTCGAGCAAAAACACGGGTAGGTTTGTATTTACTCCTTGCAGTAGTTTTTCCGTAGAGGGGCGGTCTTTCATCAAATCATCATTTCGCCCGATAATGGTAAATTTTCCGTCAATTTCAACCGCTTGATCCCATAAAACAGTGATGCCGGCAGCGGTAATTTCTTGTGCGATATTCTCTTGATCGCCAAAGAAATCGTGGTTGCCGAGGGTAGCATAAACACCAAGTGGAGCTTTCAATTTCGCTAAATGCGGTTGCATATTTGCCGCTCGATAGGCGCTGATATTATCGTCCATAATATCGCCAGGCAATAAAATCAGATCCACTTTTTCTTGGTTGAAAATGTCTGCTAGTTTATCAAGTTGCTTGGCTCCAAACAGTTGACCTAAATGCAGATCGCTTGCCATACCAATGCGAAGTGGTTGGGCTAATGGTTTATCTAGTTTTACCGAATAATGCACCACCGTTGGTGTATAGGCATTATAAAACCCCAGCCCGACTAAGCCTAAAAAGGCAAAAGGGTAGCAGATTTTTAGCCAACGGTTTACGGTTGGATTTCCTTGACTGAGTTTGTAAATACAAGCGGTCAAAAAACTGATAAAAAATGCAAATAGCAGCAATACCAGCACAAATGCCATTGGTCTAAACAGCGTTACTGTGCGGGTAATATGTAAAACGACTAAGCCGTTAATCAGCAAAAAGGTGGTGATAGTAAGGGCTTTACGAGCTTTAGCGGATAGATTAAACAGCCAAGCTATTGTTTTGCTAAAACTGAATAAAAAAAGTTGTAATGCGATAATCGCAATAGTGCTGGTGATGTAATAACGATATTCCATGTAATTTCCTATTAAAATAAATTTTGTTCCATAAAATTAAACCCAGCCCATTTGGCGTAACATAAATAAGCCCAAGCTTGCACTCAACATTGAGCCAAGAGTGGTAACGGCAATTAAATTAGCGGCTGCTTCACCATCGCCTCCATAATTTCGGGTCATTGCATAGGTGGCAGAGGCCACAGGCGCAGAGGCGGTAACAAATACAATGCCGAGTTCCATTGGCGGTAAAGCTAAAAGAAATTTGCCAAACAGTAATAAAAACAGCGGGGCAAAAATTAAGCGAACCGAGGCAGAAAACAGCACAATTTTGTTAATCGTACTTTCTGCCCCTTGATTAAATTGCTTAAGCTGCTTGAAGTTAAGGCTTGCTCCGGTGCAAATTAACGCCAGCGGCAAGGTTAGCCCGGCAATTAAATTCCCCGCAGATTCAATCGGTTTGGGAATCAGGCTACTTAATTCAAACACGTTAAATATAATGCCTACCACCACAGCCAATATTAGTGGATTTTTAAAAATTGAAATAATTAATCTGCCTACATTCACTTTTCTTTCGCTCAGCGAAGAGGTAAGGGTAATCACGGCAAGCACATTAAAGGTAATCACCAAACACGAAATATAGACAGAAGCGGCAGCTAAGGCTTTATCGCCATAGGCATTGAGAATTAACGCAATGCCTAAAATTGCCGCATTAGCACGGAATGTGCCTTGAGTGAAAATGCAGCGATAACGTCTGTTTTCAATGTGGCGAGCCGCCCACCATTCCGCCCAAAAATAAATCAGCAATGTGCCACCGACACCCGTTGCAATCAGGTTAATTTGGCTGGAAAAATCCAGCGGACTTTTCAGCATATTAAAGAAAATCATTGGAGGTAGAGTAAAATTAAACACTACTTTCGATGCAGTCTGGCAGAATGCATCGTCAATAAATTTTCGATAACGTAAAAAGATACCAAACAACATTAATAAAATAGTTGGCAGCGTAATGCTGATGCTGAATTGTAAGGATTCTAGGAACATAGGCTATCTTTATGGATGAGGCACTCAGCTTATTGTGAGTGCCAGTCGTTTTGCTTGTTCAAGCATTCAGTGGACAATATTAAAGCCCGGCTTTCAAACTCGCTTCCACAAATTTGTCCAAATCGCCGTCTAGCACTTGTTGTGTAGTGCGGTGTTCTACGCCGGTACGGTGGTCTTTGATACGGGAATCGTCTAATACATACGAGCGGATCTGACTGCCCCAGCCGATGTCGGATTTATTATCTTCCATCGCCTGTTTTTCGGCATTTTTCTTGCTCATTTCCAACTCATAAAGCTTCGCTTTAAGCTGTTTCATCGCCTGATCTTTATTTTGATGTTGCGAACGACCGTTCTGACACTGCACTACAATTCCGCTCGGCATATGGGTAATCCGCACCGCCGATTCCGTTTTATTGACGTGCTGACCACCGGCGCCCGAGGCACGGTATACATCAATGCGGAGATCGGCAGGGTTGATCTCAATATCAATATCGTCATCAATTTCAGGGTAAACGAACGCCGCAGAGAACGATGTATGGCGGCCGTTATTGGCATCAAACGGGCTTTTACGCACCAAGCGGTGAATACCTGTTTCAGTTCTAAACCAACCGTAAGCATAATCGCCGGAAATTTTTACGGTGGCAGATTTAATGCCTGCCACATCACCATCGGAGGCTTCCATCAATTCTGCTTTGAAACCTTTGCTTTCCGCCCAACGTAGGTACATGCGTAGCAACATTTCCGTCCAGTCTTGCGCTTCCGTGCCACCTGAACCGGCCTGTAAGTCCAAATAGCAGTCGGCGCTGTCATGCGGACCGCTGAACATTCGCTTAAACTCTAAATCAGCGAGTTTTTTCTCTAAATCGTCAGCTTCGGCTTGAGCCTCGTTAAAGGTGTCTACATCTTCGGCTTCCACTGCAAGCTCAATCAAACCTTCAACATCTTCAATGCCTTGTTCTAACGCTTTGATGGTATTGACGATCTGCTCCAACATCGCCCGCTCTTTACCCAGAGCCTGTGCCTTTTCCGGCTTGTTCCACACGTCAGGCTGTTCCAGCTCGGCATTCACTTCTTCTAAGCGTTCGACTTTATGTTCAAAGTCAAAGATACCCCCGAATTACCTCAGTTCGTTGAGATAAATCAGCAAGTTGGCTTTTAATCGGGTTCAATTCAAACATTATTTCTTCCTTTTTACTTAAATTCTGCGTTCAAAATAGAGCGTGATTATACCGCAAGCGGTCAAATTTTCAGAATTTTTTGCAAAATTCATTTTATGCGACACAATATATCGTAACTTTATTATAATATTGAAAAATTTCTATGGAGAATAGTATGGTAAACCGCCCCAAAGATATTGATGCAACCCTGGTACAGCTGGAAATCCTACGCCGAATTCCTAAATTGCCTCGAAAAATTGATGCGAAAACCTTACACCAACAGATACTTGATGCTGGATTTGAGCGAGATTTAAGAAGTATTCAACGCACACTTAAAATTTTGTGTGAGCATTTTGATATTGAATGCGATGAACGAAGCAAGCCGTTTGGATATAGTTGGAAACTCTACTCTCAGGGGTTGGCACTTCCGATTTTAAATGAACAGCAGTCACTGCTACTCAAACTTGCTGAACAGCAGTTGAAATATCTGCTACCAGCAAATTTAATGTCATCAATGAAACCCTTTTTTGAACAGGCAGATAAAATGGTGTCAGGCAGTAAAGATAAACCCGAATATCAATGGCTTAATAAAGTCTGCTCAACGCCGACAAGCTATCCGCTTGTGCCGGCAACAATTCAAGAAGATATTTTTGCTGCGGTTAGCCAGGCTTTATTTCAGAACAAATTGCTACATATTGAATACCAAAATCAGTATGGTAAGCAACATTCGGCAACTATAATGCCACTCGCTATTGCTCAACAAGGGGCGAGTATCTATTTAGTTTGTCGCTATGAAGGATTTGAGGATAACCGTTTGCTTGCCTTGCATCGTTTGAGAAAAGTTGAAATTTCCACCTTCAATTTTACTCGACCCACTGATTTTGATCTGAAGCGTTATCAAGAAGACGGGCATCTTGGCTTTGGCAGTGGCGATAAAGTCTGTTTGACATTTTCTATCACTAAATCGGCAGGGTTTCATTTAACCGAAACGCCATTATCCAAAAATCAGAATATCGTGGAAGAAACGGACGAGCATTACCGTATTCAAGCCATAGTCGCAGAAAATGATATGCTGGAATGGTGGCTGCGAAAATTCGGTGAGGATATTTGGGATATTCAAAAAGAGCGTATTTAGAAAAGCAAGTGGGTCATTTTGCAGAATTTATTGCAAAATGACCCGCTTGTATTAGCGTTGAAAATGGACGGTTTCTTCTAAAAAGCGATTAAAGTCGCTTTTAAAGGTTTTATCCTGAATCACACGGAATTTTTCATATTCCGTTTCTGCCTTAATTCTTGCCATTTCAGCACTGATTTTGCCACTATCTTGCAAAATCGGGTAGTTGGAGAGCATCAAGAAGTTATTTAAAAATGTCTCCCATTCTGCCATATTCATCAGAATTTGCCGTTTGGCACGGTTTTCTGCCAAATCTAAATAAGCAGAAACCAATCTATTGAGTTCGCTGATATGTGCTTCTTCTAAATAATTTTTGGCAACAGAAACATCGCTTTTCAAAATTTTGCCGTCGGGGGCATTTCGCCAAGTGGTTAGCCCCATATTAGGAGCTTGACTGTCGGCTTTGTGATAAATCATTTCGGCAGCGGTTTTCCCTGTAATTGCCCAATGTAGCTTATTTTGCACGGTGGCAAAAAATTGTCGGGTAAGGGGAGATTTCGGATCGTAATCAGAAGATAACGCATACAGATCCGTGATTTTTTCATAAAAACGGCGTTCAGATGCCCGAATTTCACGGATTTTCTCAACGAGCTGCTCAAAATAATCTTGCTCGAACTGTTTTCCTTGTTTTAAGCGTTGCTCATCAACGACAAAGCCTTTGATGATAAATTCTCGTAATGTTTTAGTTGCCCAAATGCGGAACTGGGTTGCCTCACGGCTATTTACTCGGTAGCCGACAGCGATAATGGCATCGAGGTTGTAGAAATCAAGATTACGACTAACTTGACGATTTCCTTCCTGTTGAACTATTCGAATTTTTCGAGTGGTTGAAATTTGTTCTAACTCCGCTGTCTCAAAAATCTGTTTCAAATGAAAATTGATAGTATGAGGCTGTACCCTAAACAACTCCGCCATACTTTTTTGTGTCAGCCAAAAGGTTTCATCTAAGTATTGCACTTCAATTTGCACATCTTGTTGTGCGGAATAGAGCAGAATGTTAGCGCTGGTAGGCGTGATTAAATCTTGCATAGGCTCTCCTTTATTTGTCCATACCTTACCATAAAACCAATTTGGATTTCGGGCTAATTTTGTGATCTTGATCGAGAAATTCTAATTTTTTCCGACTTTTTATTTTCCCTCTAAGCCTGTTTTAAAAGCAAAAAATCAAAACAGGAGCGATTAAATGCCTTTTCAACTCACGTTTTGCCAACAAGTCGGCAACTATCGTCAGAAAAACCAAGATGCGTTATTCAACGGTAAAGCTGTTTATCAATGGCAATGTAAAAATGCCGAAAGTGAGCTTTTGGATAAAGACAAGGTGATTTTCGGTGTGGCGGACGGTGTTTCGCACAGTTCAAAGTCGCAGCTCGCCAGCCGTTTCTTAATGGAAAAGTTAGGTGAGTGCCGAGAGCTAAACTCAATATGGTTGAGAAACACACAATTTGAGCTTTGTGAAAAATATGCGACTTCTCATTTTGGCATAAGCAGCACCTTTGTCGGTTGCGAATTAGATGCCAATGGTAAAGGCAAAATTCTGAATGTCGGCGACAGCCGAGCGTATAAAATCACTGCAAGCGGAGAGTGGCAGCAATTAAGTTTAGATCATACGGTATTGAATGAAATGAAAGCTCAGGGATTAGCGAATGAAAGGGCAGAGTATGCCTCAATGTACCGAGCGTTATCCGACTGTATTACCGCAGATTTTGAAGCGGAGGATTTCCGTATTCATTCTGCCGAATTTCAGCTAGGAAAAGGAGAAAGTATGTTGCTTTGTTCTGACGGTTTTTACGATTATCTTACACCCAAACAGATTGAAATGATTTGGCGAAAATACGCTACAAATCAAGAGATGCTGCAAATTTGCAGAAAACTCGTCAAAAAATACCGCTTGTATGATGATTTTTCGGTCGTGATATGTGAGATTTTATGATTTGTGCGACACAATTTGCCGCACGAATAGGTAAAATCATCAAAAACAGGGGAGCAAAATATGAAAAACGATCTCAATTACGCTGCCGAACTGATTTGCCAAGCAGACGGCATTTTAATTACCGCAGGGGCAGGAATGTCGGTAGATAGCGGTTTGCCCGATTTCCGCAGCGTGGGCGGATTTTGGAATGCTTATCCACCGCTTAAAAAATTCGATTTGCAATTTATGGATATTGCGACACCGCTTGCTTATCAAGAACGCCCCGAGCTTGCCAAATGGTTTTTCGCTCACCGCTTAAACCAATATCGCCAAGCCGAACCGCACGAGGGCTACGCTATTCTTAAACGCTGGGCGGAGGCTAAACCTCACGGCTATTTTGTGTTCACCAGCAACATGGACGGACATTTCCGCAAAGCAGGTTTTTCAGAAGCCCGAATTTACGAATGTCACGGCACATTAGACCGCTTGCAGTGTGTCGCAAATTGCCAAGGTAGATCGTGGTGGTCGTACGGCTACCGACCTATTACCGATGATGAATAGTGCCTTGTGTTGAGTGAAGCTCCACGTTGCCCTGACTGCGGCGGCTTAGCCCGTCAAAATGTACTGATGTTCAACGACAGGAAATATGCGGGAAACTATCAACTCGGCAAACAGATATTGCTTGAAGAGTGGCTTTGCAAAACGGAGCGACCAGTGGTGATCGAAATTGGAGCAGGCAAAGCGATTCCAACCGTGCGTAATTTTTCCGAACGCACCGCCAAACAGAAAAAAGGCGGTTTGATTCGAATTAACTCTATTGATGCCGGCGTGCCGAAAATGCATTTTTTGAGTTTGGAAATGGGTGGATTGGCAGCATTGAAAATGATTGATAAGGTATTACAAGCGGGTTAAATTCAACGGAAATCTGCAAATGTTTGATACAATGAAAACATTGGAATAGTGTAATAAAGGAGCAGAAATGAGCCAACCGAATACTGAAAAAGAAATTGCTAAAATTAGAAAAATTGAAGATGTTATAAGAGAGAAACTCTCTATTCCAGATTACCAGCGACCTTATAAATGGTCGATAAAAAATATCACTCAACTACTAAGCGATCTCTATTTTCATTTTGAAAATGGTAAGAAAATTTATCGGGTTGGGGCTGTTGTTATTCATAAAGATGAAAAAGGAAAATTCAATATAGTAGATGGACAACAACGTTTGATTAGTCTTAGTGTGATTTTATATTTATTAACTAATGATTCTACTTTTCCGTTATTATCAGAGAATCTTTCTCATAGTATCAGTGCTGATAATCTTATAATGAATAAAAATGCGGTTGAGCAATTTATTCAAGAAAGAGTAAAAGACAAACAGGGCTTTGCTAACTATATTTTAGAAAATTGTGAATTTGTTTACATTGAATTAGAAGATATTGATGAAGCTTTCCAATTCTTTGATGCTCAAAATGCAAGGGGAAAATCGCTTGCTCCTTATGATTTATTAAAGGCTTACCATTTAAGAGAACTTAATGCAGATAAAGAAACGATTTATCAATGTGTAGAAAATTGGGAAAGTGCAGTAGAAGCTGAGATTGCAGATTTAAAAGAAGTTATCAGCGAAACTTTGTTCAGATTACGGCGTTGGCAGAAATATCAGACAGCAGAAAGATTCACAAATAAGGAGTTGGATACATTCAAGGGTGCGGGTGCAGATAAAAATTATCCTTATATTACACAGCAACTTGCAAGTTTTAACTTATATAAAATGTATCAGGTTTTCCCTACTTTAATAGATAGCCGGTTTGCTAAAATTCACTTTCAATCTGTTCAACCTATTGTGAATGGGGAACTCTTTTTCCGTTATATCGAGCATTATAGAGAAAGCTATATTTTCTTATTTGATAAGCAGACAGGGTTCTTGACAAGCTCCGAGATTTTTTCAGGAAAATTGAAGGACTATGACAATAATTTATTAAGGTATATTGATGAATACTCCGGTTCTTATCGAACCGGTGATAAATATATCAAGAATTTATTTAAATGTTTGGTAATGCTCTACTACGATAAATTTGGTACAGAAAATCTCGTTCAAGCCGTAGAAAAATGCTTTAAATGGTGCTATCGGATTCGTTTAATGCAGGGTAGAGTATTCTATAGAATGGTGGAAAATGAAGTTTATCACTCAAATAGCTCTTTCTCTCATTTAATAAGATCTGATAACTCAAGAGAATTTCTAGAGTTTATTATTGATGAATACAGCATTGAATTTGATAAGGGTAATAAAACAGGATTGGTTTCTATACTTAAAAATATTGAGGAAGATAAGAATGACGAATGAGCAAGTAAAAACATCACATATAAAAGATTTATGTAACAGTGATAGATATATTGTGCCAATATATCAGCGTAATTATGCTTGGGGTAAAGATGAAATTGAATTACTTATTCAAGATATTTTCGAAGCCTTAAATAAAAATGAAGGTAAAAACTATTATATAGGTAGCCTAGTGGTGTCCAAGCGTAAAGACGGATATGAAGTGATTGATGGGCAACAACGCTTAACCACATTAAAGCTACTATTAAGTTATTACAATAAAGAAAAAAATATCTATTTGGATTTTGAGCATCGAGAGGAATCAAATGATAGTTTTGAAAAACTTCACTCTAAACAATCTCAGAAAAATAGTATAGAGCAAGGGTTTCAGATTATCAAAAATTATAATGAATTATTAGATGAGGATAAAAAACAGAAGTTTTTCAATTTTTTACTTGAAAGAGTTGTTATTCTTAGAACAGAAGTGCCTGAAAATACGGATCTTAACCATTATTTTGAAATTATGAATAATCGTGGTGAGCAATTAGAAAAACACGAAGTACTAAAAGCAAGATTGATGGATAAACTTCAAGAAAATGAAAGATCTTTGTTTTCCTTAATTTGGGATTCTTGTTCGGATATGAATGTTTATGCTATCAAGCGTTTTCCATATTCTAATGATGATAGTAAAAGTGTTAGGACGAATGAAAATTTCTTTGGTGATTTTTGTGAGAAAATACCATCAGATTTTGATAAGATGCTGGCAGTAATAAAATCAGAACCTGATAAATATAGTAGTGATAAAAGAGATATTTTATCATTATTAGATGGACATAAAATTATTAACAGTGATGTTAATAACAATAATTATGATGAAATTAGAGATGGGAAATTTAACTCTATTATAGACTTCCCTAATTTCTTAATGATTGTTTTGAAAGTTTTTACTTCAAATAAAAATATTCCTTTAAATGATAAAGATATTCCTTTAAATGATAAATTTATTTTTGAGGTATTTAATAAATTACTTGCTGAAGATAAAATAAAAGAGTTTATTATGTGCCTGCTAAAATGTAGATTGATTTTTGATAGATATATTATCAAATCAAGAGATGAAGATGATAGTTGGTCTTTAAATGGTTTAAAAAAATATAAGAATGGAAAATATTTTTATTTCAAAGAAGTGAATACATTTGGGACAGCTTTTGAAGCTAAAGAAAAAGAGGGAATAGTTACTAATGAAGGTGTTAATTATGATACGTCAGAGGAACATACTAAGATAGTACAGCTACTCTCTATGTTTCATACGGCATTTAGACAAAAAATATATAAAGAGTGGCTGTATGATGTTTTATGTATTCTTTACAAAAGTGATTCTCTTAAAGAGGGATATGGGTTGTTGGCTAATTCATACATATCAATACTGGAGAAATTGGCTTACGATTATTATATAGAGGATAGTAGGCAAAAATTATTTAATCAAAAAGGTCAATATATACCTAACTATATATTTAATTATTTGGATTATCTTCTATGGAGAGATTGGAATAATAAAGTCGGTGAAAAGAATGATTTTCTACAGAAAGACAACTTCATATTTTCATTGTCTAGAAATTCTATCGAACATTATTTACCTCAAAGTAAGAAAGATAGTTTATTAAATGATGTTGATCCTTTTGATTCTAAAAGAGAGGAGATTTTAAATAGTTTTGGTAATTTATGCTTGATTTCTCATTATCAAAATTCATCATTAAATGATGAGATTCCATCAGATAAAGTAAAAAGATATGTATCAGGTAGCTTAAAATGTATTAGTCCTAAACAAGCGATAATGCTTAGTTATGATAAGTGGAATGCAAAAAATATCAATAATCATAATAATGAAATGATGAAAATTTTTGACGAGGAACGTGACAGACTCTCCAAGTTAAAAAATAACTAATCTTGTACAAGCGGTGCAATCTTGCAAAAAATCTGCAAAATTGCACCGCTTTTTCTTTTTCCGACTTTTAACTCTTCCAATTAGCCTGTTTTAAGGTGCGGTGTATCTATGTATTTCTTAAAAAGAAAATCACAAAAAGTATCTTTTGTGCGACATAAAATATCGCACGTTTGCATAAACTAGATTTATTCAATAAAACAGAAGTCACAAATGAAAAAATATCGTTTGATCGAAAGTGATAAAGGCAATGATGAGCAAAAGCTCTATCAAATTCAGGCTTTACGAGATTTTACGACAAGTGATGGTAGGGAAGTGAAAGTAGGCGATTCAGGCGGTTTTATTAGTGGTGAGCATAATTTGTCGCACGAGGGAAATTGTTGGGTGGCGAATAATGCGGAAGTGTGGGATCAGGCTTGTGTATCGGAAAATGGTTATATCGGTGGCTACACAGTTTTGATACATAATGCCAAAGTGTATGGCAGTGCGAGAGTATTAAGAGGCTGTATAAGTGGCAATGTGAAAATTTATGATAATGCCGAAGTCGCAGTCAAAGGCGATATTGAAGATGAGGTGGAAATTTTCGGGAATGCAGCGGTAGGTGGGAAAGACACTTGTATTTGTGGTTCAGTGAAAATTTTTGGAAATCCCAAAATTGGTGGAAACTATATTGGCGAAATTCGGATTTCAGATAATGCTCGGATTTATGGTAATGCTAAAATTGAAGCAAATTGCCATATTAGTGGGAATGTGGAAATTTACAAGTAATGCAGAAATAGCAGAAAATCGGTTTGGTTATTTGGAGAAATTGCAATGAAAGTAGATTTCACCCAATGGGTTATTAACGGTTTTATTGCCTTGCAGGAGGTACAAAAACAGCAGCCGATAGTAGAATATAAAGGTAATCAAATTACTATCACGTCAAAATTATGGGATAAGTATTTAAGTTTACGCTTTATTAAGCACTCCAATACCCATTTTGAGGGCAGTTACTGCTATCAATTTACCTTAGAAAACGGAGAGCTATTTTTTGATATGCCGATAAGTGTTGATTGCGTGATATGCGAAGAGAACGGTAAATTTTATGACTTTGGCTGGATAAATCAGACACGTTTTGATGATCCTAAAACATTATTTTGTGAAAGTTTACTTGTGCCGTTATTGATTCCGATTTATCGGAAACTCACGTTGAAAAACATTATTTGGGGAACAGGGGGAGAAAATTCATACCAATATGCGATGTTTGATCATACGCTGAATATGGATGAATTGATCCAAAACAGACAATGGAAGAATACTACTTTATTGAAAAGCAGAGCTATCAATATTTTTTAAATTATGGGAATAATAAGGAACATTAAAATGAAAAAAGATCTTAAAATCGTGGTGCTAACCGGTGCTGGTATTTCTGCCGAGTCTGGCATTCGTACATTCCGTGCCGAAGACGGCTTGTGGGAAAATCATCGGGTAGAAGATGTCGCAACACCTGAGGGCTATAAACGAGATCGGGAGTTAGTCCAACGTTTTTATAGCGAACGCCGCCGAAAACTGTTTGATCCCGAAGTGCAACCCAATGCGGCTCATCTTGCCTTAGCTAAATTGGAAGAGAAACTCGGCGAAAATCTACTGATTGTCACACAAAATGTCGATAACTTACACGAACGTGCAGGCAGCAAAAACGTGATTCATATGCACGGCGAATTGCTGAAAGTCCGTTGCCCGAACAAAGGTACAGTCTATGAATGGCACGGCGATGTGACGGACGAAAGTCGCTGTACTTGCTGTATTCAGCCCGCTCGGCTATGTCCGCATATTGTTTGGTTCGGAGAAATTCCGTTGCAAATGTTAGAGATTGATGAGGCGATTTACGATTGCGATATTTTTGTCTCCATTGGCACATCGGACAATGTTTACCCTGCTGCTGGTTTTGTTGAAAAGGCAAATCGCTGGAAATCCTACACGGTCGAGCTCAATTTAGAGCCGAGTAAAGTCAAAACTGCTTTTAAAGAAGCTCGTTACGGTAAAGCTACGGAAGTTGTTTCACAGTTTGTCGAAGAGATTTTGGCAAGCCTTGAAGCCTAGTTGCAAGCGGTCAATTTTATAAAAAAATCTGCAAAATCGGCCGCTTGCGTTTTTATTTTTCACCGCTATAATGCCGCTCGTCCGATCAAAATCTACCATAAAGCATTGAATGCGACACAACTTGTCGTGTTGATAAATAGAATTACTGATGTGAAATCAGCAGAGGAATGTTTTATGAGTAACTATCAATTAAACCCTTCAACCGTTTCCCTTTATTCTGAAAAAATTATGCTGAAAGCAATGTTCGAGCATCGATTATTTTCGGAGTTTTTCCGTAATGACAATTATCGTCGAGATGATGTGGCATTCGCTATGGGCTTGCCTGAGGAGATGGAAAAAGAGAAAGAACTCAAACCCCTTGCCCGTGATTTATTGAAAGCACGTTATCGTGCGATTGTGAGTCAGAATGATCTGCCAGAACTTTGGCAGGTAGCGTATGAAAATTTGGCGAAATTGGCACAATTTTTGGATTTGAACCCGTGTGAACAAGCGGTGATGCAGTTTGCCTTTCACTTTCGGGCAGAGCGGAATTTACGCAATTTATTAGAGTATTTTCCGCATATGGATTTAAATCAAACTGCGTTGGTGTTATCCGATTTGCTGGGGATAAGCCATAAAGAAGTAAAATCGGTGTTGGGGAAACAGAGCAAATTAAATAGCTACGGTTTGATTGAGCGTGGCTATAATCCTGAGCAGTTTCGTGAGTATTTGGGGTGGGGAGATGCCTTAGATTTCGATGAT
Source organism: Mannheimia granulomatis (assembly GCF_013377255.1). NCBI lineage: Bacteria > Pseudomonadati > Pseudomonadota > Gammaproteobacteria > Pasteurellales > Pasteurellaceae > Mannheimia > Mannheimia granulomatis. The sequence continues at coordinate 784,590 of NZ_CP016614.1, forward strand.
TTTGGGATTTTACCGATTACCGAGCAATCTTTGATCGAGCGTGCAACTGTGCCAACCATACCGCCGATATTGCAGTTAAGTGATTATGAATATATTGCGAAAAGTCGTGAAATGATGCTGAATTATCTCGAAGTTGCCACAAAAAATGCGAAAAAAGGTGTAAATATTCTGCTCTACGGAGCGGCAGGAACAGGGAAAACCGAATTTGCGGCACTGCTGGCGAATACGCTCAATCTGCCAGCTTACACAATGGCAAATCAAGATAAAGATGGCGATGTGCTAAGTGGAAAAACGCGTTTAGAGAATTGCCGTTTGGCGCAAAAATTGCTGGTGGGCAAAGGTGCAGTGATTATTTTTGATGAAGTGGAAGATGTGTTCGCCAGTTCATTTACCGAGCGTTCTGTTGCCCAAGAGCATAAGGCTTGGGTCAATGATTTCTTGGAAAATAATGCGATTCCGATGATCTGGATTTCCAATTCGGTTAGCTGCATTGACAATGCCTATCTCCGCCGTTTTGATATGATTTTTGAAATGCCGATTTATCGCCAGCGGTATTAACTCGCATCTTTAATGTGATGAACTGTTTACAGGCTGAAAATTCAACGGAGTTTGCAGAAAAAGCGTTGGGAATGTTTAATCAAACGCTGGTTTCGCAAGGTTTTCGCAAAATTGAACCGCTTGTTGAAAGCAAAATTGCCTACAATTTAGATTGGGTAAATTGTGCGGAAAATATGCACAAAATCAGCGAAGGGCTAAAACGCACTAAACGTGGGCGAATTTGTTGCTACGGCCCACCGGGAACCGGCAAAACCGCTTGGGCAAATTGGCTGGCACAGGAAATGGGCTTGCAAGCATTGGTTCAACAAGGTTCGGATTTATTGAGTCCATTTGTCGGAGGAACCGAACAACAGATTGCAGAAGCGTTCCGAAAAGCGAAAGAGAACAATATGGTGCTGATTTTTGATGAAGTCGATACGTTCTTATTTGCTCGTGAAAGCGGACAACGTAGCTGGGAACATAGTTTCGTTAATGAAATGCTAACGCAAATTGAAAAATTTGAAGGCTTGTTGATTGTCTCTACCAATTTAATGGACAATCTCGACCCTGCGGCTTTACGCCGTTTTGATCTTAAATTGAAGTTTGATTATTTACAGCCGGAACAGCGAAAAAAAGCTGCTATCAGCCAAGCTAGAATATTGGGATTGGTGGAGTTGAGTGAGCAAGAGCTTTCTCGGTTCTATTATTTCGATAATCTGACATTAGGCGATTTTGCGGCTGTGGCTCGCCGCCATCGTTTTGCTCCTTTTGAGAATAGCGTAGAGTGGGTTAATGCGTTGGAAAATGAGTTGGCATTGAAACCCAAAGTAGAGACTAATTTAGAAAAATGGATAATGTAAGATAAAATAAGCGGTGAAATTCGGCAAATTTTCCGGAATTTTTTGCAAAAAACTTGCCGAATTTTACCGCTTGTTAGCGTACAATAAGCGTAATTTTGATTAATGATGGAGGCGAGATGTCTGAACCGATTAGATTGACCCAGTTCAGCCATGGGGCGGGTTGAGGCTGTAAAATTTCTCCTAAGGTGTTAGGGACAATTTTACAAACTCAATTAGACAAATTTATCGACCCGAACTTGTTAGTAGGCAATGAAACGGCGGATGATGCGGCGGTTTATGATCTAGGCAATGGGCAGGCGATTATCAGTACAACGGACTTTTTTATGCCGATTGTAGATGATCCGTTTGATTTCGGGCGGATCGCCTCTGCTAACGCAATTAGTGATATTTTTGCGATGGGTGGTAAGCCGATTATGGCGATTGCCATTCTGGGCTTTCCGGTCAATAAATTGCCAGCGGAAGTGGCTCAGCAAATTGTTGAGGGCGGGCGTTTTGCCTGTCAGCAGGCAGGTATTGCTTTGGCGGGAGGGCATTCGATTGATTCGCCCGAGCCGATTTTTGGTTTAGCGGTAACCGGCGTGGTGCCAACCGAGCGTGTAAAACGTAATGCTTCGGCGGTGGCAGGTTGTGAGCTGTTTTTAACTAAACCGTTAGGTATTGGCATTTTAACCACGGCAGAGAAAAAGGGATTACTTCAGCCTGAACATCAGCATTTGGCAAGTGAGGTAATGTGCCAAATCAATTTGATTGGAGCGGAATTTTCTGAGCTACCTGAAGTCACGGCAATGACGGATGTAACAGGCTTCGGGCTGTTAGGTCATTTAAGCGAGGTGTGCCAAGGCTCAAATGTGCGTGCCGAAGTGCATTTTGCGGATATTCAAACTCTTGACGGGACAAAAGATTACATCGCTTTAGGAGCTGTGCCGGGCGGTACAACCCGCAATTTTGACAGCTATGGTCATTTAATTTCTGCAATGACAGACGAGCAAAAAGCGATTTTGTGCGATCCACAAACTTCGGGTGGATTACTTGTTGCAGTGTTGCCGCAAGCGGTTGAAAAAGTCCAACAAATTGCAAAAAATGCCTGTGTTTCTTTATTTCATGTTGGTAGATTACTTGAACAAGAAGAAGGTAAAGCGTTAATTGAGGTCATTTAATGTTTAAACCGAATGTTACCCTTGCCTGTGTGGTGCATTGCAAGGGCAAGTTTTTGTTTGTCGAAGAAATCGAATATGGCAAACGCACCTTGAATCAGCCGGCAGGACATTTAGAGCAAAATGAAACGTTGCTTGAAGCGGCAAAGCGGGAGCTATTTGAAGAAACAGGCATTCAAGCTGAGATCAGCAGCCTGATTCGTGTTTATCAATGGCAAGCCCCTCGCAGCCAAACTGATTATCTGCGTTTTGTGTTTGCGGTGGAGTTGGAAGATTGGCTAGAGCCGCAACCTAAAGATGCGGATATTACCCAAGCGATGTGGCTTACGCTTGATGAGTTCCATCACTATATTCAGCAAGAAGGGCAGTGTGAGCGAAGTCCGTTGGTGATTCAGTCAGTACAGGATTATTTAAAAGGCGAGTGTTATCCGTTAGCGATTTTGCAAGCGGTGGTTTAGGAGTAGGAATGGAAAGGCAGTTTGATGTTGTGATTGTAGGCGGAGCCGTTACCGGCTCGGTGTTGGCGTTGGCGTTAAGCAGTTTTTGTCAGCACAAAATTTCAATTGCGATTGTCGAAAAATTGTTACCTAACTATGAGCAGCAAGGTGGTTTTGATGCGCGCAGCATTGCATTAGCCCAAGGCAGTTTGCAAAAAATGAGCCAAATTATACCGCTTGCAGGTGAAAATTTGGGTGCGGTGATTCAAGCTATCGCTACCCCGATTCATCAAATCCAAGTGGCGGATAAAGGGCATTTCGGCAAAGCCACGCTGAAAGCGGCAGAGCAGAATATTCCTCAGCTTGGTGCGGTGGTGGAATTAGCAAAATTAGGCAAGAAATTGACCGCTTGCCTCGAAAAACAGCCGAATATCCACACTTTCTGTCCAAATGAAGTGGAGGTAATTGAACGCTCACAACAAGGTTGTAAGTTGACTTTAGCCAGTGGTGAGCAACTAAGCTGCCGCTTACTGGTTGCCGCTGACGGTATTCAATCAAATATTGCCAAACAATGTGGCGTAGCAACGCAACAGGTTAAAGATTACGGGCAATCGGCGGTGATTGCGAATGTGGAGTTGAGCGAGCATCATCAAAATCAGGCGTTTGAATATTTTACCGAGCAAGGGCCTTTTGCTTTATTGCCTTTGGCGGGGAGTTGTATGTCGTTGGTTTGGTGTGTGAAAGAAGCTAAGACGTTAATGCAATTGTCAGATAGCGAATTTTTAGCTCAATTACAGCAGCAATTTGGCTGGAAGCTAGGGCAGTTTTTGCGTGTGAGCAAGCGGTTTGTTTATCCTCTCATTTTGCAAAAAGCGGAATCGCATATTCACCACCGTTTGGCGGTGGTCGGCAATGCCGCACAAATGCTGCATCCTGTTGCCGGGCAAGGTTTTAACCTTGGTTTGCGTGATCTCTTTAGTTTAGCTACTTCAGTTGCCGATGCCTTTAAGCAAGGCAAGGATATTGGCGAATTTTCGCTGTTGGTTGAATTTGAAAAAAGGCGAGAGCGAGATCAGGTTAGTATGATGAGCTCAACAAGCGGTTTGATTTCACTCTTTTCTTGCGAAATGTTACCTGTGCAAATAGGGCGGAATTTTGCGTTATTTGCGGTTTCACATTCTTCTAACGCGCGTGATTGGGTAGCCAATAAGGCGTTGGGGTGGTAGTTTGAAGGACGTATTCATGCGTCCTTATTCCGCTAAATAACCTTTCAAAATGGATTGCCAGTCTTCATCTTTAAATAAAATATTTAACCTCGCTTGCTCTTTTTTAAAAGAACGTAGCAGACGGGCTAAATTACCTTTTTTCCAAATATCGCCTTTTTGAATACGGCATTTATCGAAATCAATCAGCCAAAATTTGGATTTATCGTCTAGTAGAATATTATGAATATTCAAATCAGAATGATGAACTTGGTGATTATGCAAATGGCGAATCAACTTTCCAATTTGTTCATATTGCTCGGCTGATAAAGCCCGAGATTGTAAGCTTTTGCTCAAATCCTGTGTGTTATCCAGTTTTTCCAGCATAATATCTGCACGATAGCAACATAAGGTTCTAACCACCTTGATTGCCACAGGGCGTGGTACCGGTAAATTCCATGCCAACATTTGCTGTAGCAAGAAAAATTCTTGGTATGCCCGAGTCTGTTTAAATCCGCTAAAGAAATAACTATCTTTCACCAATTTTCCGAATAATCCGCCTCGATAGTAATGGCGAAGTACGATGTTTATGCCAAGTTCAGCCTTAGTTTTTAAAAACCATGTAATACCGCGACCTTTTGAGAAGCCTAGCAAGCGGTCGGAATTTTCAAAATTTTTGCAACTGAGTAATTCTTGGATAAACTCGACCTGTTCTTCGGCAACAAGTTCGGCGTTAAAGAGATAGTGATTATTTCGCATGTTTAATATTGTATTTATAACTATGATAGCTCATTTTAGAGCTATTTTTTTTGATGTCAATTTGTTAGAATTTGCGGCTTATATTTGAGAGGAAAACCAATGACAACGATCTCACCGGAATTAGACACAACAGAAAATAGGATTTCTGACGAAGCACAGAAAGTACGCCAAGCGTTATTGGCAAAAGGGATTGAGACCCCGACAGTTGCTCATCGCAAAGATAAAGATAGTCGCCGTACGGAAATTCAGCAGCATATGCAAGCAGTATTGGAATTACTCGGCTTAGATTTAACGGACGACAGTCTTGAAGAAACACCTCATCGCTTGGCAAAAATGTATGTGGATGAGATTTTTAGCGGATTAGATTATGCTACTTTCCCTAAAATTACGAATATCGAAAACCGAATGAAGGTGAGCGAAATGGTGTTGGTAGATGATATTACTTTAACTTCGACCTGTGAGCATCATTTTGTGACTATTGACGGCAAAGTGGCGGTGGCGTATTACCCGAAAAAGTGGGTGATCGGTTTGTCTAAAATTAACCGTGTGGTGCAATTTTTTGCCCAACGTCCGCAGGTGCAGGAACGCTTTACCGAGCAGATTCTCACTGCTTTCCAAACCATTTTGGAAACCGATGATGTGGCAGTATATGTGAAAGCGACACATTTCTGCGTAAAATGCCGTGGCGTGAAAGACACCAACAGCTATACCGTTACTTCGGCTTTCGGTGGCGTGTTCCTAGATGATCGAGAAACCCGCAAAGAATTTTTAGGTTTATTAAATAAATAATCGTAGGGGCGAAAAGTTTTTCGCCCTTATTTTTGATATTAGGTTTTGAGGTTGAGATGAAAATTGCATTAGGCATTGAATATGACGGCAGCCGCTATTTTGGCTGGCAACGGCAAGAAGCAGTGGAAAGCGTGCAGCAAAAGTTAGAGCAGGCGTTGTCTGTTGTGGCTGATTCCCCTGTTGAAGTATTTTGTGCCGGTAGAACCGATGCAGGCGTACACGGCACAGGTCAGGTCGTGCATTTTGACACTCAGGCCGTTCGTCCATTGCAAAGTTGGTGTTTCGGCACGAATGCTCATTTGCCCGATGATATTGCTGTGAAATGGGCGGTTGAAGTGAGTGATGATTTCCACGCTCGTTTTAGTGCCACTGCTCGCCGTTATCGTTATATTATTTATAACAGCAAATTGCGTTCAGCCATTCTGCCAAAAGGCGTAACCCATTTTCATTTCCCGCTTGATGAAAGCAAAATGCACCAAGCAGGACAGTTTTTATTGGGTGAAAACGATTTTTCCTCTTTCCGTGCGGCGAAATGCCAATCAAACACACCGTGGCGAAATATTCACCATTTAAATGTTTCCCGTCAAGGCGATTATGTGATTGTTGATATTCAAGCCAATGCTTTTGTGCATCATATGGTCAGAAATATTGTCGGCACTTTGCTTGAAATCGGGCAGGGCAGACAACCTGTAGAATGGGCAAAATGGGTGCTAGATCAACGAGATAGAGAAAAAGCCGCTCCCACAGCCAAAGCGGAAGGTTTGTATTTGGTAGAAGTGCATTACCCGGAACATTTCGGTATTCCTAAAACGCCTTTAGGGCCGTTGTTTTTAGAAGATTAAAGGTTGCAAGCGGTATCATTTCACCAAAACTTTGCAAAAGAGGCTAAATTTCCTTAAAATTCAGCCTTATTTTATTTTGTAGCCTAAGAGAAAGAATAATGTCAGAAAAACGCTATGGGGCGGATGAAATTACCGTTCTGAAAGATCTTGAGCCGGTGCAGCTTCGTCCGGGAATGTACACCGATACCACACGTCCTAACCATTTAGGGCAAGAGGTGATTGATAACAGTGTGGATGAAGCATTATCGGGCTATGCCGATAAAATTGATGTTATTCTCCATAGCGATAATTCATTAGAAGTTGTGGATAATGGGCGAGGAATGCCTGTGGATATTCACTCTACCGAGAAAATTTCAGGCGTTGAGCTTATTTTAACGAAACTGCACGCAGGAGGTAAATTCTCAAATAAAAACTATACCTTCTCCGGCGGTCTGCACGGTGTGGGAATTTCGGTGGTAAATGCCCTTTCCGAGCGTGTGGAAATTCAAATTAAACGTGGCGGTGAGGTTTATTCCATTGCTTTTGCTAATGGGGTGAAAGTCGAGGAGCTGACTGTTATCGGTTCTTGTCCGAAAAAGCAAACCGGGACGACTGTTCGTTTTTATCCAAACCCGAAATATTTTGATAGCCCTCGATTTTCGGTGAGCCGTTTACGTCATTTGTTGCGTGCCAAAGCGGTACTTTGCCCGAAGCTCACCATTAATTTCATTGATAAAATCAATAACACCGAAGAAACTTGGTACTACGAAGACGGTTTGTCTGATTATTTAACTGAAGCTTTAAGCGGTTATGAATCGCTGCCGAATCCTCCATTTATTGGCGATACCTCAGCAGAGACGGAGGCGGTAAGTTGGGCTTTAACGTGGTTGCCTGAAGGTGGGGAATTGGTGGCGGAAAGCTATGTAAACCTTATTCCAACCCCGCAAGGCGGAACGCATGTGAATGGTTTACGCAATGGATTGCTCAAAGCGATGGTAGAGTTTTGTGAAATCCACAACTTATTGCCGAAAGGCGTTAAACTGACCGCTGATGATGTTTGGAACCGCTGTGCCTATGTGCTTTCGCTGAAAATTCAAGAGCCGCAATTTGCAGGGCAGACCAAAGAGCGTTTATCTTCCCGTCAAGCCTCAAGTTATGTGGATAACTGCTTAAAAGATGCCTTTAGTTTATGGCTGAACCAAAATGTGCAGATCGGCAAATTGATTGCTGAAATGGCGATTAATTCTGCTCAAAGCCGTTTGCGCGCAGCGAAAAAAGTGGTGCGTAAAAAATTAGTCAGCGGCCCGGCGTTACCGGGAAAATTGGCAGACTGTACCGCACAAGACTTAAGCCGTACCGAGCTTTTTTTAGTGGAAGGGGATTCTGCCGGCGGTTCGGCAAAGCAGGCTAGAGATAAGGAGTATCAAGCGATTTTGCCGTTGCGTGGTAAGATTTTAAATACTTGGGAAGTATCATCAGATCAAGTGTTAGCTTCGCAAGAGGTACATGATATTGCGGTCGCATTGGGGATCGATCCTGATAGTGATAAATTAGATGAATTGCGTTATGGTAAGGTTTGTATTCTTGCCGATGCGGATTCAGACGGCTTACATATTGCGACTTTATTATGTGCCTTGTTTTTACGCCATTTCCCGAAATTGGTACAAAATGGCCACGTTTATGTGGCAATGCCGCCGCTTTATCGTATTGATATTGGCAAAGATGAAGTGCATTACGCCTTAGATGAAGCGGAAAAAGAAGCAATTTTGGCTCGTCTAGCTAAGAAAAAAGGCAAGCCGAATGTACAACGCTTTAAAGGTTTGGGTGAAATGAACCCAAGTCAATTGCGTGAAACCACGATGGATCCGAGTACTCGCCGTTTAGTGCAACTCACATTTGATGAAAGTTTGGATGTAGAAGAGGGCGAGGTCAGTACCTTTGAAATTATGGATATGTTGCTCGGCAAAAAAAGAGCGGAAGATCGTAAACAATGGCTGCAAAATCGAGGTGATGAAGCGGATTTAGCCGTGTGATATGAAATAGGCATAGTGAATTCACTATGCCTATTTTGCCCTATATGGTTGTTATGCTGGCTTTTTCTTAAATTTATCCCAAATTTTGTCTTCTTGTCCACGCCAGAGTCGTTGAATATTATCGTGATGGCGGTAAACCAACAAACAGCATACTAGGGCAACAGGAAAGGTAAATTGTGGCTCAAACCACCAAATGTAAAAAGGTAAAAGTAAGGCTGCCATTACCGCACTTAATGAGGAGTAGCCAAACAGTAGAAAAATTATCAGCCAAGTGCCAACTGCTCCAGCAGCTACAATAAAACTCAACGGTATTATGGCACCAAAGGCGGTGGCAACTCCTTTACCGCCTCGAAATTGGAAGAAAATCGGAAAAATATGCCCAAGGCAGACCGCTAAAGCAACAAACCCTAGCTGAGAAGGCGTTAAGGCAAAATAGATTCCCATAGCCACCGACAAAGTGCCTTTTAATATATCAAATAGTAGCACACCAAGCGCAGCAGTTTTTCCGCCGATACGTAATACATTAGTTGCTCCGGCATTGTGTGAGCCGTTTTCTCTTGGATCAGGTAAGCCAGCTAGCTTACAAAAAATAATCGCACTTGAAATAGAACCGAGCAAATAGGCGATTAAGATCAATAAATAGGGAATCATATTCATAAATTTTCCTGATTAAATTTATCTTGTGCTATATTCTACAGAAATTCAGAAAATAAAACAGGATGAAAAATGAGTGATAAAGTTTTTATTCGGGAGCTGACCGCATTTGCTTCTATTGGCGCTTACGATTGGGAACATACAATTAAACAACGTTTGGTTTTTAATATTGATATGGCATGGGATTTTTCCCAAGCTGCAAAAACAGATGACGTGCAATTTTGTCTAAATTATGCAGAGGTTTCACAAAAAGTACTGCATTTTGTGGAATCACAACCTTTTAAGTTAGTGGAAACGGTTGCCTATCAGTTGGCGGACTTATTGCAGAAAGAATATGGACTGAAATGGATTCGCATTGAGCTACACAAACCGAAAGCGGTGGCACAGGCTAGCAGTGTCGGCGTGATTGTTGAGCGGGGACATCTTTAGTCTTTGCAAAAAATTGAGAAAATCAGACCGCTTGTCGGCAGATTTATGATAATAAATAGATTAATGGAGGGATTATGAGTTTTCACAATCATATTTTGGCACGTTTTGAAAAGTTATTAACCGACAAAAACGATGAAGTTACCCACGCGATTGTTGAGCAGTTGAAAAAACAAAATTTCCACGGGCAATTAAAAGCAGACAATGTTAAAGCGTTATGCCAACAATTTGATTTATCAGCTGTTGAGTTGGCATTGCGTTGTATTTCGGTTGCAGCCTGTTATGCGGTGACGCCTGTTTCAGCATTTAATGTTGGTGCGGTGGCGATCGGCAAAAACGGGGATTTCTATTTTGGGGCAAACCAAGAGTTTTCCGGTGAATGTATGCAGCAATCTGTTCATGCTGAACAAAGTGCGATTTCTCATGCCTTCTTGGCGGGTGAAAGCCGGATTACGGATATAGTGGTCAATTACACTCCGTGCGGACATTGCCGTCAATTTATGAATGAGCTAAACAGTGCGGCTGACTTAAAAGTGCATTTACCTCACAGTCAAAATAATTTATTACATAGCTATTTGCCGGATAGTTTTGGGCCGAAAGATTTAAATATTGAAAAAGTGCTGTTTTATGAACACTTTCAGCAGTTTGAAGTAAAAGGTGATAAGTTAGAACAAGCGGCGATTCAGGCAGCGGCTTCATCTTACGCTCCTTACAGTCAAACATTTAGCGGAGTAGCATTACAAGTGGGTGAGCATATTATTTGTGGCAAATATATGGAAAATGCCGCTTTTAACCCAACTTTTTTACCGCTACAAAGTGCATTGAATTATCGCCTGTTTTTAGGGCGGGTAGATGTGCCTGTTGAGCGAATTGTATTAGCAGAAGCAGAAGGCACATTAAGTAGTAGAGCGATGACAAAAGCCTTAGCTAAATCCTTATTAGATTTAGACATTGAATATGTTCCGTTACAAGCGGTCTAATTTTAATTATTTTTGTAATTTGATAACTTATTTTCTAAAGCGAGCAGAAATGCTTGCTTTTTTATTCCCTATCTTTTTGATTTACCTCATATCTTGGTATATTTTTCTAATAGCAAGTTGTAATTTTAGATAAGATATTATCCATTAATATGAAATATAAGGATTTGAAATGAATAATGCGCTCATTTTAGAACAAGTTAAAAAGAATCGACGTGATATGGCTATTTTTCTATCTGATGTCATTCTTTTTTTTGTGTTACTTAAAGCATTACCTTTTGAACCTGAGCCAACCAAAGGGCTGGCTCTTTTAGCTTTCGTCGCTATTTTATGGCTCACGGAAGCCGTCCACGTTACTATTACTGCTCTTTTTGTGCCTGTACTGGCAATTGCATTAGGGGTAGTTACTTCAAAAGAGGCATTAAGTGCCTTTGCTGATCCAACCATCTTCTTATTCTTTGGGGGCTTTGCATTGGCTGCTGCATTGCATATCCAAAAAATTGATAAAATGATCGCAAATAAAATTATGGCACTGGCAAAGGGAAAATTATTGCTTGCCGTACTTTATTTATTTGCAGTTACGGCTTTTTTATCAATGTGGATGAGCAATACTGCAACGGCTGCAATGATGCTACCTCTTGCATTAGGTATTCTCAGTAAAATGGACAGAGAATCGGAACGCAATACTTATACTTTCGTATTACTCGGTATTGCTTATAGTGCAAGTATCGGTGGAATGGGGACTTTAGTCGGAAGCCCGCCAAATGCGATTGCAGCTTCCCAGCTACACCTTACATTTTCCGATTGGTTGATGTATGGCTTACCGGTTATGTTGATTATCTTGCCATTAGTCATCTTTATTTTATATATCACTTTTAAGCCTAGATTTAACCAAGATTTTGAGTTTGAATTTGAGCAAATTGGATTTAATAAACAACGTGTTATTACGCTGAGTATTTTTCTTTTCATTGCGTGTTGCTGGGTGCTAAGTAGTGTTATTAACCCTCTTATCTCAACATTTTTAGGTTTAAAAGCGAATATTGGGAGCTTTGATAGCATTGTTGCCCTTGTTGCTTCTTTATTGCTGTGTGTAACAAAAGTCGTGAGCTGGAAACAAATTCAAGACAATACCGAATGGGGAATATTATTTCTCTTTGGTGGTGGGCTAACTTTAAGTGCTGTACTTAGCCATACTGGGGCAAGCCGAATTATGGCAGAAGGTATTATTTCTTTAATTGAAGGCAAGCACTATTTTATTGTGTGTTTGATTATTGCTGCTTTTATTGTTAGCTTAACTGAGTTTACTTCAAATACCGCAAGTGCGGCGTTACTTGTGCCGATTTTTATCTCCATTGCAGAGGCTTTAAATATCAACCCACTTGGATTTGCCTTAATTATTGGGTTAGGGGCATCTTGTGCCTTTATGCTACCTGTAGGGACGCCACCTAATGCCATAGTTTATGGAACAGGTTTGGTTAGACAAAAAGATATGCTCAAGTCTTATAAAATCGACTTACTCTGTATGCTAGTGATTGCTGGAATTGGTTACTGGTTCTGGTTATAGATGAAAAATAGCCAAGTTAGACTTGGCTATTTTTTTATAAAAGAGTATTACTTACCCCAAACTTCTTCAGCAATTTCTTTAATTAAATGTAATTTTGCCCATTGTGCGTTCTCTGTGAGGATATTGCCTTCTTCTGTAGAGGCAAAACCGCATTGTGGCGATAAACAAAGCTGATTAATTGGCACAATTTTCGCTGCTTCTTGGATACGGGCGATAATCGCATTTTTATCTTCCAAATCACCAAATTTAGAGGTAATTAAACCGAGTACCACTTGCTGATCTTTAATATGACGTAGCGGTTCAAAAGTTCCGGCACGTTCGGTATCATATTCTAAGAAGAAACCATCAATACGGCATTTGCCGAATAAGGTTTCAGCAATCGGTCCATAACCGCCTTCTGAGAACCATGAAGAACGGAAATTACCACGACAAATGTGCATTGTAATTGACATATCAGACGGTTTTGCATCTACAATACGGTTTAAGAGGGCAACATATTTTTCTGCTAAATCGGTCAAATCAAAGCCTCTTGCTTCAAACTCTTTACGTTTATCCTCAGCACAGAATTGTCCCCAGCTAGTATCGTCTAATTGAAGATTACGTAGCCCCATATCATAGAATTTATGCATTGCTTTGATGTAAGCATTAGCAATATCATCATACAATTTTTGTTCATCTTGATATTGCGGTAATGGTTGATAGTCTTCCGCTCTCACGCAGCAAATAATATGCAGCATTGTGGGGGCAGGAATAGTGAATTTTGTTGGGTAATCACCGGCAGCTTCTTTTAAAATACGGTAGGCATCTACAAAAGAGTGATTATCGGAAAAACCAATATCGCCCACGATTTTTACCGATTGAGCTTTAGGCTTATGTCTGGTGAAATTGACACTAAAGGTTTCGGTTTCTGTCCAATCCATGCCATCGAGTTCCGCTAAGAAATCCAAATGCCACCAAGTACGGCTAAATTCACCGTCGGATACTGCTTGCACACCATGTTGTTTTTGTAATTCAACTAATTTTTTAACTTCGGCACGAGTTACTTCACGTAATTGCTCTTGGCTGATTCTTTTCTGGTTAAAATCTTCTCTTGCCTGTTTTAACGCATCGGTGCGTAAAAAGCTCCCTACAATATCATTGCGATAAGGGGCTTGATGACGTGTGGTTGCTTCCGGAAATAGTTTACTCATTGAACACTCCTATTCAGTTTGATTATCAAAATTTTGCTCATCATAGCAAAATCAGATAACAAAAGCCCTTCATTAACAGATGAAAGTTAATGAAGGGCATTATGAAAATATTTAATATACAAGCGGTCTTTTTTTGCAAAATTTTTGCATTTTTAGACCGCTTGTTATCTATTGAACTGCTACAATTCTATCGCCTTGGTAATCCACCGTTACTGCTTTATTCGGCAATAACTGACCACTTAAAATCTGCTGTGCCAGCGGGTTTTCAAGCTCTTGCTGAATCGCACGTTTTAACGGTCTTGCCCCGAATAACGGGTCGAATCCGGCTTTGCCGATATGGTCGATTGCCGCATCCGTTACCGTCACTTCGTAGCCACGTTCCGCCAAACGTTTGATTAAGCGTTGTAGCTGAATACGGGCAATCGAGCGAATGTGTTCTTGACCAAGCGGGTGGAAGACCACCGTTTCATCAATTCGGTTGATAAATTCCGGACGGAAGTGTTGCCCCACCACCGACATCACCACTTCTTTCATTCCTTGATAATCCAATTCAGGATTTTCTTGAATGAGATGTGAACCTAGGTTTGAAGTCATAATCACCACTGTATTACGGAAATCGACCGTTCTGCCTTGGCCGTCTGTTAGGCGACCGTCGTCTAATACTTGTAATAAAATGTTAAACACATCAGGATGTGCTTTTTCCACTTCATCCAACAACACTACAGAATACGGGCGACGGCGAACTGCTTCGGTTAAATAGCCGCCTTCTTCATAGCCTACATAGCCCGGAGGCGCTCCTACTAAGCGTGAAACGCTGTGTTTTTCCATAAACTCAGACATATCAATCCGCACCATGGCATCTTCATCGTCAAATAAGAAGTTTGCCAAGGTTTTGCAAAGCTCGGTTTTACCCACACCGGTTGGGCCTAAGAATAAGAACGATCCAATCGGCTTATTCGGGTCTGACAGCCCTGCACGGCTACGACGAATAGCGTTAGCGACTGCTTCTACCGCCTCGTTTTGCCCAATTACACGACTATGAAGTACCGATTCCATGCGTAGTAATTTCTCTTTTTCGCCTTCCATCATTTTGGAAACCGGAATGCCGGTAGCTTTTGAAAGCACCTCTGCGATTTCTTCTTCGGTCACTTTAGTACGAAGGAGTTGGGCATCTGCATTTTTTTCGCCATTTTCGACCGCTTGTAACTGTTTTTCTAAGTTTGGAATCACGCCATATTGTAATTCTGACATTTTCTCAAAATCATTTTCACGGCGGGCTTGATCCATTGCTATGCGGGCATTTTCCAGCTCGGCTTTGATGTGCTGTGTGCCTAACAATGCGGATTTTTCTGCTTTCCAAACTTCTTCAAGCTCGGAATATTCACGCTCTTTGGTTGCCATTTCCTCGTCTAATTTAGCTAAGCGTTGGCGGCTGGCTTCATCTTCCTCTTTTTGTAACGCTTGGCGTTCTAATTTGAGCTGAATAATGCGGCGTTCGAGCTTATCTAACGGCTCAGGTTTAGAATCAATTTCCATACGCAGGCTTGATGCCGCTTCATCAATTAAGTCAATTGCTTTGTCCGGCAATTGGCGATCCGAAATATAGCGGTGCGAAAGCGTTGCTGCCGCTACAATTGCCGGGTCAGTAATTTGTACGTGGTGGTGAATTTCATAACGTTCTTTTAAACCACGCAAAATCGCAATAGTATCTTCTACTGTTGGCTCATCAACTAATACTTTTTGGAAACGACGTTCCAGAGCAGCATCTTTTTCGATATATTGGCGATATTCATCTAAAGTGGTTGCTCCCACACAGTGAAGTTCACCACGGGCAAGGCTTGGTTTTAATAAGTTACCGGCATCCATTGCACCGTCTGTTTTACCGGCACCGACCATCGTGTGAATTTCATCAATAAAGAGGATAACTTGTCCTTCTTCTTTAGCTAATTCTTTGAGTACGGCTTTTAGGCGTTCTTCAAATTCACCGCGATATTTTGCCCCGGCAATTAATGCTCCCATATCAAGGGAAAGTACTCGTTTGTTTTTTAACCCTTCAGGCACTTCTCCATTGACGATACGCTGGGCTAAACCTTCCACAATCGCTGTTTTACCTACGCCCGGTTCACCGATTAATACCGGGTTGTTTTTCGTGCGGCGTTGTAGCACTTGCACCGCTCGGCGGATTTCTTCATCACGTCCGATAACAGGGTCTAATTTACCTGCTTTGGCACGTTCGGTTAAATCAATGGTATATTTTTGTAAAGCCTGTCTGGTTTCTTCTGCGTTTTGATTATTCACGTTTTCCCCTCCTCGAATTTGGCTGATTGCTTGTGTCAGCTTTTCTTTGCTCAAGCCAAATTTTTTAAATAATTTGCCTAAATCGCCATTATCATCAAGAGCTGCTAAAACAAACAATTCAGATGAAATAAAGCTATCACCAAATTGTTGAGCAAGCTTGTCAGATTGATTTAATAGTCGAATTAATTGTTGTGAAACTTGGGTATTGCCGCCTTGAACTTGTGGCAAGCGGTCTAAAATTGTTTGTAATTCGCGAATCAATGTTGGCACATTCACATTTAATGTAGTAAACAATGAAGCGATAGAGCCTCCATCTTGTTTTAACAATGCATACAGTAAGTGAGCCGGTTCGATATACGGATTGTCTTTTCCAACAGCAAGTGATTGAGATTCTGCTAATGCTTCTTGCAGCTTGGTTGTCATTTTTTCAAAATTCATATTTTCTCCATATCATTATTAATGGATTATCACATTGAGCTAATGGTATTTAGCGTCAATCTCTAACGAAACTATAAATGGTGTTTGTCAAGCACTTTTCAAGTAAAAATGTGAAAAAGATCACAAAAATTAATGCATTAGCAAATTTTTGGCCGATTAATATAGGTGATTTACCCAGATTTAACGGTTTTAGTTTAGAAAAATAAAAATTTTTTGTCAGAACCTACCGCCGGCTCCGTCTAACTAATACTTTCATTTATTTTAGGAGCGTTTTATGTCCTCTTGTTCAACCCAATTTTCCGAATGCTGTGCAAAAACAATAGTAATGCCCGGCATAGGTTTACTGGTGTTACGTATATTTCTTGCCTATGAATTTTTTGAGGCCGGTTTAGAAAAGTTAAACGGCGAAAACTGGTTCAGTTCTATTGAGGACAGTTTTCCGTTTCCGTTTAGTCTGTTACCTACGGATTTGAACTGGGCAATGGCAAACTGTGCGGAAATTATCCTACCAATCTTGTTAGTGCTGGGGCTATTTACCCGTTTTAGTTCGCTTGGTTTGATGATTTTAACCTCAGTAGCTTGGTATGCCGTTCATGCCGATTTAGGTTACAACGTGTGTAGCAACGGTTACAAAATGGCCTTGATCTATTTAGTGATGCTCGTACCTCTATTAATGCAGGGGGCAGGTGCATTATCTCTTGATTTTCTATTACAGAAAAAATCGCCAACCAAAACTTGGTTGAAATTCCTTTAATCTTTAATTTGGAGAATTTTTAATGAAAAAATCAACTTTAATGGCATTAGCTGGCGCATTAGCAATGGCAACTACAACCGTAAATGCAGAAACTATGGCAGTAAAAGCAGATGCCTGTGTTGAAATGAAAGATGGTAAATGTGTGAAAATGAAAGCCGCAGAAGGTAAATGTGGTGAAGGTAAATGTGGCGCAGCTGCACCAAAAAACATGATGTCGAAATCAGCAGAAGGCAAATGTGGTGAAGGTAAGTGCGGTGCTACTTCACCAAAACACACCATGTCAAAAGCAGGTGAAGGTAAATGTGGCGAAGGGAAGTGTGGAGCGACTAAATAACCTCTGATTCCTCTATCCATTGAAGGGGAAGGCTGGGAGAAGAATAAAATTAGCAGATTTGCCTACCTTCTTGCAATTTTGTTGTAATTTTTTTCCTCCTCATTCCTTCCCTCTCACTTCCTCCCTTCCTCCCTTAGTCGGGTTGAGAAATAAGCAACAAGCGGTTGTTTTTCCCTATTTTTTTACAAATCATTAAAGGAACACAAAATGCTGAAATTTACAGGTGCAGGCTTAGGTTATCGCCGTGATTTGTCGGATGGCTTTTTATCTTTAACGGATAACAGTGTTATTAATTTTATGGAAGTAGCACCGGAGAACTGGCTCAAAATGGGCGGTCAGGCACGTTATAACTTCGATAAAGTAGCAGAAAAAATTCCGCTGGTTATTCACGGTTTATCGCTTTCACTCGGAGGGCAGGCACCGTTAGATATGGAATTGCTCAAAGGCATTAAAAAAATGCAACAGCAATACAACTCTCACTTTTTCTCCGATCATCTCAGTTATTGCGAGTGTGAGGGGCATTTGTACGACTTACTGCCTATGCCGTTTACTGATGAGGCTGTCATGCATGTTGCTAACCGTATTAAGCAGGTTCAGGACTATCTCGGTATGCAGATCTCGCTGGAAAATACCTCTTACTATCTGCATTCACCAACCAGTACCATGAATGAGGTGGAGTTCCTTAATGCGATTGCAAAGGAGGCGGATTGTGGCATTCATCTGGATGTGAACAATATTTATGTAAATGGTGTCAATCATGGGCTTCTTGATCCATTTGTATTTGTCGATAAAGTAGATAAAGACCGTGTGAACTATATTCATATTGCCGGTCACGACGAGGATCATAATGCTGCAGAAGAGGTGAAAATTACCGAAGGTGAGTCTTTTAATATAGTGAAAGGAGAACTTCGCTATTTGCCGACTTTGTTGGTGGATACACATGGCGAGTCAGTGCAAAAAACGGTGTGGGATTTACTGGAATACACTTACGAACGTTTGCCATACATTCCACCAACACTTTTAGAGCGTGATTTCAATTTCCCTCCATTCCAAGAGTTGATTGAGGAAGTTCAACATATTGCAGGCTTACAGAAAAAATATGCAAAAACGGAGCTTAAAGATGTCGCTTAAGCTGGTTGAGGAGCAAAAAAGCTCGTTAAAGGAGATTCAAGCCGAGTTTGCTAATGCTATCCGCTACAACAATGTAAGTTTAATGCGTGGTAACGTGTCACCACAGCGATTGGGCGTATATGCCCGTTTGGTGCGCAATAATACGTTAGGGTTTATTGATTGCTGTTATGTGGAATTGCCTCGGCATATTTCTGCTGAGCAATGGCGTGATGTTAAAGAAAAATTCGTACAGGAGGGCAAAGCCCACTCGCCGTATTTTCAAGATATTGCCAGTGAGTTTTTACATTTTTGCCAAGAATACGCCTGTTTTGAACCACACTTACTTGCCCTAATGGACTTTGAAAACGCACAGCTACAGACAGAAGTCTCAATGGCAAATGTACCGGCAGAGTTTGAATGGGATAACAATACTGTAATGCAACTTTCCGGTGCTGCTGAGCTACGCCAATATGATGTCAATTTTATCCGTAGTGAGTTTAAGCAGTTTGAGGTTGAGCCAACTAATGTGCTGATTTGGCGTGATGCGGCGTTTGGTATCTACTATAAGTGCTTAGAAGAGCTGGATTTTTTTCTACTTAGTTCGTTGCAAGAAAGCGCAAATTCACTAAACGGCCTATTGGCGGAATTGAGTAAATTTATCAATCAAGATCCAAATTTGAAAACAGTATTAAGACGGTTGTGGGACAAATGGGTTGAAGCGGAAGTGTTGTATCCCTCTTCAATTAAGGCAGATGAAGGTTAAATTTACAATCAATACGTTCTCTTATTAATTTCTGCCCCTATTTTCTAAGAGTAGAAATTAATAGCTATGCAGGAGAAAGTATCTAAATTTAAGTAGTGCAATTCCTCCAATTTTTACCAAAGGATCTGTATATGTCCCACCCGTCTTTATGGCAAATTTCTCCTAAGCAACTGGAAGATCTACGTTTACAAATGGTGAAATTTGCCTTTTTATATTTAAAAAACAACGAACTTGCTGAAGATGTAGTCCAAGAAGCATTTGTGAGTGCCTATAAATATGCTGACTCTTTTAAAGGTGAAAGTGCGTTGAAAACGTGGGTTTTTGCTATTTTAAAAAATAAAATTGTCGATTTAATCAAAGCTAAGAGCAAATTAGTGACGGTATCTGAGCTAATTGAGCAAGATGAGCAGGATTTGAGTGAGAAACTGTTTCATGAAAATGGAACTTGGGATCATGATGTGTATGTATCAAGTGAATGGAAAAGCATTGATAGTGCTATTTACTCCGCTCAATTCTGGCAGATATTTGAGTTTTGTCTGAATAATTTACCGGTAAATCAAGCCAGAGTGTTTATGATGCGTACTCATTTAGAAATGGAAACAGAAGAAATCTGTACAGAGTGTGAGATTTCAGTGGCAAATGTACATACGTTGCTCTATCGATCAAGATTGCGTTTACAGGTCTGTTTAAGCCAAAAATGGTTTGGAGAGTAAGGTGTTAAATTGTAAAGAAACCACCGAGCTGATTTCTCTTTCTTGCGAGCAGAAACTCAATTTTAAACAGCAGTTACAGTTGAAAATTCATTTAATGATATGTCCTCGTTGCCGAGGCTTTGCCCGCAATGCGCAGAAAGTGGATAAGTTGATGAAAGCATTTAGCAGCAGGACAGAGAGTTCAACTTTGGAATAACATAGCAAAGTCAATTGAGCTGTATTTTTAATTTCGAGAATATTTTGAAGTAAAAATGTGAAAGAGATCACAAAAATAATGTTTATTAGGTAGTTTAATGTTAAATATTTGATAAATATCAATTCATTTTTATTTCACTTCATTTACACTTCACTAAAGTTTACCTCGTTATAGGTAATCTAATTATTTTTTGAGGATATGAAAATGAAAAAAACAACTTTAGCAATTATTTTAGGTGGGGCTTTATTAGCTGGTTCAGCAATGGCTCATCAAGCAGGTGATGTAATGTTCCGTGCCGGTGCTGTGCATGTTAAGGCGAATTCAAGTTCTAAAACAACATCTCCGGTACAGGTTGACTTAAAAGTTAAAAACAACACTCAGTTAGGCTTAACTGCAACTTATATGTTGGCAGATAATGTGGGTATTGAATTATTAGGTGCAACACCATTCTCACATAAAATTAATGCGAATGTTCCGGCATTAGCTCCAAATTCAGACTTAGGTAGAGTAGTCAGATTAAGACACTTACCGCCTAGCTTATAC
Source organism: Mannheimia granulomatis (assembly GCF_013377255.1). Classification (NCBI taxonomy): domain Bacteria; kingdom Pseudomonadati; phylum Pseudomonadota; class Gammaproteobacteria; order Pasteurellales; family Pasteurellaceae; genus Mannheimia; species Mannheimia granulomatis. The sequence goes on from NZ_CP016614.1 coordinate 805,142, forward strand.
GCTCAATACTATTTCTTTGAGCCAACTGCAACAGTGAAGCCTTATATTGGTGCAGGTTTGAACTATACACGTTTCTACCACGCTAAATCTGTTCATCCGGCAGTAACAGACTTAAATGTTAAAAAGCATTCATTTGGTCCGGTAGCGAACTTAGGGGTAGATGTTAAATTAACTGATAACATTTATTTTAATGCATCGGCTTGGTACACTCGTATCAAAACAACAGCGAAATTTAAGACTCCGACTGTAACTCAGGATATGCAACACGAAGTAAAAGTAAAACTTGATCCTGTTGTATTATTTGCGGGTTTCGGGGTGAAATTTTAATTAATCCATTTTTAATGAAAGCAGGGCTAATCTTATTGATTAGCCCTTTTACTATAATTTATATTATAAGCGGCTATATTTAGTGAATGATTTGCAATTTTTTGAAAGAAATCAACCGCTTGTATACTTCTTCTTAATCTTCTCGACCAAGAATCTGATTCACTTCACTCTTATACAACACCGCTTTTGCCCCGAACACGGCTTGTACGCCGCCGCCGACTTCGAGTACGTCAATCGCACCGAGTTTTTTGAGGGTGGCTTTGTCGACTGCTTTCACGTCTTTGACCGCTACACGCAAGCGGGTGATGCACGCATCGACATTCTCGATGTTGGCTGCTGTGCCGAGTGCGGCGATGATTTTATGGGCATTTTCGGTCAGCGAGCTGGTTTGTTGTTCGCTAGCTTCTTCAACATCTTCCGCCCGCCCTGGTGTCATCACGTTGAATTTTTTGATCAGGAACAGGAACGAGAAGTAGTAGAGTGCCGCCCACGGTAAGCCGACCATCACCACACGAATCCAGTTGGTGTTTTCGTTGCCTTGTAAAATGCCGAACAGGGTGAAGTCGATCACACCGCCCGAAAAGGTGTTCCCAATGGAAATGTTCAGCAGGTCGGCGATAAAGAACGACACGCCGTCCAAGAAGGCGTGGAACACATAGAGCCACGGAGCAACGAACAGGAACATAAACTCAATCGGCTCGGTGATGCCTGTAATGAATGAGGTCAATGCCGCCCCCAAGAACAAGCCGCCTACTGCACCACGGCGGGCTTTCGGCACAGCGTGATACATTGCCAAGCAGGCTGCCGGTAAGCCGAACATCATGGTGTCAAAACGACCAGCGAAGAAGCGTGTCCCTTCGGTAAATAAGCCTTGATGATTTGGGTCGGCAAGCTGGGCGAAGAAGATTTTTTGTGCACCGATAATGGTTTCGCCGTTCACCACTTCCGTGCCGCCGAGTTCGGTGTACCAAAACAGCGGATAGATCATATGATGCAAGCCGACCGCGCCGCTCAAACGCATCAGGAAACCGTAGAAAAACGTGCCGATTTCGCCCATTTGCGCAATGCCCTGCCCGGCGGAGACCAGCCAGTTTTGGAAGGTCGGCCAAATCAGGAAGAATACCGCACCGACGAAGATCGCTGCAAATGCCGTCACAATCGGCACAAAACGCGACCCGCCGAAGAAGCCGAGAATTTGCGGCAGTTGAATGTTGTGGTATTTATTATGCAGTTTTACCGTGATCAAGCCCATCACCAGCGAGCCGATCACGCCCGTATCAATTCCTTTGGTTTCGGGTGAAAACAGCGGAATGAGGGCGGCAATCGTGCCGGTCATAATCAAATAACCGACCACCGCCGCCAACGCTGCCACGCCTTTATCGCGTTTCGCCAAGCCAATCCCCAAACCGATACAGAGCAGCAACGCCAAGTTGCCGAATACCACGCTTCCAGCAGACGCCATAATCTGAAAAATGCCTTGCAAGGTCGGGTTATCCAACATCGGGTAGGCTTGCACCGTTGCCTTGTTCGACAACGCCCCACCAATCCCGAGCAGCAAACCCGCCGCCGGCAAAATCGCAATCGGCAGCATAAACGCTTTACCGACCTGTTGAAGTTGTTTAAACATAGTTTCCTCCTGTGATAGTAATATTAATAGCATACTTAAATTTAAGAGTTTTCGATGTGATATAACTCACAGTTTTGTAAAATTTTTTATAAATCTGACCGCTTGTAAAAAAATTACCGTAGCCTCTTAAATTCAAGTAAAATAACTCAATTCATAGCAAACACAACATTCAAAATTTGGAGAGATTATGCCTAAATTACGTTCAGCGACTTCAACGCAAGGTCGCAATATGGCAGGCGCGCGTGCGTTATGGCGTGCCACAGGAATGAAAGAAAACGACTTCGGCAAGCCGATTATTGCGGTGGTGAACTCCTTTACTCAGTTCGTACCGGGCCACGTTCACTTAAAAGATCTGGGGCAGATGGTTGCCGAGCAGATCGAAAAAGCCGGCGGTGTGGCGAAAGAATTTAACACCATTGCGGTTGATGACGGTATCGCCATGGGGCACGGCGGTATGCTCTACTCGCTGCCGAGCCGTGATTTGGTTGCGGATAGTGTGGAATATATGGTCAATGCCCACTGTGCCGATGCGATGGTCTGTATTTCCAACTGCGACAAAATCACACCGGGAATGTTAATGGCAGCCATGCGTTTGAACATTCCAACCGTGTTTGTATCGGGCGGCCCAATGGAAGCCGGTAAAACCAAACTTTCCGACCAAATCATCAAATTAGACTTGGTCGATGCGATGATCCAAGGGGCGAACCCAAATGTATCGGACGAAGTGAGCGAGCAGATCGAACGTTCCGCTTGCCCGACTTGCGGTTCTTGCTCGGGTATGTTTACCGCAAACTCAATGAACTGCTTAACCGAAGCCTTAGGGTTGAGCTTGCCGGGCAACGGTTCGTGCCTTGCCACTCACGCCGACCGTAAACAACTTTTCTTAGACGCAGGCACACAAATCGTGGAACTGTGCAAAAAATACTATGAGCAGGACGACTATTCCGTTCTCCCACGTTCAATTGCCACCAAAGAAGCTTTTGACAATGCAATGAGCTTAGACATCGCAATGGGCGGTTCAACCAACACCGTGCTGCACTTACTCGCTGCGGCACAAGAAGCGGAAGTGGATTTCACCATGGCAGACATCGACCGTCTCTCCCGCAAAGTGCCGTGCCTAAGCAAAGTGGCGCCGAACACGCAAAAATACCATATGGAAGATGTGCATCGTGCCGGTGGTATTATGGCGATTTTGGGCGAGCTGGATCGTGCCGGCTTGCTCAACAACCAAACCCGTACTGTGCTGGGAATGAGTATGGCGGAGCAGATCGCCAAATACGACATCGTTTTAACCAAAGACGAAGCCGTACATAAATTCTTCCGTGCAGGGCCGGCGGGCATTCGTACCACCAAAGCCTTCTCGCAAGATACCCATTGGGATACGGTGGACGACGACCGTGAAAACGGCTGTATCCGTTCGAAAGAGTTTGCTTACAGCCAAGACGGCGGCTTAGCGATGCTGAAAGGTAACATCGCCCTTGACGGCTGTATCGTGAAAACAGCGGGCGTGGACGAGAGCATTCTCAAATTCACCGGTGAAGCGATTGTATTTGAAAGCCAAGAAGATGCGGTTGCAGGCATTTTAGGCGGTAAAGTCAAAGCCGGACACGTTGTCGTGATCCGCTATGAAGGCCCGAAAGGCGGCCCGGGTATGCAGGAAATGCTCTACCCAACCAGCTACTTAAAATCAATGGGCTTAGGCAAAGCCTGTGCCTTGCTGACCGACGGCCGTTTCTCCGGTGGTACATCGGGCTTGTCTATCGGCCACTGCTCACCAGAAGCTGCGGCAGGTGGTTTAATCGGCTTAGTCAAAGACGGCGATAAAATCGAGATCGACATTCCAAACCGCTCAATCGAACTCGTTGTACCGCAAGCTGAACAGGACGCACGCCGTGCCGAACAGGATAAAAAAGGCTGGCAACCAGCCAACCGCCAACGTGAAGTATCGTTCGCATTGAAAGTCTATGGCCACTTTGCAACCTCGGCGGATAAAGGAGCGGTAAGGGATAAATCGTTGTTGGGATAAATTTATTTTTCATTATAAATCTGCATCTTCAAAGTGAATGAAATTACTTATGTTAGATGCGGATTTTTTGTAATTAATGCGATTGAGAATTTCCGTTTAAACGGTTTTAAAAAATTATTTCTTTGTTCATTGTAGTATGAGTAGATAAGATGAATTTTAACCTTTTACATTGAGAGGAAATGCTTAATGAAATCTTTTTACTTATAGTTTTTATCTATCTAAAATGGTGATATATTATCCACAGTTTCAAATTGAAAATTAAGTTATGAGATGTAGTCTGATCATTTTTAGCATCAAGTATTCAACATGACTTTTTATTACGATTAAAGGTAAATTATGAATAAGATATTTAAAGTTATTTGGGACCATGTTAATCAAAAGATGGTTGTGGTTTCTGAATTAGCTCAAAATAGGGATAAAGTTTCCTCATCTGCTGGGCCGCAAGCTTCTTTAATTAAAATTTTGTATACGTTTAGTGGCGTTAGTTTAGCGTTGTCAGGTGGAATTCCAACAGATGTTAAGGCTGCCTATACCAATGGTTTTGGAACAGTAAACTCGAATCCTACGCATCCTACTACTATTGCTATAGGATCCGGAGTTGGTAATTATGCAACTGCAATGAGTGCGGAAGCTACGGCTATAGGGGGTAAAGCTTATGCAGGTGGGGAAGGCAGTGCGTTGGGGTTTGATGCAAATGCAAGTGGCCATATGGCGATTGCAGTTGGTACCCATTCTGTAGCGAACAATACACAATCATTAGCAATCGGATATAAAACTATTGCTTCAGGTGACCAGGCTACAGCCATTGGTGGTAATACGATCGCAAGTGGAGCATCGTCTGTTGCTATTGGTGGGGACGATTTAGATACAGTATCAAAAACTAACGTGGATGGCTCAATAGTAAGTAATTTAAATCAAGGTAATATTAATACTGTATTTAAAGATATTTCTGGGCATGATTTAGTTGATGCCACTAATAATATTACTCGATATCCTGCAACACGCTCTTCTGGTGCTGGTTCTGTAGCAATCGGTACGCAGGCTGTGTCAAGTGGAGCCTTAGGCTTGGCGATAGGTACCAGCTCTCAAGCGAAGGGTATTGCTTCAACCGCAATTGGTATAGCTTCGCTTTCAACAGGTAATGGCTCACTTGCGATGGGAGCTGCTTCTGAGGCAGATACTACCAGAGCTATTGCTATTGGGGCGAATGCTCACTCAAACGGCACCTCAAATAGTACTGCAATCGGTACAAATAGCTTAGCTTCGGGATTAAGTTCAATAGCTTTTGGTACTAGGGCTAATGCAAGTGTAACTAATGCAGTTGCAATAGGTGACAATGCCAATGTGAGTATAGCTGGATCTATTGCATTAGGTAATAGTTCAACTACCGTTGCTGCGGTTCCAACTTCACAAGGTGTAGTGGGAGGTATTACTTATGGTAATTTTGCCGGTAATAATCCTACTAGTGTAGTGAGTATTGGAGCTGTTGGCAAAGAACGTCAAATTCATAATGTGGCTGCAGGCCGTATTTCTAGCACTTCAACTGATGCCATCAATGGTAGCCAGCTTTACGCAACTCAAAATATTTTAGGTAATCTGGCCAACTCGGTTAGAACTGAATTTGGCGGTAATGCTGCATTAAATCCAACTACAGGTGCTGTTACATTCAGTAATATCGGTAATACAGGTAAAGATACCATTCACGATGCGATTGCTGCAGTGAAAGAAGATGTTGTTGCCGGTACGAATATTGTTTCTGTTGGTAAAACTATTGCAGCTAACGGTTCTACAACCTATACCATTAATGCGAAAGATACAACTGCATCTGTTGCAACTGGTGATAAATACTTGACCGTTAATAAAACAGATAAAGGTGGTAATATCGCAGACTATCAATTTGGGCTAACTCAAACAGCTAAAGATAGCTTAGCTAAAGCTGATACTGCTGTACAGTCTTTCACTACCTCGGTAAATGGTGTGAATGCTGAAACCATCAACCAAAATAATAATAATGTGAATTTTGTGAATGGTTCAGGCACGACAGCACGTAATGTGTCAGGTGATATTACTTTTGATGTAAACACTACAGGTATTACAGTAAATGACGCAACAGGTGCTGTAACAGTGCCTAATACAGAAACAACTCAATTTGCAACAGCAAAAACAGTTGCAGAAGCAATTAGTAAATCTGGTTTTACTGTAAGAGCGAATGATGAGACTAGTGGTGAACTTATTAATCCAGGTGAACAGGTAGGTTTTAAACAAGGGAAAAATATCAGCGTATCACGTGATGGTTCAAATTTTACTATTGCGACTAAAGATGATGTGAATTTTAATAGTGTCACAACAGGGCCTGTGGTAATTAACAACAATGGTATCAATGCAGGTGATAGACAAATCACTAACGTCCAGAGTGGTGGTACAACTGAGACTAATGCGGCTAACATTGCAGATGTGAAAAATGCGAGAACAGTAGTTACCTCAAACGATAATACAGTAAAAATTGTAAAAACCTCAAATGGTCTGCAAGACTCTTATGATTTGTCAGTAAATACCAGTGTACCGACTACAACTTTAACCACCAATAAAGGTGTAGTTGAGGCGCCTGCAGATAAAGGGGATTCTTATGTGACTGCAGGTAATTTGGTAACAACTATCAACAATGCTGTGACTTCAGCCAAAGAAAAAGTTGAGGCGGGTACGAATATTGCTTCTGTTACCAGCCAAACTAACCAAGCTAGCGGTGCGACTACTTATACTGTGAATGCTAAAGGTACAACGGCTTCAAGCGCAAATACAGAGTATGTGACAGTTAATGCTGAGCCAACTGATACTAATAATGTCACTGACTACAAAGTCGATCTGAGTAATAAAGCAAAAGAGAGCTTGGGTAAAGCGGATACTGCTGTACAACAATTCACAACAGCAGTAAATGGTGCAACTGTTGATACTATTAATAATGATAATACTGTTATTAATTTTGTAGACGGTATAGGCACAACTGCAAGTAATAAAAATGGTGACATTACCTTTAATGTAAACAAAGGTGGTTTAACTACAAATGATAAAGGTAACGTAACGTCAAATAAAGCCGGTGATAATTTCGTAACGGGTGATGATATTGCAACTGCAATCAATGATGCAGTAACTCGTAGTGAAAAAACGACTACTGTGGTACAAGGCAGTAATACACATGTTAAAGAAAGTATAGTTGGCAACAATACTGAATATATGGTAAGTGCAGATAAATCAACGGTATCAGTAAGTAATGCTCTAACCAAAACTGAAACTCAAACGACGGATGCTAACCAAGCAGTAACTACCGAATATGCTTTAGATTTATCTGATAAAACTAAAGATGACATCAAAAAAGGCGTAGATGCTAAAAATATTGTTGATACAAAAGGTTTAACATTTACAGCAGACAAAAATACGACCACTACTGAAAAAATGCTTGGCAGTTCAGTTGCAATCAACGGTGATAATAACATCACCACTGAAGCAACAACAGATGCGATTAACATTAAGTTAAACAAAGATATCAATGTGAATAGTGTAACTGCAAATACAGTCAAAGCCGGTCCAGTAACTATTAACAATAATGGCATTGATGCAGGTAACACACAAATCACTAACCTACAAAGTGGTGGCGATGTAAACACGAACGCAGCGAACATTGCAGATGTGAAGAAAGCTAAGACGGAAGTGAAAGCAGGTACAAATATTGTTGATGTGGTAAAAACTGAAGGTAACAATGGTCAAGATATCTATACCGTAAATGCTAAAGATACTACTGCAACACACGCAAACTCTTCAGCAGACTTCTTAACGGTGTCATCTGCACAAGAGCAAGGTAATAACGTCAAAAACTTTGAAACAGCTTTAACAACACGTGCGACTGATGCACTAAAAGCTGCAGAAACTGCAATTCAATCATTCACGACTTCTGTGAATGGAGCTGAAGTTGAAACAATTAACAAAGATAATCGCGATGTGAACTTTGTTAATGGTACGGGGACAACAGCTCGTAATGCAAGCGGTCATATTACCTTTGATATTAACAAATCAACGCTCTCCACTGATCCTGCCGGTAAGGTGACTAATAATACTGCAGGCGATACATTTGTTACAGGTGATGATGTTGCTAAAGCAATTAACGAAGCGGCAGAGCGTACAGAAAAAACCACTACTGTAGTGAAAGGCAGTAACACACATATTCAAAGTAAAGTTGAAGGTAATAATACTGAATACACCGTCAGTGCGGATAAATCTACTGTATCGGTAAGCGATGCTTTGAAGAAAACTGAAACCACAAATACTGATGGTACCACTGAAGCAGTAACTACCGACTATGCTTTAGATTTATCTGATAAAACTAAAGAAGACATCAAAAAAGGTGTAGATGCGAAAGAAATCGTTGATAATAAAGGTTTAACTTTTACCGGTGATAGTGGCAGTACTAACATTGAAAAACTAGGTTCTACCGTGGCAGTAAACGGTGATAAAAATATCACTACTGAAGCGGCCGGTGATGCTATCAATATCAAGCTAAAAGATGATATTAGTGTTAATAGTGTAACTGCTAGCACGGTAAATGTAGGTCCTGTAAACATTAATGGTGACGGTATAAATGCGGGTAATAAAGTTATCACTAACGTTGCTAACGGTACAAATCCAAATGATGCTGTAAATGTAAGTCAGCTTAATGCAGCTAAAACAGAAGTAACAGGTACAGGTTTGGCTACGGTAACCAATACCGCAGGAGCTAATGGGCAAACCATTTACAATATTGATGTTGCTAAAGCAGAAGCTCCAACCGTAACTCGTGGTAATGTTGTAGTCAAAGCAGGTGATGAAAATAAAGTTATGAAGGCAGGTGATGTGGCGAATGCTATCAATGGCTCTGAAAAGACTTCATCAGTAAAAGCAGGCTCTGATAAAGTGACTGTTCAAGCCGGTGCTGAAGACGATAAAGGTAATACCGAATATACGGTTGATTTAAGTGCTGATATCAAATCTCAAATCGCTAAAGAAGAGAGTGTGACTGCGGGTAATAGCAACTTAATTGTTGAACAAGATGCTAAGAATGCAACAGGTGGTAACAATTACAAAGTTACCTTAAGCAATACCTTAAACCTAGGTAATACTGGCTCAGTTAATATGGGCGATACTATCATTAACAATGATGGCATCACAATTAATAACGGTGCGGCAAATAATCCTGTCAGCTTAACCAAAAATGGTTTAGACAACGGTGGTAACAAGATTACTAACGTTGCTAACGGCACAAATCCAAATGATGCTGTCAATCTAAGTCAGTTACAAAATCAAGCAGCAGCTTCTAAAGAAGAAGTGAAGTCTGACGATAAATCTGTAACAGTAAACACCACTAAAAATGATGCCGGAGCAAATGTTTATGATCTATCTGTCAATGTGGATAATACTACTATCACTAAAACACCAGACGGCAAACTTACTGCGAGTACTACATCGTTAAATGATGGGGATAACAATGGTAAAGTAGATGAGCCGTCAGAAGGTGATGCGAAAAAACTTGTTAATGCAGGTGATATTGCAAAAGCAATCAATGCTTCAGGCTTTAAAGTAAAAGCTAATGGAGATGAAGGGGAACTCATTAACCCAGGTGATGAAGTTGAATTTATTAATGGTAGCAATATCGCAATTAAACGTGAAGCTGGTAAATTTACTGTTGCAACTGCAAAAGATGTGAAATTTGATAGCGTAACCTTTGGTGATAATGGTCCTAAAATTACCAATAAAGATGGTAGCATCAATATTTCAGGTAACGATGGTAATCCAACTAAAATTACTGGGGTCAAGGCAGGTGAAGATGATACTGATGCAGTAAATGTAAGCCAATTAAAAGATAAGGTTGCTTCATCAAAATGGACACTGCAAACTTCTCAAGATAATGGTGTGGCAAGTAGAGTAGGTGACATCAATCCGGATGATAAAGTGACATTTGATGGTAAAGGTATTGTTAAAGTAACGAATACCGCAGAAGCTAATGGTGAAAGCAAAGTTCATATTGCAGTTGAAACCCAAGCAATCAAAGTAGAAAACGGTACGGCAACAACTAACGGTAACTCTAAATCAGGGGATACTATCAATGCTGCTCCGAACCGTGATGCACTTTCTACTGTGGGTGATGTGATTGATGTTGTAAACAATGTGAGTTGGACAATCCATCAAGGTGCAGATGCTGCGGTGAATAATGTCAAAGCAGGTAATGAAGTTCACTTTGTAGACAGTGACCAGCTCACCGCAAGTGTGACTAAAGACGGTGATAACAAGACTAATGTGACCTTTACTGCTAAAACTGTTGAGCTGAGAGATGCAGACAACAATGGTAAGATTGATGCACCGGTAACAGATGAAGATAAGAAAAAATTAGTGACTGCTGAAAATGTTGCTAACGCGATTAATGCTTCCGGTTGGAATGCGAAATCAGGTGGTAATAAGGCTGATGGTGATGATGCAACGGAAACATTAATCAATCCATCTGAGGTGGTCGAGTTCAATGCCGGTGATAATCTGAAAGTGAAACGTATTAATAATGTTTTCACCTTCGAAACTGCAAAAGATGTGACTTTTGAAAATGTCACATCAAACACGATCAAAGTACCGACGGATAATGCCGACAAACCAATTACTATCAATAATAACGGTATTGATTTGGCGGATAAATCGATTACGAATCTAGCAAGCAACTTACCGGTGACAAACAGCACGGGTGATACGGCGACTAATACTGTAACACAAGCGAAACCGAATAATGTGGATAACATTAAAAACAACGCAGCGACAGTAAATGATGTACTGAATGCAGGTTGGAACTTGCAAGAAAATGGCACAGCGAAAGATTTTGTCAAAGCGTATGACATAGTCAACTTTATCAATGGCACAGGCACAACAGCGAATGTGATGATGAGTGAAGACGGCACAGTCGCGAAAGTGAAGTTTGATATCAACACTAGCACGATCACAAGCGATGCTAACAACGGTAAGGCAACAGCAACGACACCAAACAACTTTGCAACAGCAGGCGATGTTGCACAAGCGGTCAATAATGCCGGATTTATTGCAAAAGCAACTAAGAGTGATGGTGAGTCTGAAGGCGAAGAAGATAAGTTGGTTAAAACGGGTGAAACGGTGATCTTTGATGCAGGTAAAAATATCAAGATCACTCAAGCAGCCGGTCGATTTAGTTTTGCAACTAAAGAGGATGTGATTTTCAATAGTATCCAGTTTGGTGGAAATACCGGGCCTAAGTTCACAAATGATGGTGATAATATCAAAGTGAGTAAAGCAGATGGTAGCCCAACTAAAATTACCAACGTAGCAGCAGGTGATATCAATGCAACCAGTACTGATGCAGTAAACGGTAGCCAGCTCTATACCCAAGTAATGGCTTCACGCGAAGAAGTTGCCTCCAAAGATAAGAGTGTGGTAGTTGATGACAGTGGTAAAACGGCGGATGGTGCTAAGATCTTTGATCTGTCAGTCAATACAGATAATGTGACTATTGAGAAAGATACGGCAACAGGCGCAATTAAAGCGAAAACAACGACACTGGCTGACGCCAACAACGACGGTGCAGTGGATAAGCCACAAGGCGATGAGGCGAAAAAACTTGTTAATGCAGGTGATATTGCCAACGCAATTAACAATTCGGGGTGGAAAGCGAAATCGGGCGGTAATAAAGCGGCTGGTGATGAAGTTGATTCAACACTCGTTAATCCAAGCGAAGAAGTGAGCTTCAATGCAGGTGATAACTTAAAAGTGAAACGAGTGGGTAATGAATTTACCTTCGAAACCGCAAAAGAAGTAAACTTTGATAAAGTGACTGTTGGTCCGGTAACTATTGATAAAACTGATGGCATCAATGCGGGTAATACTCAAATTAAAGGGGTGAAAGCAGGAACGGATGATACGGATGCAGTAAACGTAAGCCAGCTAAAAGCCGCACAAGCAGCAGCAACCACGAAAGTGAAAGGTGATCAAGGTGTAACTATTACTTCTGAAGATAATGCAGATGGTTCAAAAACTTATACTGTGGCAGCAAAAACTGATAACACCACAGTGAAAGTGGATGACAACGGCAATATTTCAGCGGTAACAAGTGATTTAACTAACAACCCTGAGGGTAAAGTTGAAACACCGGCAGCACCAAATGCGTTAGTCACCGCTCAAACGGTAGCAGATGCAATTAACAATGCGGGCTTTAATTTACAAGCAAACGGTGATGCGAAGAGCTTAGTAAAAACCGGTGATACCGTACAATTCCTAAACGGTGAAAATATTGAAATTACCCGTAACGGCAACGATATCAAAGTGGCAACAGCGAAAGAAGTGACCTTTGATAAAGTGACGGTAGGCCCTGTGACTATTAATAAAGATAGCGGTATTAATGCAGGTGATACCAAAATCACAGGTGTGAAAGCCGGAACTGATGATACGGATGCGGTGAATGTAAGCCAATTAAATACTGCGGTTGCGGCTTCTAAAGAAGAGGTTAAGTCTGACGATAAATCAGTCACTGTTAAAACGACTCAAAATGCTGCGGGTGCAAATGTATTTGACTTGTCAGTGAATACAGATGATGTAACTATCACCAAAACACCGGACGGCAAAATTACCGCAAACATCACATCATTAGGTGATGCGGATGAAGATGGTAAAGTAGATGCACCGACAGGGGATGATGCGAAAAAACTGGTGAATGCAGGCGATATTGCAACAGCGATTAACAAAGCCGGCTTTAAACTGAAAACCTCAGTGGCAGGAGGTCAAAAACTATCAGGTGAAGATGAGTTGATTAATGCAGGTGATGTAGTTGATATGACCGCAGGTAAAAACCTAACAGTGAAGCAAGAAGCTAACGGTAAAGTCACTTACGCAACCCAAGATGATGTCACTTTCAACACAGTGAACTCAACGACAGTGGTAGTGGGTGATGCAACGGACCCTGCGAAAAGCACAACCTTAACATCAGGCGATAAAGGCTTAGATGTAGGCGGTGATAAGATTACTAATGTAGCAAACGGCGATATCAGCCCGACCAGCACAGAGGTAGTAAACGGTTCACAGTTAAACAACTACACCAAAGTAAACGGTAACAACATTGGTACGGATAACGGTGCGATTAATATCGTAAACGGTAATGGTACAACTGTAACCAGCGATAAAGCCGGTGAGGTGAAGGTTAATGTGAATAATACTGACTTAACGGTTGCGGATAACGGCACAATCAATGTTCAAGATCCGAACGGCACAGGTGTTCACTATGTGAATGCAACGACAGTGGCTAAAGCAGTGAACAATGTAAGCTGGAATGTGAATTCCGGTAAAGACGAAACAACTGCGAACACAGCTACGAAGAATACTTACACTGCAGGTAGCAACAAGGTGAAAGCAGGCGATACTGTAAAAGTGAATGCCGGTCGTAACGTTGAAATCAGTGGTTCAGGCAAAAACATCAATGTTGCAGTATCTGACAACCCAGAATTTAACACAGTGAAAGTAGGTAAGGGCAATAATGCTACAACCATTTCTTCAGATGCAGACGGCGTACGTATTGCGAAAGCAGACGGTTCACCACAACGTATCACTAACGTTGCAGCAGGTAGAGCAGACAATGATGCAGTGAATGTCGGTCAGCTAAAAGGTGCGGTAAACAATCTTAACAACAAGATTAACCGTAACCAACGTGAAGCACGAGCGGGTATTGCAGGTGCAGCTGCTATTGCAGGATTACCAGAAATTCACTTAGCGGGTAAATCAATGCTTGCAACAGCTGCAAGCACCTATAAAGGTGAAAATGCGATTGCGGTTGGTTACTCAAGGCTTTCAGATAACAGTAAAATTAAGTTGAAACTCTCCGGTAGTGCCGATACCCGCGGTGACTTCATCGGTACTGTCGGTGTGGGTTATGCTTGGTAATAACTAGATAAATAAACTGCAAAAGCTATATGCAGTTTATTAAATGTGTATCATAAAGGTTGCTAATATTTAACTATTAGCAGCCTTTATTTTTTAAACAATATGAACTGAAAAGGCTGATGTCAGATACAGAATAGTATCGCCATCAGCCTTTGTTTTAAGAGAGATTTTCAAATAGACAGTTATTTTTTCTGTTTAAGAAAATGGACGGTACAAGCTGCAAGCATTAATACAATCGCAGCACCTAAATAGAGCTCATTCTTTTTCCAGCCGGCATCTAATAAAAAACCTGCAAGCGTTGGGGAGACTATAGAGCCTAGGCGGCCAACACCGATTGCAGTACCAACTCCTGTGCTGCGAAAATCAGAAGCATAAAGGGTAGGATTAATGGTATATAAACCGGTAATACAGCCGTTGATTAATCCACCTACTAAGATAGCTAATGCAATAGCGAGACCTAAGCTGCTAGAGAATACAAAGGCAACAACTGCAGCGGCTGAGCAAAGGCTAAATAGCTGTAAAATATGCTTTGCAGCGAAACGGCTGACTAAGAATCCGAAGATAAGTGAGCCTATAGTTCCCCCTACTGAGATTGCCATGCCTACAGTTTGGCTTTGAGTTTTCGCCATGCCGGCTTCTTCAAGCAATGCCGGAGTCCAAGAACTGATAAAGTAGAATGAAGCAGAAATTGCAATAAATGCAAGCCAAATTAATAAGGTATTACGGCGATATTCATGTTCAAATAAGCGGCTAATCGCTACTTTGTTTTTGCCTTTAAATTCAACTTCGGGTAATTCCCAACCTTCTCCCAAGCCTAATTTTATCGCGATTTGATTTAATCGTGCTTGGGCATTTTTCGGACGTTTGGAAATTAAAAACTCCACCGATTCCGGTAGTACGAAAAAGAGTAAAAGGAAAACCGAACCGGTTAAGATAGCACCGACTAAGAATACCGCCCGCCAGCCATAAATATCTTGTAGTAATACCGCAGAAAGACCGCCCAACATTGCACCGATACCAAAACCGGAAGCATAAATAGCAATAGCTAAACCACGCCATTTATTACTGGAATATTCGCTGACTAATACGTTAGTTCCGGTTAAGATTGAAGCGACTCCTAAGCCTGTTACGACACGCCATAATCCAATTTCAAATATAGAGTTTGCGAAATACGTCATTAGCATCCCAAGGGTTGCCAGCGCTGTGCCGATAAGTAGTAGTGGGCGACGACCAAATTTATCGGCTAGAGGTGAAAGGCATAATGAGCCAACCGCCATACCAAATAGACCTGAGCTCATTAATGTGCCGATTTGTGCACCGTCTAACTGTAATTCTTCTCGAATACTTTTTGCCGTAAAGGCAAGGGCCATTAAATCAAAGCCATCAAGCATATTTAGTATCACGGTAAGTGCTACGACTAACCATTGGAATGAAGTCATTTTGTTGTGAGCAATTTTTTGGCGAATATCCATAAGTCCTCTAAATTCATATTTATTAAGTTATATTGTTGTAGATTGAACTATATGAATTTCAAAGATAGGAATCAAACTCAAAATTTACATAAAATTTATGAAAGATTTTCATATTTGCAGATTTTCAAGGAAAAATGACCGCTTGTAAGTTACGATGATAGCGGCCCTCTTTAAGGTAAAGAGGGCGGGAGTTGATAATTAGGGGAAAATTACTTCTTGGCAGCTGCTTGTTCCGCTGCTTTTTTACGTCTGATTTCTTTTGGATCGGCAAGCAATGGACGGTAGATTTCAATTCTGTCGCCATTTTCTACTGTCTCATTAAGTTTTGCCAGGCGGCTGAAGATGCCGACTTTGTTTTCACGTAGGTCAATTTCGGTATATTTTTCTAACACCCCGGAAAGCAAAATAATATTTTGAATAGTGGTATTTTGCGGCACTTGCAACTTTTTTAGAAAATATTTATCAGGGTAGGCATAGACTACCTCGACATTAATTTTATTTTCTTCTTTCGCTTGGATTTCCGTATCAGACACCATACACCTCTTTTGCTCGTTGTTTGAAGGCATTCACCATTTTTAATGTCAATTCATTAAAGACTTTGCCGAATACCAATGCCACGATAGGGCTGGCAAATTCGAATTCTAATTTAAGGGCAATTTTACAGCTTTGTTCATCAAATGGGGTAAATGTCCAATCACCGTGCAAGTGGCGGAAAGGGCCTTCAATTAAGGACATCTCGATCTTATACGGTGGGGTCATTTTATTGTGAGTGCTGAATGTTTGGCTGATGCCTAATTTTTGGATGTGTAATTCTGCTTTTAGCTCGTTTTCATCCATACTTAATGTTTTAGCGTTAATGCAGCCGGACAAAAATTCGGGATATTTTTCATAATCATTGACGAGTTGATACATTTGCTCAGCGTTGTAAGGCACTAAAGCAGATTGATTAACAATAGGCATAATTTTCTTTTATTTAAATTAACAAGCGGTCGTATTTTACAAGAATTTTGCAAATCTACAAAGAAACGCTTTTTATCTGCAGATAAACGGTTTGCTCTGTGGTAATCGCCAATTCATCAAATGCCCATAGGCTAATGGTTGCCCAAATCTGTTGACTTCCCACCATAACGGCAATATCGACACGTTCAGGGTGTTTTTCGATAAGCATGACTTTGCCTTTTAATTGGTTGCGAATGGAGCTTTGAGTTGGCTTTTCCACACTAATGGACACATCTCGGCTGGTAATGGTAATTCGCAATTTATCGCCTATTCGGTGGCGAGGTGTTTCGTGAATCCATAGCATTTGTTCATTTAACGCCAAACCCAACATTTTGTAGTCAGACTGACGTTGCTTTATCGGTAGTTCCAACAAGCTGATGCGTTGATGATTCGGCTGCCAATCGGCAAAGGCTTTACTATGCCAGACGTTTTCTACCGTATCAAATGCCACTACTTTACCGTTTTCCAGTAATACAAGATGATCGGCAAGACGGACGATTTCCTCAAGGCTATGGCTAACATAGAGAATCGGAATATCTAACTGCTCGGCAAGTTTGCTCAAATAATCCATTAGCTCCTGTTTACGAGGTAAGTCTAAGGCAGATAAAGGTTCGTCCATTAATAAAATATCGGGGGAACTTAATAATGCCCGTCCGATCGCCACCCGCTGCTTTTCACCACCTGAGAGGCCAGCAGGGTAGCGATTGAGTAGATGAGTAATGCCTAGTAGCTCGGTAATTTGCAGAAAATCCTTAGAATCCGACCGCTTGTAGCCGTATTTTAGGTTTTTTTCTACTGAATAGTGTGGGAATAAACGGGGTTCTTGGAACACATAGCCAATATTGCGTTTTTCCGGAGCAATATTTATTCGATTTTGGCTGTCAAAGAGCGTTCGTCCATTTAGCTCAATCATGCCTGATTGCGCAGTAGAAAGCCCGGCAATCACATTAATCAGACTGGATTTCCCTGCGCCTGAACGCCCGAAAATCGCGGTAACGCCTTTTGCCGGCAGGGTTAAATCTACATTCAGCGTAAATTCGCCGAGCTGTTGGGTAAGATTAAGTTTTAGCATAACGTTTTTGTCTTTCCGCTAACCATTCAGAACAAAAAAGAGCGATTAATGAAATGATAATTGCCACCATACATAAGCGTGCGGCTGCCAGCTCGCCATCTGGCGTTTCAATAAAGGTGAAAAGGGCGGCCGGAATAGTTTGAGTTTGGTTGGGAATATTCGATACAAAGGTAATGGTTGCTCCAAATTCCCCCAGTGATCGAGCAAAACCCAGCACGCTACCGGCGACAATACCGGAAAAAGAAAGCGGGAGATTAAGAGTAAAGAAGACTTTTAGCGGGCCGGCACCGAGCGTACGGGCGGCTTGTTCCAATTTCGGGTCAACGGCATCTAAGGCTAAACGAATAGATCGAACCATTAGTGGAAATGCCATGACCATAGAAGCCAGTACTGCCCCTTTCCACGAAAAACTAAAGCTAAAATGAAACCATTCCCACAAATATTGCCCGATTACGCCACGTTTTGCCATGGAAATTAACAGCAAATAACCGATGACTACCGGTGGTAAAACCAATGGCAAATGCACAATACCGTTTAAAAGGCTTTTTCCCCAAAACTGTTTGCGCGAGAGAATCCATGCCACCCAGATTGCAAGGGGCAGGGCAAGCATAACGGCAATTGCAGCAATTTTAAGGCTAAGAAAAATAGCATTGAGCTCTTGGGGAGTAAAGCTAAACATATTTTATGTATTGAATATTTGGTTTTTTTACGTTCTCAATAAGAGTGGAATTAATTGACCGGATAAAACCCGGCTGCCTCAAATTTCGCTTTTGCCTCAGGTGTTTTTAAGAAATCTAAGAATTTTGCTGCTGTTGCTTTCCCGCTAACAGTTGCTGCCGGGTAAACAATTTCGCCGTAGCTCTCTGTTGGGAAGGTGGCAACCACTTTTACTTTATTGGAAACTTTCGCATCGGTTGAATAAACAATCCCTAATTGTGATTCGCCTCTTTCGACAAAAGAGAGAGCATCCCGCACGTTTTTAGCTCGAGCCAGACGAGGTTCAACGCTTTCCCATAATTTGTAGTGAGTTAAGGCTTTTTTCGCATAGATGCCTGCAGGCACATGGCTTGGGTCACCGACCGATAAATAACTATTTGCTAATTCTTTTGCAAAATCAACCGTTTGTATATTATCTGCTTGAATTTGGCTGTTAAGAGGGGCAATCAATACCAAATCATTTTTTACCAAATTAGTACGATGTTGAATTTTCTCCGGTCTTTTTTCAGCGATATAGTCCATCCATTTTTGGTCGGCAGAAATAAAAATATCGGCAGGGGCATCTTGCTCAATCTGTTTTGCAAGTACGGATGAAGAGGCAAAAGAGAAAAGCACTTTATCTTCCGGGTGTTTTTGTTCAAATGTTTTACCGATTTCTTGTAATACATTCGTCATTGAAGCAGCGGCAAAGACGGTAATATCTTGTGCAAACGCGAAAGTTGAACTAACTGCTAAAGTGCCTGCAAGCGCTAATTTGTTGATCAATTTCATAATAGCTCCTAAATAATGATAGTTAACCAGAAAAAAGTATAAGATTAATTAAGAACGAAGCCCAATACCTCGCTGAATAAGATTGTATGCCACGAAGTATAGCAATATACATAACGAGCTTAAGACAGAAAAGGTGTAGATAAGCGGTACATCACTCACCCCTAAAAAACCATAGCGAAGCCCGTTAATCATATAAACAATCGGGTTAAATTTAGATACCGTTTGCCAAAAATCAGGTAACAGTGATATAGAATAAAAAACACCACCTAAATAAGTGAGCGGTGTTAATACGAAAGTAGGAATGAGGCCTACATCATCAAAGGATTTAGCAAATACAGCATTAATTAAACCACCAAGAGCAAAAGCGATAACAGTTAGCAGTAGTGTTAAGAGGATGATGCTAAAAGAATAAATGTCAAAAGAGACAAAAATCATTGCCACACACATAACTAATAATGCTGATAGACCGCCACGTAACAGGCTACCTGAAATATAGCCCCAAATAATATTATGGCTGGAAAGAGGCGAAATTAGCATCTCCTCAAAATCTCGCGTGAATTTGCTCAAGAAGAAAGAGGAGGCGGTATTGACATAAGATGCGGTGATTGCCGTCATCATAATTAAGCCTGGGGCGATAAATTGCATATAGCTTACGCCGTTCATTTCACCGATACGCTCACCAATTAATTTACCAAAAATCAGGAAGTATAGCGTGGTGGTAATCACCGGCGGAACAAGGGTTTGTCGCCAAATACGCAAGATACGGCGGCATTCTTTAAAGGCGAGGGTATAAAATCCAATTAAATTCATTTTACTGTGCCATATTCATAAAAAGTTCTTCTAGACGATTTGATTTATTTCGCATGCTTAACACTTCCACCCCTTGTTGGGCAATTTGCGAAAAGAGATTTGTTAGCCCTTGCTGGCGTTTTACATTGACCTCAAGGGTATTTTCATCCAACCATTTATGCGGATAATTGTGAATAACAAGCGGTTGATTTCTATTAGAATATTGCAAATCCAACACAAATACTTCACTTTCCAGTTTTGCCAATAAGGCTTTCATTGAGGTGTTTTCAATTAGTTCCCCATGCTGAATAATGCCGATATGACGGCAGAGCATTTCTGCTTCTTCTAAGTAGTGGGTTGTGAGAATAATGGTGGTGCCTTGTTCATTTAAAGTGCGTAGAAAATCCCATAATGAACGACGAAGTTCGATATCCACCCCGGCAGTCGGTTCGTCTAAAATCAGCAATTTTGGGTTATGCATTAAGGCTCGGGCAATCATCACTCGACGTTTCATTCCGCCTGAAAGCTCACGTGTGAGGTGGCTACGTTTTTCCCATAAGTCGAGCTGTTTTAACCATTTTTCGGCACGCACTAACGCCTCTTTGCGGGGAATCCCGTAAAAGCCGGCTTGCTGCACCAGCACATCAATGACTTTTTCAAATTGATTAAAATTAAATTCCTGTGGCACTAGCCCAATTTGTTGTTTTAATTGGACTTTTTGGCTATCTAAATCATAACCAAACACCTTTACGCTTCCGCCGGTTTTATTGACAAGTGAACTGATAATACCAATGGTGGTCGATTTCCCTGCACCGTTATGTCCGAGTAGGGCATAAAAATCTCCTTGCTCAACGACCAAGTTGATCCCTTTAACTGCTTTCATACCGGTAGGGTAGACTTTAACTAAATCAATTAATTCTAATGCTTTCATTTCGGTTTACTCATTTTTCTGCCACAGCGCGGATGGTTGATTCATCTATTTGAGCATCAAATGCTTGGCGTAATAACATTAACTTTTCGTCGGTTAGTAAGGCTGTTTTCGCTTCTTCGGTTAATTGTTTGAAAATAGCTCGGCGAATTTCCAATGGTGTATTTTTTTCAGCATTTTCACTGATGGATAATTCGTAAGTAAAACCTTTTTCTGCTAATGCCATTTCTAAATTCTTACGAGATTCCGGGTTATCCAAATGCGCCATATTACTTTTTAATACTAAGATAAGATGATTCTCGTTTTGGGACGCTAAATAGCTATTTAAGGCAACTTGACGCGAAAAGCCACCCAAGTTGAGCGAGTTGGCAATATCGCACCACTTATCTTGCTGGCAAGAAAGATGAATCGTTTTTGCCACCAGTTCGGGTGTGCGTTCTTGTAGAATCGCCTGTTTGATGTCTGAAGGTTTTTCGCTGGTTTCTTGATTTTCTAATTCGGGGTTTAGCCATGTCCAACGGTAATCTTCATCTTCAACACTTTTAGGGGGAGCGCTATTGGGTGTTTGATGAATAATAGCTTGCTGCTGATTTTCAGCAAGACTGATAAAGCGCTCTTGGAGTGAAGCGGTCTGATTTTCTGATTTTTTTGCAACTACTTGAGGAGCTTTTAACTCAGGCTTTTTTTTTTCAGATTGAACAAGCGTTGCTTGTTGCTTCTGTAATTTTTTACGTGCTTCAAGGGCAGCCATTGCCGGAGATAGCCCGGAGTTTATCTCATTAGCTTGGAGTGAGCTTTGTGGCATAGAAGATGATACAGAAGCTACTGAAGAAACAGCAGGCTGTAGTTGTGCCGATTTTTCCACAAATGGCGGTTTTATTTGCACATTTGAAGATGATTTTTGCTGATTTTCAACAAAACGCTCACGTAACTGGCTAATCTGGCTTGGAGTATCAGATTGGCTTGCTTGAGCATAATTAGCCTGTTGTAGTGTGTTCGGTTGTATTGTAAGAGGTGCAACCGTTGCCATTTTTTCAGCATTTTTAGGGTGGAAAGCTAAAGCTCGTAAAATTGTCATTTCTACACCGGCACGTTGCTCCGGTGAGAAAGGTAATTCTTTTTTGCCGTTAAGCATCAGTTGATAGAAAAACTGTACATCCTCAGGCGAAATTTGTTTGGCTAGAAAATGTAATTGAGTCTCTTCTTGGCTACTGTTTTTGACTAATTGCAAAATTGCAATTTGGTGTAAGGTTTCGGCAATATCACTTAATAATTGTGTCCAGTCGCCACCTTTCTCAGCTACTTGCTGGATAATTGCCATTGCTTTTTCACCATCGGCAAGTGCAAGAGCTTGTACTAATTCTAAGGGTTGTTGGTCATCAATCAGCCCTAACATTTGGCTAACAACCGATAGCGTAATGTTGGCGTTGCTCATCGCAATCGCTTGGTCAGTCAGGCTTAGAGAGTCTCGAATACTGCCTTGTGCTGCTTTTGCCAGTTTAGTAATAGCAATAGCTTCATAAGGAATTTTTTCTGCGTTGAGAATAAATTCAAGATGACGGCTGATTTGGCTTTGTTCTAAGGCACGCAGATGAAATTGCATACAACGAGAAAGGATCGTAATCGGCAATTTTTGTGGATCGGTGGTCGCGAGTAAGAACTTGACATATTCCGGCGGCTCTTCAAGGGTTTTTAAAAGAGCATTAAAACTATGACGAGAGAGCATATGCACCTCGTCAATCAAATAGACCTTAAAACGTCCGACAGTCGGTTTATATTGTACATTATCGAGAAGTTCTCGAGTATCTTCCACTTTAGTTCGTGAGGCAGCATCGATTTCAATTAAATCAATAAAACGCCCTTCTTCAATGGCTTTGCAATTAGTACATTCACCACAAGGCTCAGCAGTAATGCCGTTTTCGCAGTTTAAGCCTTTGGCGAACAGGCGAGCAATAGACGTTTTACCGACACCTCGTGTCCCTGAAAACAGATAAGCATGATGAAGTCTATCCTCTCTTAAACCGTTTTCAAGAGCAGATAGAACATGTTGCTGACCAACCACCTCGCTAAAGCGTTGTGGTCTCCATTTTCGGGCTAAAACTTGATAACTCATTGGTTTCTCGTGTTACGTTAGAGAGTATGCAAGCGGTCTTTTTTGACAGTTTTTTTTGCAAATTGTAATGAAAAATCAACCGCTTGTATCAGATTAATGACCTTCAAAACTCACTAGGGTAAAGGAGTTAATTCCTTCTTTTTCTAAACGTTCTTTACCGCCTAATTCCGGTAAGTAGATAACAAATGCGGCATGTTCGACTTTACCCCCTAAACGGCGGATAAGTTTAGCGGTAGCATCAATGGTGCCGCCGGTTGCCAATAAGTCATCGATCATTAATACATTGTCGTTAGTATTAATGGCATCTTTGTGGATTTCGAGTGTATCTTCACCATATTCAAGGGCGTAGGATTGCGAAACCACTTCACGTGGTAATTTTTTCGGTTTACGTACCAAGACAAAAGGTACCCCTAATGCAAGGGCTATCGGAGCTCCAAAGATAAAGCCACGTGATTCGGTTCCGGCAATTTTGGTAATGCCTTTATCTTTAAATTCTGCCACAATAGCATCAATACTTGCTTGAAACGCTGCTGGTACTTCCAAAAGAGAGGTAATATCACGGAAAATAATGCCTGCTTTTGGATAATTGGGAATGGATTTGATCGATGATTTGATTAAATCTAATTGACTCATTGTTCAACCTATTTTTGTTGTAATTTGAAAAATTAAAAAAATAACTGAAAGACTCTATAGAAAAATAGAAGAAATTACAAGGAAAATTATTCGCTATGCCTAGCATAATTTAGTGTGCTGTGTCTTTTATAAACACTTCGCCGGTTTGGGTAATCCTGCAATTTTGGTTGCTTGCTTTGCCGGTCCATCTGGAAATAAGCGTTGTAAATAGCGGCTGTTGCCTTTTTCTTCACCAAATTTTTGTGCCATTGCTTTTACTAACATGCGGATAGCGGGCGAGGTTTTGTATTCTTGGTAAAAATCACGAACTAACCAAATAATTTCCCAATGTTCTTCAGTTAACGTAATTTGCTCTTTTTCGGCAATTTTAATTGCCAGTTGTTCTGACCAATCATCTAAATTTTGTAGATAGCCTGAAGGGTCAGTCGGGTAGTGAATAGTGTTTAATTCAATATAAGCCATAAAAATAAAAATGCCACATAAAGTGGCATTCCTTAACCTTTTACATTAGTCATCGTTACCTAACACGCCAAAGATTTGTAAGAAGCTTACAAACAGGTTGTAGATAGAAACGTATAAATCCACGGTTGCACGGATATAGTTAGTTTCACCACCGTGAATAATATTGCTGGTTGCAAGTAAAATTGCACCGCTTGAGAAAATCACAAATAAGCTGCTTAACGCTAACCCTAAAGCAGGAATAGCTAAGAAAATGTTTGCAATAATGCCGACTAATAATACGACGAATAGCGCTACCATCATGCCACTGATAAAGCTCATATCTTTTTTAGTGGTTAATACATAAGCCGAACAAGCAAAGAAAACTAATGCAGTTGCACCAAATGCAAGGGCAACGATATCGCCTAAACCTGCGCCGATATAGCGGTTTAAAATCGGACCTAAGGTATAACCTAAGAAACCGGTTAAGGCAAATACGCTTAAAATGCCTGCACTACTGTTTGAGGTAGCATTAGTTAGGAAAAGTAAACCGTAGAAGCCTACTAACATGCCCCACCAAGGTAAGGCCGGTGCATTCATTGTCATAGCTGTGAAAGCAACAACCGCTGAGAAAGCTAGAGTCATAGCCAATAGCATATAGGTGTTACGCAGAACTTTGTGTGTGCTGATTAATGATTCACTAGTTGAATAGCTGTGAGCTAAACGATTTTCCATAAAAATTCCTTCTGTTTTTGTGTTCAAATCGGAAAAGCCGATGGATTCATATCTATGGACGATTTTCCATAAATCAAGGTTTAAGTTAGCGATAATTTATTGTAAAGTCAATGCGATTTTTGTGTTAGAGGAGTAAAAAAAATGATTTAGTTATGTTACACTTAAGGCAAGTCTACTTTTGTTTCTTTGTTGCCTATGAAACTTAATTTTCCAACTTATTTAACACTATTTCGTGTCGGAATGATTCCACTTTTTATTGTGGCATTTTATCTACCGACCAAATATGCCCCTGAAATTTCCACTCTGATTTTTTTTATTGCTTCTATTACTGATGCGTTTGATGGCTATTTGGCTCGTAAATGGAACCAAACCACACGATTGGGGGCATTTTTAGACCCTGTTGCAGATAAGGTGCTAGTCGCAGTTGCCTTTGTGTGTGTAGCGGAATATTACCACTCTTGGTGGATTACCATTCCTATCTGCATTATGATTGCCCGTGAAATTATTATTTCGGCATTACGTGAATGGATGGCGGAATTGGGTGAAAGAGCCAGTGTTGCGGTGTCTATTTGGGGCAAAGTAAAAACCACCGCCCAAATGTTAGCTTTAGGCGGAATGCTATGGCGACAAAGCCCGGCGATGGAAATTTTAGCCTTTATTTTGCTTTATATTGCTGTAGGATTAACAATTTGGTCGATGTTACAATATTTAAATGCATCAAAAAGCAGTTTATTGAAATCCTAAGCGGTCAAATTTTTATTATTTTTTGCAAATTCTAATGTTCGACTCTAAATCTTTCCTTACCGATGTACCTCATCAACCCGGCGTTTATCGTATGTACGATAATAAAGGGGAGATTATCTATGTGGGTAAAGCGAAAGATCTAAAAAAGCGATTATCCAGCTATTTTCGTAGCCAACTTTCCAGCAAAAAAACCGAAGCCTTAGTTGCCAATATTGCCAATATTGAAACCACCATTACCCATTCGGAAACTGAGGCCCTATTGCTCGAACACAATTATATTAAGGAAAACCAACCCAAATATAATGTGTTGCTGCGAGATGATAAATCCTATCCCTATATTTTATTAACTAAACATAAGCACCCTCGTTTAACCGCATTTAGAGGCAGTAAAAAAATTGCCGGTGAATATTTTGGGCCTTATCCGAATGTGAGTGCAGTGAGAGAAACTTTAAATTTACTGCAAAAGCTGTTCCCGATTCGTCAATGTGAAGATACTTACTACAAAAACCGCTCACGCCCTTGCTTGCAATATCAAATCGGGCGTTGTCTTGCTCCTTGTGTTGAGGGCGTTTATTCGCAAGAAGAATACGAGCAACAAGTAAATTTAGTCCGTCTGTTTTTACAAGGGAAAGATCAGCAGGTGATCACCCATTTAGTGCAGAAAATGGAAAAGGCGGCAGAAGATCTGGATTTTGAAGGGGCGGCTCGTTTTCGAGATCAAATTCAATCGGTACGGGCGGTGCAAGAAAAGCAATTTGTCTCAAACGAGCGTTTGGACGATCTTGATATTATTTCTATCGCTTACCAACACGGTATCGCTTGTGTGCATATTCTGTTTGTGCGGCAAGGTAAAGTGCTCGGCAACCGTTCCTATTTCCCGAAAGTACCAAACAATACCGATTTAACCGAGTTGGCGGATACTTTTGTCGGGCAATTTTATTTGCAGATGAATCAACATCGTACAATGCCGAATCAAATTGTGATCGACCATAAACTCAGTGAGACAGATTCTTTAAGCAAGCTTTTAAGTGAACAAGCCGGCCATAAAGTCACGATTTTAGACAAAGCCGCTCGGGGCGAAAAGCATCGTTATTTAGCCTTGGCAAAGACTAATGCGATTGCCGCTTTAACTTTACAGCTTAAGCAAGATTCACGGATTCAAAGCCGCTATCAAGCGTTAAAAGAGCTACTGCAAATGGCAGACATTAAACGAATGGAATGTTTTGACATCAGCCATACAATGGGAAACCAAACTGTAGCTTCTTGTGTCGTATTTGATGAAAATGGACCACTCAAGTCTGATTACCGCCGTTTTAATATAGAAGGTATCACCGGTGGCGATGACTATGCTGCAATGGAACAAGCGTTGTTAAAACGTTACGATCGTGATTTAGAACCGGAAAAAATCCCCGATATTATCTTTATTGACGGCGGCAAAGGGCAGTTGAACCGTGCGTTAAATACTTTTGAATCGTTGAATGTGAATTGGGATAAAACTAAACCACTGCTAATTGGGGTGGCAAAAGGTGTGGAGCGAAAAGCCGGGCTGGAAACTTTGATTATCAGCAAATGGGATAAAGAAATCCACCTACCGCCTGACAGCCTTGCCTTACATTTGATTCAACATATTCGTGATGAATCGCACAATCACGCCATCAGCGGGCATCGCAAAAAACGACAAAAAGCCTTTACCGAAAGTGGATTGGAATCAATCCAAGGCGTAGGAGCGAAACGTCGCCAAGCGTTATTAAAATATTTGGGCGGTATGCAAGGGGTGAAATCAGCCACCTTGGAAGAAATTGAGTCAGTTCCCGGCATTTCTAAAGCCTTGGCGGAAGTGATTTTTGATACTCTGAAAAATAGTTAAGACAAGCGGTGGTTTTTTTGCAAAACTTTGCAATAAAACGACCGCTTGTAGAACCTTAAATTATATTCGATAAGGAGAATACGATGAAACTTTGGTATTCCACCACCAGCCCTTTTGCCCGCAAAGCGATTGCGGTTATCAAACACCATCAGCTTGAAGATAAAGTTGAAATGTTGCGTGTAACTACTGCGATGGACCCAAATTCACCCCATAATCAAGATAATCCACTTGGGCGGATCCCCGCATTGCAGCGGAACTGTGGGCGTTGGTTATTTGGTAGTTTATTGATTAGCGAATACCTTGACCAAAAGGGCAATAATACGCCGTTGTTACCGACAGAGGGAAAAGCCCGCTGGAATATTTTAGCATTGCACAATGTGGTGGACGGCATTATGGAAAACACCATGCATACCTTGTTGCAAGAACGTATGAACCGTCCTGAAAATGAATGGTGGCTTAGCCGCCACGAGCAACTCATGGCACGCAATATCCGTTCTTTTTATCAGCTTGAAGACGCATTAGAAGAATTCGGCACCGAATTAAATTTAGGCACACTTTCTGCGGTAGCTCTAATTGACTGGTGGGCGTTCCGTTTAGAAAAACTGGGCTACGATCTTGCAAAAAATCACCCAAATTTGATCGCTTGGGCAGCAGAAATGAATGCGAAATATACAGTGTTGGCGGAAACCAAGCCGTATGTTTAAGCTTTTGAAAGTAGCAAATGGGCGATATTAGTTGCTATTTGCTACTTTCTACTACTTTTTCTAAAAAATCCATTACGGCTTCTTTTTGTAATAACGGCAGTTGTTCCCATTTTTGATTTAAGTCGTTCAACTTAGCTTCATCTAAAAGCATCTCACTGGGTAAACAATCTTGGAAAAACCAACTGATAGGCGTTTTAAGTAAAATAGCGATTTCAATTAGATGAGCAACGTTGATTTTACTTGCTCCCCGTTCGTATCTTGATAATTGCTGCTGCGACAAATCAATATATTCTGCCAATTTTTCGGCGGAATAACCCAACTCTTTCCGCTTTTCTTGAATTCGTTTACCGATCAATTTATCTGCTTCAACTGCTAATAACTGTGCCATTTTACACTCTTTACATAAAATTTACTTATTTATAGATATTTTGTTGATTTTTTTAGTTGAAAACAGAGTTATAAATAAGTAATAATTTGGAGTAATACTTATTTATTAATTATTTTTGTCTTTTTTACTTATTTAAACTAAGGAATTTAGTATGAAAAAACTACTTCTTTGTTCAGTGGCCGGCTTATCTGTTTTATTAACTGCTTGTGGTGGAGGTGGAGGCAGTGGATCTGCTAAAACGCCTGATGGTACTAAAGTGGATTTAACAAATAGCCAAAAAGGCGATGTTGCTGGTAATACAGCAGCGGGTTCTTTATATGGAAAAAACCAGAATGATTCATTTTATGGCGTATGGTTAAATGATGCTAAAACAGTGAGAGAATTACGTTATCAAGGTACGGAGGCCACAAATCTACCTTCAGGTTCTGCAACTTATGTAGGTGAATCTTACTGGATGAGTGGCACAACAGGTGAAGTATCAAAAGGTGGTGTAACAACCCTTAATGTAGATTTTGACCAAAAAACGGTAGATGGAAAAATTGAATATTCATTGCTAAGAGACGGTAGAACTCAAGACATTACTCTACATTCAACATCCTTAAATGGTACAAAATTTAATGGTAATGCAAGTACGTTATTGCAAAATGGTACTTATGAAGGCGCATTATTTGGCAAAGAGGCTAAAGAAGCTGCGGGATTGGTGAAGTTCCCTAATTCAAGCTCTTACGATACTTCATTTGGTGGCGTTCGTTATTAATGCTTTTATTCAAGTCGGGTAATATTGCCCGACTTTTCATTTTTCCCAATTCCGACCCTATGATCAGATTCTCCTTCTTATTCCTTACCCTTTGTATCACTCACACAGTATTTGCTACTAATAAACCTGATTTAGAAGAGCAGTTAAAGCAAGCGGTTTACCTCCAACGATTAGATGATATTCAGAAATTATTACAAGAGTATCAAGAGCAAACTGATTCAGATCCAAAACTTATTGCTTATGCACAGGCAAAATCGGCGTTTATTCAGCAAGATTATTCAACCGCTATTGCGATTTATCGCAAAATAATCAGTAGTCACCCTGAGCTAAATTCCATTCGAATAGAATTAGCCATCGCCCTATTTGCAGATCGACAAGATAATGCATCTAAATCACAGTTTGAAAAAGTGAAAGCTGCTTCAGGCTTGCCAGATAGTGCGTATCAGATAATTCAAGCTTATTTAGATACGATAAATCAGCGTAATGAATGGCAATTTAGCCTGAATTTATCTTACTCGAGAACCGATAATGTTGATAATGTTTCTAGCGATTCAACTATAGAGAATACAGGTTTTACCAAGCACAAAAATATGCTGCCTAAAAAAGCACACGGTATTGCCTATAATATTGATTTCGGCAAAGATTTTAATTTGGTCGGCTCCCACTATTTAAGCTTTCATAATGAAACAAACGGCAAAACATATTGGGATAATCACCGCTTTGATGATCTTTCAAACCGTATTTTGGTTGGCTATGCCTATAAAAAGCAAGATAGCATTTTCCGGTTTCAACCTTTCTATGATAAACGTTGGTATGGTAATAGCTCTTTTCATTGGTCGAACGGCATACAGCTTAGTTATGATTTTAGACTGTCTAATCAATGGCAAAATCAAACGTTATTTGCATTTGAGAAGCGGTCATTTTTTGATGAAAATTTGCAAGCCGGGAATATTAAAACAGTATCAAATACACTTATTTGGCAACCCAAACCGCAGCAACTCTTTTATTTAGGTGGAGCAATTTCCAAAGAAAACACGAGAGAGAAACAATATGGTTCAACTAGCCGAAATATTCGCTTGGGATGGTTACAAGAATACCAATGGGGGATTTCTACTCAATTCAGTTTTTCTTTTACCCATCGAAAATTTCACGATGAAGCGGTATTTGCAAGCATTATTCCTCTTAATAAAATTAGACGCGATCATATTTATAATATTAATGCCAAAATTTGGAAACGAGATTGGCATTTATGGGGAATTACACCAAAACTGAGTTTTGTTTGGAAAAAGCAACGAAGCAATTTGAAAACTTTGTATTCCTACTATGATCAGCAACTGAATTTATTATTTGAGAAAAGTTTTTAATCTGATAAGTTATCCTTTTATATTTTGATTTTACCTTAGCAATAAAAAGAAAGAAAATTTCGAATCAGTTGCGAATGAATAGTGATTAGTATAATCGGTAAATCTTTCTTGAAATTTGAGCAATTAATCACTATCTTATAGCAAGCTGAACGCCTTAACTTTTCAGTTAGGGCGTTTCTCTTTTTATTATTGAATTTTTAAGGATAATTTCATGAGTAATGTTATTCACACAACAGACGCTACATTTGAACAAGATGTTTTAAAATCAGATGTGCCGGTATTATTAGATTTCTGGGCACCATGGTGTGGCCCTTGTCGCATGATTGGTCCTGTGCTTGATGACCTATCGGTAGATGCACAATTTGAAGGCAAAGTGAAAATTGTGAAAATGAATGTAGATGAAAACCCATCTGTTCCTGCACAATTTGGTGTGCGTAGTATTCCATTCTTACTGTTATTCAAAAACGGTGAAGTGGTTGCACAGCAAGTAGGCGCATTGCCACATGCACAAATGGCAGCATTTATTCAACAAGCTCTATAACTTTTATAGGGCGAAATAGGGCGAGTTTATCGCCCTATTTTTTTGCATGTTAGTTTTAGCTTTAGGCTTAGTGTGTTGTTAATTGCACGAAATGAAAATGTAGTGTGCAAAAAAATAGTAAAAAAAGACCGCTTATCGGTTTATAAGCCTAGTCAAATGATTGCCAAATAGGTACAATCTTTAACTTGCATTTTATTGATTAGAATGTGTGAGTCGATTTTTTTGGAGAGATTTATGTCGTGGAATGAATCAGGTAATCAGCAAGATCCTTGGGGTAAACCAGGGCAGAAAAGAGCTGAACAACAGCCTGAACAACAAGACCCGCAAGGTCAAGGTTCTCAACAAGAACCTAAACATAATCAACGAAATGAACAACAGCCCCCTGATTTAGAAGAGGTTTTCAGTAGCCTAATGAAAAAAATGGGTGGTGGAAAGGGTTCTAATAATGGAGCCAATAACCAAAATGGCATTGGATTGGGTAAATTCCTCCCGGTAGTTCTAGGGCTTGCAGCAGTAGTATGGGCTGGTTCTGGTTTTTATACTGTACAAGAGGCGGAGAGAGGTGTTGTTACCCGTCTTGGTAAATTAGACCAAATCGTCATGCCGGGCTTAAACTGGAAGCCGACATTTATTGATTCTGTTCAACGTGTGAATGTAGAGCGTGTTTCTGAGTTGAATACCAGCGGTTCAATGCTGACCCAAGATGAAAATATGGTCCAGGTTGAAATGACAGTGCAATATCGAGTGGAAGATCCGGCTAAATATCTGTTTAGCGTGAATAATCCGGATGATAGCTTAAAACAAGCTACAGACAGTGCATTACGTTATGTTATCGGTCATATGACAATGGATGAGATTTTAACTACCGGTCGTGCGACGGTGCGTGAAAGAACCTGGACAACATTACGTGAAATTATCAAAACCTATGATATGGGCTTGTTAGTTACAGATGTAAACTTCCAATATGCTCGCCCCCCAGAGGATGTGAAGGCTGCGTTCGATGATGCAATTAAAGCACAAGAAGACGAACAGCGTTTAATTCGTGAAGCAGAAGCCTATGCAAGAGGGGAAGAGCCTATTGCCCGTGGTCAAGCACAGCGTACTATCGAACAAGCCCAAGCTTATAAAGAAGCAGTGGTGTTAAATGCGAAAGGTGAAGTAGAGCGTTTAAGCCGATTATTACCGGAATATAAAGCTTCGCCGGAATTAACCCGTGAGCGTTTATATATCCAAACCATGGAGAAGGTAATGAAAAACACACCTAAAGTGGTGATGGATGCAGCCGGCAATCATTTAAACGTATTACCTTTTGATAAGTTGATGAATAACTCGTCTTCACAAGCAGCAAAAGTGGAGCAACAAAGTGTTGCACCAATACAGTCTGTACAACCTCAGGTGGTTCAGCCAAGAGTACAGACTCAAGCGGCAGAAGCTCAGCCGGAACAAACACGTAAAGGGAGATTTTAATAATGCGTAAATTATTATTACCTGTACTTGCAGTTGTTGCCTTTGTAGTGCTTCAGTCTGTAACTATTGTCAATGAAGGCGAACGTGGCATTATGTTACGCTTTAATAAGGTACACCGTGATAGCGACCAAAAAGTGGTGGTTTATGAGCCGGGTATTCATTTTAAAGTGCCGTTTATTGATACTCTAAAAGTATTAGATGCGCGTATTCAAACTTTAGATGGACAAGAAGACCGTTTCGTAACTGTTGAGAAAAAAGATCTACTGGTGGACTCTTACGTGAAATGGCGTATTAGCGATTTTGGACAATTTTACACCTCAACTGGTGGTGATTCGAAAAAAGCGTCAGACTTATTAAGCCGTAAAGTGGGTGACCGTTTGCGCTCTGAAATCGGTTCTCGTACCATTAAAGACATTGTTTCCGGCTCACGTGGTGAGTTGATGGCAGGGGCACAAAAAGCCCTTAATGCGGGCGAAGATGGTGCGGAACGTTTAGGGATTGAAGTAGTTGATGTGCGTGTAAAACAGATCAACCTACCAAATGAAGTTTCATCTTCTATTTATCAACGTATGCGTGCAGAGCGTGATGCGGTAGCACGTGAACACCGTTCACAAGGTAACGAAAAAGCAGAAG
Source organism: Mannheimia granulomatis (assembly GCF_013377255.1). Classification (NCBI taxonomy): domain Bacteria; kingdom Pseudomonadati; phylum Pseudomonadota; class Gammaproteobacteria; order Pasteurellales; family Pasteurellaceae; genus Mannheimia; species Mannheimia granulomatis. The sequence goes on from NZ_CP016614.1 coordinate 838,217, forward strand.
TGATTCGTGCGGAAGTCGATAAAAAAGTGGTGTTAATTTTAGCAAATGCAAATAAAACTGCACAAGAATTGCGAGGTGAAGGGGAAGCTTTATCTGCAAAACTTTATGCTGAAGCGTTTGGTAAAGAGCCGGAGTTTTACAGTTTTGTACGTAGCTTAAAAGCGTATGAAGACAGCTTTGCTGAAGGCCAAAATAACATGATGTTATTAAAGCCAAACAGCGAATTCTTACGCTTTATGCAAGCGCCGACAAAATAATTGTATCTAGCAAAACCCGATCGTGTATCGGGTTTTCATTTTCTGAACTGTTGCCTCGTTATTGGTATATGTTACAAGCGGTACGATTTGTCCGATTTTTTGCAAAAAAGTCTAAAAATTTGACCGCTTGTAATATGAGGTTATAATAGTTTTTCATATTAATTTGAATTTAAGAGGCATTTCCTATGGGTAAAAGTGTTGCTATTCTTGGCGCTCAGTGGGGCGACGAGGGTAAAGGTAAAATTGTAGATTTATTAACAGATCGTGTGAAATACGTGGTACGTTATCAAGGTGGTCATAATGCCGGCCATACTTTGATTATCAATGGTGAAAAAACGGTTCTTCGCCTTATTCCATCAGGTATTTTACGCGATAACGTAACTTGCTTAATCGGTAATGGTGTGGTGCTTTCCCCAGAAGCATTAATGAAAGAAATGGGGGAGTTAGAAGAACGTGGTATTAATGTGCGTGAACGTTTAAAAATTTCAGAAGCTTGCCCATTAATTTTACCTTACCACGTAGCAATGGATCATGCTCGCGAAGCAGCACTTGGCAAAAACAAAATTGGTACAACAGGGCGCGGTATCGGACCTGCTTATGAAGATAAAGTCGCTCGCCGCGGCTTACGTGTGAGTGATTTATTTGATAAAGAACATTTCGCCGAAAAATTAAAAGATATTTTAGATTACTATAACTTCCAACTTGTAAACTATTATAAAGTTGAAGCAATTGACTATCAAAAAACCTTAGATGATGTATTTGCAATTGCGGATGTTATCAAAGGTATGGTAGCGGATGTGACTACATTACTTCACGAAGCACGTGAAAATGGTGATAATATCCTATTTGAAGGCGCACAAGGCACGATGTTAGACATCGATCATGGTACTTACCCATTTGTAACCTCATCAAATACAACAGCTGGTGGTGTTGCAACCGGTTCTGGTTACGGTCCTCGCCACTTAGATTATGTACTGGGTATCATTAAAGCCTACTGTACCCGTGTAGGAAGTGGACCATTCACTACCGAATTATTTGATGAAGTAGGGGCAGAAATTGCACGTAAAGGTAACGAATTTGGTGCAGTAACCGGTCGCCCACGCCGTTGTGGTTGGTTTGATGCGGTAGCGGTTCGCCGTGCAGTTCAAATTAACTCAATTTCTGGTTTCTGTATGACAAAGCTGGATGTGTTAGATGGCTTTAAAGAGTTAAAAATCTGTACCGCTTACAAAATGCCGGACGGCAGAATTGTGGAATACGCACCACTTGCAGCAAAAGACTGGGAAGGCGTTGAGCCAATTTACGAAACAATGCCGGGATGGTCTGAGAATACCTTCCGTGTAACTAAACGAGAAGATTTACCACAAGCTGCATTAGATTACATCAAACGCATCGAAGAATTAGTCGGCGTACCAGTGGATATCCTCTCAACAGGTCCGGATCGTGTAGAAACGATGATTCTAAGAGATCCGTTTGCGGCATAATTTTTAGTAATGCTTGAGCACTAAAACCATTTAGTTGTAAAAAACTAAATGGTTTTTTTAGAGGTGCTATCTGTGTAAAAAAGCCATAAAAATAAACCGCTTGCTAATCTGCACCCCAAATCTTGAGCAAATTACCCGAATGATAGCACAAGCTGAGGTAAGGCTTGAGGAAGCTAAACCGATATTACACTCAGAAGGTTGGTTGTATCAAATGTCGGATTTTCGAGAAATTTGTCAAAAAAAACGGCATAACGCAAAGTATGTCTAGAAAAGGAAATTACCCGGATAACGGGGCAATGGAGAGTTTTTCTGGCGACTGAAAACGGAATATTATTTTAGCAAGCGGTTTGAAACCTTTGAACCGCTGCTTGTGAATAAATAATCCACGATTACATACATTACTACAACAATGAGCATATTCAAGTGAAGCTAAAAGGACTCAGCCCTGTGGAATACAGAACTCAGTCCTTGAATTAAATCAGTCTAACTTTTGAGGGGCAGAGCATTATCCAATCTTTTTAAATTATGCTATACCAAATAAACTATATAATGTAATCACTAATATGGTTGCAAGAATTGGCATAAGGAAAGATGTTACTGCGATTTCCAGGTAGGAATCTTTATGAGTCATTCCAGTATTACTCAATAAGGTTAATACCGCACCGTTATGTGGCATAGTATCTAAACCGCCAGATGAAAGTGATGAAACACGGTGCATTGCATCCGGTGAAATTCCGAATTGTTGGGCAATTTGTAGGTATTTCTCACCAAGAGCTTCTAACGCAATACCCATACCGCCTGAAGCAGAACCTGTTGCTCCTGCTAAGACATTAATCGCAATAGAAAGTGAAATTAATGGGCTACCTGGGATATTTAAGATCATTATAGTTAGATGTTCAAATCCCGGTGCCATACGAACTACGCTACCAAAGCCTACTGCAGCTGCCGTATTGATAATTGCCCCTACTGCACCATTCGCACCTTTACCTATTGCAGGAATAAACTTATCGCGTTTGTTTAAGCTGAGCAATATAACTAATGTAATACCCGCTAGTAAGGCAATTACGATATTTTTAGGATCACTATTTTTTAAACCGATTAATTCTGGTACAAAGTTTAATACGACAATAACAGTAATTAATGGCAAAATGGCTAAAAGCGGATTCGGTAATTTTTCATCGGTTACTTTTTCTATTCCTTCCGTAGGTTCTACAAAAAATTCACCATTTGCTACGTATTTTTTACGACGCATTTCAAGGTAGGCAACACCGCCAAAGAATAAAAATGCGGTTGCAACAAGCCCCATGAATGGTGCAGCCATTGCATCGGTATGGAAATAGCGTGTTGGAATTAAGTTTTGAATCTGTGGTGAGCCCGGTAAAGCTGTCATCGTGAAAGTAAATGCACCTAATGCGATAGTGCCAGGAATTAGACGACGAGTAATATTCGCTTCTTTAAATACTGCTAATGCTAGAGGATATACTGCAAATACGACTACGAATAAACTCACACCGCCATAAGTTAATAATGCACAGCCTAATACGATTGATGCAATCGCACTTTTGGTGCCTAATGCTTTAGTTAGCCAAGAGGCGATAGATTTAGCTCCTCCGCTCACATCCATTAAGTTACCAAAAATCGCGCTTAGTAAGAAAGCAGGAAACCAGGCTTTCACAAAGCCGACCAGACCTGTCATATAGCTATCTAAATAGGCATCTAGTACGTCTAAATCTCCTGTAAAGGCAACCACAGCAGCACATAACGGTGCAATCCAAACGATTGAATAACCTCGGAATGCAAGATACATCAATAGTACTAAGCCGACAAAAATGCCAATTAAACTTAACATATAAATCTCCTAGAAATATAAGGGTGCGTATAAAAGCACCCTGATTAATAATGGTGCCTTTACCATTGCATGCACCCGTGAAATTTAAGGATTATTCCTCAATTTTGTCGATTAACGAGCAGTCCAACCGCCGTCCATAGTTAAAGTTGCACCTGAGATAGATGCTGCAGCATCAGAGCATAAGAATTTCACAAATTCACCTAACTCTTTTGGCTCAATCATACGTTTCACAGCAGCGTTCGCTAGCATAATCTTGCTAATCACTTCTTCTTCTGAAATACCGTGGTTTTTCGCTTGGTCAGCAATTTGTTTATCTACTAATGGGGTGCGAACATAAGCTGGGCAGATAGAGTTCACGGTAATACCAAACTGGCCACCTTCTAATGCAGCCGTTTTGGTTAAACCTGATAAACCGTGTTTTGCCGAAACATAAGCAGATTTAAAATCAGATGCTACTAAACCGTGGATTGAATTTAAATTAATGATACGACCCCAATTTTTCGCTTTCATATACTTCCAACTGTATTTGGTTAATAGGAACGGGGCAGTAAGCATTAAGTTGATCATAAAGTCCCATTTATCTTCAGGGAATTCTTCGATTGAGCAAACATTTTGAATACCGGCAACGTTTACTAAGATATCTACGCCGCCAAATTTCTCAGCAGCAAATTCAACTGCGGTTTGGCAACCTTCACGTTTTGAAAGGTCTGCTTTAATGAAAGAAGCACCAAGTCTTGCTGAATGCTCTTTTAACGCTTCTTCGTTTACATCTACCATGACAATATTTAAATCTTCAGTTGCAAGGCTTTCACAAACTGCTAAACCAATACCGCTTGCTGCACCTGTTACTAATGCTGTTTTTTTAGACATAGAATTTTCCTTCTGTTTTGTTAAATTTGTAGGTGAGCATAAACCCACCAACTCACATTAATATTTATGGATTAAATACGTTCAACGATCATTGAAATACCCTGACCACCACCGATACATAAAGTTGCTAAACCTAATTGTTTATCACGAGCGTGCATTGCGTGTAAAAGTGTCACTAAAATACGAGCACCACTAGCACCGATTGGGTGACCAAGTGCAACAGCACCACCGTTTACATTCACTTTTTCAGAGTCAAAACCTAATTCTTTGCCTACTGCTAAAAATTGTGCAGCGAAGGCTTCATTTGCTTCAATTAAATCAATATCGCTTAATTGTAAGCCGGTTTTTTTCAATGCATTTAAGGTAGCAGGTACGGGGCCCATTCCCATAATGTCCGGTGACACGCCGCCGCTTGCATAACCTCGAATACGGGCAAGAATATTTAAGCCTAATGCTTTTGCTGTTTCTTCTTCAATGATAACTAATGCTGCTGCACCATCATTGATTCCTGAAGCATTACCCGCAGTAACAGTTCCTTCTTTATCGAAAGCAGTACGAAGTCCGGATAACCCCTCGATAGTAGAATCTTGTTTTACAAATTCATCGGTATCGAAAAGGACTTCTTTACGTTTGATTTTGATATTTAACGGCACAATTTCGTTTTTAAATACACCTGATTGAATTGCAGCAGTAGCTTTTTGCTGAGAAGCAAGTGCTAACTCATCTTGCATTTCGCGAGTGATGCCATATTTTTTAGCGATATTTTCAGCAGTAATCCCCATATGGTAATTGTTTTCAGCACACATTAAGCCATCGGATAGAATAACATCCTGAACTTTTCCATCACCCAAGCGATAACCCCAACGGGATTTAGAATCAAGTAGATAAGGGGCTTGGCTCATATTTTCCATACCACCTGCTACAATGATGTTAGCATCTCCTGCTTTAATGGCTTGTGCAGCTAGTGCGACTGCCTTTAAGCCCGAACCACATACTTTGTTGATGGTATAAGCGGGTACTTCTTGACCAATTCCTGCACGTAGTAATGCTTGACGAGCAGGATTTTGACCAAGACCTGCTTGTAAAACATTACCCATAATAACTTCATCAATTTTCATAATATCAACGCCAGAACGTTCAATTGCTGACTGAATAACTGATGTACCAAGTTCAATGGCTGAAACTCCGGCAAGAGATCCACCAAAGTTACCGATCGCGGTACGTACCGCACTTGCAATAACAACATTTTTCATACTGTATCCTTCTTTATTGGGATAAACTTCGTGGATAAGCGGTCAGATTTTGCAAATTTTTTACCAAAATCGACCGCTTGTTATCTGTTAATTTGCCAATGGCATAGTTTTCAAGTTTGGAGAAACGATAAATTCAGCTTCTGTTTTTGCTTTAACGGTATCTAAATCACAACCTTCAGCAATTTCAGTTAGGGTTAATTTACCGTCGATAAATTCAAATACCGCAAGCTCGGTAACCACTAGATGGACTTTATTACGTGCGGTTAAAGGTAGCGTACATTTTTTCAAGATTTTTGAGGCACCGGTTTTAGCACAATGTTCCATTCCAATAATGACTCGACGGGATCCAGTCACTAAATCCATTGCTCCACCCATTCCAGGAACCATTTTCCCCGGTACCATCCAATTAGCTAGGTTTGCCTCTTGATCGACTTCTAAACCACCAAGTACGCAAGCATCGACATGGCCACCACGGATGAGAGCGAATGAGTAACTACTATCAAAGAACATACCACCGGCTTGGATTGAACAAGGTTGACCACCAGCATTGACGATGTTTTCATCAGGATTTTCAGGATCAAAGGCAGCCAAGCCTAAAAAGCCATTTTCAGATTGTAGAGTGATAGAAATATCACTTGGGACATAGTTCGCTACCATAGTGGGTAAACCAATACCAAGATTAACGATATCTCCGTCTTTAAACTCTAGGGCAATACGGCGGGCAATAATTTCTTTAGCATTCATAGTTATTCTCCTTCCATTATCCTTGTACGATGTAGTCTACAACCGCAGCAGGGGTCATTACTAAATGTGGATCGATTTCACCTACTTTCACAATTTTTGTGGCTTGCACAATTACAGTTTTTGCAGCTAATGCCATCATTGGGTTGAAGTTTCGAGCTGCACCCGCAAAAACTAAGTTGCCACTTTCATCGGCTATATCTGCTTTAATAATGGCTACATCAGCCTTTAGTGGCAGCTCAAGTAAGTATTCAACACCATCTATAGTGATTTTTTGTTTGCCTTCTTCCACCACTGTGCCAACACCGGTTGGCGTTAAGAAACCACCTAAGCCCGCACCACCTGCACGAATACGTTCTGCAAGAGTACCTTGTGGGCAAAGCTCAACATCGATCTCACCTGCAATCATACGTTTACCGGTTTCAGGGTTTGTACCGATATGTGAAGCGTAGAGTTTTTTCACTCTCCCATTAAAAATTAAAGGACCTACTCCAGTATCGATCATTGCTGTATCGCTACTAATCAGAGTAATGTCCTTAATTCCTAAATCTAAAATTTCTTTAATGATAATTTCGGGAGCTCCACACCCCATAAATCCACCTGACATTATTGTCATACCATCAAAGAAATGGTTTCGGATCTTATCTATTGAAATACATTTAGACATAACACTCTCCTATAAGATAAAATAAATTTATATAAGGTTAAAAATTGATTACAGATAAAAGAGCAAGTTGGTCAATAACCTTTAAGTAAATCGACAGATTATGCTCATAAAGCCTAAATTGAAATGTTTTCTATCTTACTTTTAGATAGAGAGTGTAGTGGCTTATTTTGTTAATTTAAAATACAGTTTTTTTACTTATCTATAAATTAATTTTATGGTTTTGGTTGAGAGCTGTAGTGTCTATTAAATGAGTGGGGCATATATTGCTAAAGTGAGTAGGTAAGAGATAGGCTAGGAGAAATAATGGATATCAAACATTTACGCTATTTTATTGGAATTGTAGAAAACGGTTTTAATTTAAGTCGGACGTCACAAAATCTTTATATTTCTCAGCCAGCTTTAAGTATGATGATCAATGAATTTGAACATCAGGAAAATGTTGCTTTATTTACAAGAGCAAATGGCAAAATCAGTGGTTTAACCTATGTTGGTGAAAACTATTATCGAGATGCGAAGGAATTGCTTGAAAAATATCACCAGATGAATCGAAATTTGCATAATAAAGAGCAAGAAATTACAGGAAAAATCTCCATTGGTATTCCGCCTTTAATTCTTTCTCTTATTTTTCCTAAAATTTTGCCGGAACTGATTTTAAATAACCCTCAAATTGAGTTTGAGGTAAAAGAGCAGGGGGCGTATTCATTAAAGAGTGAATTATTATTGGGGGATGTGAATTTTGCAACTTTGCTATACCCAGAGCATATTTCATCTAAAATTATTGAATCCTTTGAGATCTATCGCTCAGAATTGTCTGTTTTCTGTTCCCCAAATCACCATTTAGCACAGAAAAAAAGTGTTACTTGGCAAGATCTGCATAAAGAGAAAATAGTTACTTTTGATAAAACCTTTATGATTTATCAGCACCTAAAGGAGTCTTTTGAAAGACATAATATTCACCCAGATATTGTTTATGAATCGGCATCTTGGGATTTTTTGTATTATACGGCAAAATCTAATTCCGATATTTTAACTATTCTTCCATTGGCAACAGGGGAATATTATCAAGATCCACATTTGGTTAGTATTAAAATTGAAGATCCTGTCTTATGGCGGGTAACACTATGTCGTTTGAAGAAAAGTAATTATTCCAACGCTGAGAATTATATTTTTGATGAAATATTAAAAGTATTTAGTTTACTATAAGCAGAAAATTGTTTTTAGATATGGAATAAATGGCACGCCCTAAAGGATTCGAACCTTTGACCCACGCCTTAGAAGGGCGATAGGTGTATTTAAAAAGGCGTTAATTTACTTAATAAAAACAAAGACTTACAGAGATAATCCCTTCATATTACCTACCATTATTTCACATCTTTTTACATTAAATAACACCATTTACGGTACATTTACGGCACACTTAAAACGGAGGCGGGAGACACCTCCATTAATTCTAAGCAACTATACATATAAAATGGTAGTTGATATGGTAGTTACTGAATTAAACTACAATCTGCCCTGTCTCTTTGAGATGGGTATAGATACGACCTAACATAATCTGCGTTGGTGTTTTGCCTAAATCATCTTTTGTTAGTGGTGCATCTGTAATTGCTTTAGCGGATTGCGCATCAATATATTTGTACTCGCTGGTTACAATCACAAAGTTTGTAACTGCACCATCAGCATCATCACCAGTACCGACGACATATTTGGCACTAAGGGAGCCGTCGTCTTGCGTTGAGTAGCTGGCGATGGTTGAGTACATTGGGTTTAAGATTTTATTAAATGTTGTCATAATGTTTTCCTTTAGTATTTGTAGTATAAATTGTTATGCGTTATTGCAAAACGCAACAAACTCAGTTGCAGGAAAAGGATCGTGATGTAAGTAAGTATCCTTTATTACAACAAATTGCAATGTGGTTGTAATATTGGCAGGGATATGTATTACACCGTACAAAACGCTATCCCTTCTTGCAGAATTTTTATACATGCGTTCTGTGCCATTTTGTTTTACCCTAACAGCAGCAAAGAGACCAATAGACTCAGAATCAGTACCGGCAAGGTGTATCGAATTAAGAAACACAGGCATAATATAAGCTGTTCGAGACTTAGCTGAAGCGGGTATTGTTATAGTTACAGTTTCATTCTTGCCCCCATTGTATCTAGCAGAATAAACCTTAACTACATCACCAATAATATTTTGAGCCTCAATAGTTAAACCTTCAATTCTAGCCCCTCTAATAGTTCCCCCTTCAACTATCGCGCCTTTGACTGTCCCTCCACTAATCGTTGTACCCGTAATCGTCGTACCATTGATAGTACCACCACTAATCGCATTACCTGTAATTGTTGTACCTCGGATTGTGCCGGCCGTCACAGTACCTAAATTACTATTAATAGCAGATAAATTCGTAACATTGAGTTTATCCACAGTAATTGATTTACCTACAATGTGACTCGCATTAATTGAGCTTGCTGCTATATTTCGGGCTGCAATCGTACCGGTTGCAATCTCATTGGCTGTAATGGTATTTGCCGCAATTTGTTGAGCGGTTACCGTGTTAGTTACGATTGAGCCGCCGTGAATAGAGGTTACACCAGCATTTACCCAAGCACTCGGGGCTTGAGTATATTCGGTGCATTCTTCCAGCATGGGACGGGCAACAAACATAATGGCATTATCCGAACCTGCTGCGTCTAATTTGTAGCCCATAATGTACAAATCAACTTTATTTGCATTTGCAGGCACGGTAAATTTGACAAATAAACGACTGGTGTTGCCAATATTACGGTGCATACTTCCACTTGCAAAAGCTGATGTAAAGTTACCAGCATAACCACCTTCAGGCGTTCGGCAATCCACATATAATTTTGCACCTAATCTATGCCCTGACACATAAGCAGAAAACATATATGTTTGACCTGCAATAACTGATACGCCGGTTTGACCTAACCACGATACTCGCGAGTTGATAGGTACAGCACTATTTGTTGTATTTACCGAATATCTAACTAATCGTTCATTTGGTAAAAATACTTGCTGATCTACCCAACCATCAGAATTAGTTGCGTGAATAGATCGCTCCGTCACGTTAGCGTATATCCCTTTACTCCACCCAAAAGGAATGTCATTTATAGGATTGGCAAAAATCGGGTTATACAGCAAATTACCGCCTAACCCAATCGCCATTTTATCGGCAGATACTTGCCCTGCTGCAATGTGTTGAGCATTGATTGCAGCAGCTTGGATTTTAGCAGCAGTAACAGAGTTTGCTTGGAGTTTATCCGCTCCAATCGCATTAGCTTGTATTGCATTAGCACCAATACTATTAGCCGCCATTTGGCGAGCCTCAATAGTGCCATCTAATTTTCTGGTAGGTATGCTTGCAAGCTGTTCCGGCTGAATAATCCCTTTGATTGCACCGGCTAAAATTTCTTGTTCCAATGGCAAGTATTTAGATCCATTCCAACTGTATAATTTATTAGTTGTGGTGTCGTAAACCTGTTTTTGGCCTTGATATACGTTTATATCAAGATTTTGGACGTATTTTGTCATTCCAAGCTGACGGGCAGGTAATGCAGTATCAATGATTTCATTTACAATATTTTTAGAGAGTCCTTTGTTTAGCTCCTCTAATTTTGTGTCTAAATCAACCGCACTTTCGCCTTTTACGCCTCGTTCTTGGTAAAACGGTCCAACGTTAATACCTCTTGTGTGTCTTAGCCAATAATAGCGTACAACCTTGTTACCTTTGACGGTATGAGCATAGGTACGAGCGGTCACTTTTGCGATTTTTTCTGCAAGTGCGAAATTATCGGTTTCCGCAGCAAAAATCTCGGTTTGTGTGACTTCATTCACCCAATCCCATTCAAGCGTGATATTGCCTAAACCACCGGTTACCACAACACCTGTCGGAGCAGGTGGGCGGTCAATAGTAAAGGGTTGTGTTTTTTCGGTAACAATTTGTCCTTTAGCGTTTTTGCCGTAAATAACTACAGTGTAATCGCCGTTAGGTAGATCGCTTAACTCTATATTTGGGGCGCTTAAACCTTTTTTGTACTGATATAAATTACCGTCTTTGGTAATTTTAATATCGTAGGTCAGCTTACCGTCACCGGAACTAATATCGCTGGAAATATAGAGTTTACCGTCATAACCTGTCGCAACCTCCACCGCATTAATTTGTGGGGCTTTGTAGAGGGTGCGAGCTGTTTCTACAAAGTGAGCAGCATTATCAACTATAGCCTCTTTCTGAGGCTCATGTTGTAATGCCGTAATGGTATTTGTACCATCTGCATTTTCCACAATCGAAATCGAACGGTATAAACCTGAGGTAATCTGTTTAGTTGATAACGACCATACGCCATAAACCTCTAGACCTGTTGGTATGCTGTCAAGGGTAATTTCTTTGCCGTTTACCGATTGGATTTTGATGGTAGAGTGTGTCGCCTCACCGTTGATATATGTAAAATAACTGGCATCATCAATGGTGATTTCACGGTCTAAAGTGACTTTTCGCCCATTAATGGCAAGCACACGTCCGCCAATTTCCGTACCTGCATAGTGGCTGTCAGCCACACGGATAATATCACCCGGTAAGTGCATTAAGCCCTCACGTCCCACGGTAAAGGTAATGGTTTCCTTTTCTCGTTTTTCGGTTTCTAAAATCCATTTTCCTGTACGGTGTGCTTGCCCTTTAGAAGTACAACCGAACGCTGTTACTTCACTTAGATTTAAGCCGTGCTTGCGGATTTCTTCATCGTCTGAAATATATTCAATCGCACTTTCATAGCCGTTGCTCTTGTCGGAATAGGTAACTTTTATTGCATTGTGGCGAGATTTGCGAGCAGAGTAGGAGCGTTCAAAACCACTCACTACATTGGCGTTGATATAAGTCCAAACAGGATCACGGGGGCGGTCAATAATGACGGAAACCTCTGTACCATTCCTGACGGGAATAGCACGGAATACCGAACAGAAATCATTTAATAAATCGTAAGCCGTTTTAACTTCAGTTAGCCATACATTACAAGTAAAGCGAGGCTCCATTCCGCCCATACCATCAGGCACAAGTTGATCGCAATAGCGAGCAACGTCGTACAACGCCCATTTATCAAAGCTGATTTCCACCCCTAACATCTTGCTTAATGTTGGGCCTAAGTCGTAAATCTCCCACGCTGGATTATCCGTCCACTCAATTTTAAATGTGCCGTCCCAAAAGCCTGTGTAAGTGCGTTTGATAGGGTCATAGTTGCTAGGTACTTTGACTTTCTTTGCTTTGATTAAGTAGTTTCGGGTAGGGATACTATTAAAATATTCGGAGTCAAAACTAATCCCTGCCACTGCAGAATTGGGATAAGTAAATTCAGTATCGATAATTTCAGTATAGCTGCTCCAGATAGTACCATTTTGTAAGCGTTGAGAATCGCTATCATCTGTTAGTCGTTCAACGGAGATGTTAAATGGCACAGGCGGTAAGTTATCAAATACTACCGATTCAAGATATTGCGAACTGTATTTGCCGTCAAAAGTATGCGTGTATTGGCGTGTTCCAATAGTGATTTTTAGGCTTACGCTGGTTGTATTTGTATCGCCTTGATTGTTCTGATGAAATAACGAACGTACACCCAACGTTAAACGCAAGCGATTAATTCGTTCATCAGTTACGGTACGAACAATAGCCCCATTCTTTTTCTTTACTTCAACGCCGACATTCACTTCATTCTGCGAGCTGTCGTAACCGTCTAATACATCTTGATCTTGCGTACCGACATTTAACTGACCACTCACATTATTGAAGTTATAGCTGCCGTCATCGTTTTGGATTTTTGTTCCGTCTAAGTAAATTGATTTAAAGCCATCGACCAAGCCTTCAATTTCGCCCTCGCAGATAAGCTCAACAATATTTACAATTTGCTTTGAGCGACCTGTTTCAGGTGCTTCAATCGGGGTGTGGCTACTTCCGCCACCGCCTTTTGCTCCGTAAATACGCATAACTTTATCCTTTTTTAAATCCTGATTTTTTGTTATTTGCTGGTTTATTCTCTTTAATCGTAATTGTTTCTACGCCTTGCGAAATAACCAGTGAACCTGTTCTAATCAAGCCATAAGCCAGCGGTACAGGCTTACCCTGTGCGACTAAGTTATTCAAATTAGAAAAAGCGGTGGAGCTTTCTTTCTCCTTTTCGTTACCCATAGAGGGAGCTTTTGGCATTTTTGTCAGCATTTGAGCGACACCACCTAGCAACATTGAGGCTCCCATTGCCCCAACTGTCATCGCTGTAGCAGAACCAACTAATCCCAAACCGATAGGACCCAATGCAAATGCAGCACCAATTAAAGCCACACCTAACACGGCTTGGAAAATACCACCGCTTTTTGCCCCTTTGATAACAGGAGTAAAATGAATGGTCTGGTCTTTTTTGAGGCAATAAAAAAGCCCTTTTTCAAGGGCTGAAGCATCTAAATACTGTTTACCAATTCGGACTTTATAGACTCCATCTCGTAGCGTTTCACGCAAGCCATTAAGCTGTGAGCATAACGCTCTGACGGCTTCTGCGGTATCTTTAACATCAAGTTTAAAATCTGTGCCGAATTTTTTAAGGTTGCCGTAAAATTTAACTGTAACCATATTACCACCAGAAATTACTATTTTAAAAGATATGCTGTTGCTACAATTAAGGCACTTAATCCCCAGCATACCGCAATAATTAGGGCAGAATTTGCCAAGCGTTTTCCTACAATACCTGCATCTTTTTCACTCATTTTCCCACCTACCTTTACTTGATGTTTTGGTGTATAATTAATCAAAATTTGCTCCTTAGTAGATAAACAGGATAAGGGGTAAATAAACCCCCCGAAAGTTTGCCGCTTTCGGGGGGTGTTTTTTCCGATTGCGTTGTGAAATCATAACAATGCCAATTGTCTGTGTAACGTGGAAGGACTTCCACACTCTTGCTTTGTTAAGTGTATTTTCACAACTTAAAGGCTTAATTTCTTTTAAACTCCTTTAAAGATTTTTTTACTCCATAACAGAAATATCATTTAATATACCGCCAAAATCTAACTTATCCGCCAATTTATGCCGCCAAATGCTGTGGGTATGGCGTAGCCAATAACCGTCATATAAATCACGCTTAGATAAGCGGCTCGGACTATGGTGGATTACCATTTGCTCGCCAATATAAATGGCTGCGTGGTTCGGGACATCGGCACCGACCTGCATTAAAATCACATCGCCGATTTGCGGTGTGTCCACTCGTTCAAAGCCTTGCCCTTGGATATTATCCAAGTATAGATTCTGCCCAGTATGCCACCAGTCATCTTTTCGAACGAACTCGTCCATCTCGTAACCTGCTAACATATAGGCATCACGATATAACGTATAGCAATCCATCACACCGTGTTTAAATTCACGCCCGATTAAATGCGGCACATTTCGGAATTTGTGGATTTGTTGATGATGCACTAACCACCAATCTAAGCCGGTTTGTACCTGCATTTTACGGTCAAGAGCAGAGAGCACCGGCTTGCTGTTTGGTTCGGGGTGCGAATGTACCACGGCCACCAGTTTGCCTTTTTCCTCCGCCTTGATGTAATCCAAATCAGAGATTTCAAAGTAATTGGCTTTGTCTTCTGCTTGGTTTTCGCAAGGTATAAATAGATTTTTTTCGCCGTCAAAAACAACAAAACCGCACATTTCGTGCGGTTCGTTTTTAAGGGCGTAGTCGATAATTTGTTGTTCCAATTCCATTATTTACCCCAATTTATTTACTGACACAAACCCACCAAAGTTACGCTGATTGCCTCGCAACTTACAACCATTCAGACAATGACTGCATTTATCGGCTTTTGGGTCTGATGTTGGCTTGTCTTTTTCGTCAAAATATCGTTTTCCTGTGTAGCCACATTCGGACGAGCGATAAATCCAAGTGCAGGTGTCCGCCATAATCAGTCGGCTTGGGATTTTGGCATTGTCGGTTTCAATCGGTAATGCCAGTGTAAAGGTTGCCGTTTCACGAGTTAGACTAGAGAGTTGTTCAATCACAAAATGGCTGATAATTTCCTGATTTGGGTCAGCCTTTGGATTTCCACTGGCAAAATTTACCGCATCTAAATATTGAGCGTAAACCTGATGTCTCCGCACAATAGATCCGATGCACTCATCAAACTGGTTAGCAATACCCGTTACCAAGCCAAATAGATTAGATAGCGTTAGGGTAGGGCGGTTGCTGGGGCCGCTACTATTTCGCTCAAATCCACTTGCTTCAATCGGGTAAGGTTCGTAGGTTCTACCTTGCCATACTACACTGGCTTTCAGCTCATTGAGTCCCGAGTAAAAGCGATATACACCACCGGCATTACCGCTTTTATCTTTGAGATTGCGTAAATCGACCTCGTACAAATCCAGCATTGCATTTTGCTCAAGTTTGGCGAGGTCGAGTTTCATTTGATTTGAAATACTTACCGGCATTATGGCACTTCCTTAAACGTTACACTAAATTCCCAATATGTCAGTCCAACCATTTTGGCAGGCCAACTGCTACACACCACCTTTTTATTTTGCTGTGTGTATGGGTCTTTAAAGTAAAAAGGGGAGACACCTCGATGTTTGGCAAAAAATGCCTCTACCGCTAAATGTTCCCCTTTCTTCACTTTGATTGTGCCGGTATAGGTTCGCAACAGATTATCCAACCCTTTAGGAGAGCGTTGCGTATAACCATCCCCGAATTTAACTTCCATTATTTCGGGGTTATTTTCAACGGATAAATCAGTGCGTACACACCATTTTAATGTTTCCATTAGGCAAATACTCCTCCGGCTCTAAAGTTATTCTGAATCATTCCGTTAGCCTCTTGGCGAGCGATTTTACGCATTAATTCAACGGTGATTTGTGTTTGCTCGCCTTGCTGTTTTTGGCTCACTTTCGCTTCCGTTGGTTCGCCATTATTAATGACCTGTACGCTAATGCTGCTTTGAGCTGACTTCGGTTGATAAGATGATGACGGTACTCTCGGCACGGCGACACCACCGCCGGAAGCAAAACCACGCTTGCCGTAGTTGAGATAATTTAAGTAATCTAAACCCAAGCGAGAGGTAGCTTCTTTGGTGATGACATATTCGCCCTTGTGGACAATGCCTGCTGGGGTGTATTTGCCACCGTCGCCGGTATAGCCACCGACAGCAAATGAGCCCCCCACCAAACCACCTTCAGAAAAGCCCATAAAGTTCATACCTTGTTTGATAGCATTGAATAACGCCATTCTGATCAACATTTTGCTAATATCACTTAGCACCGATTGAGCAAAACTTCTGAAGTCTGCTTTACCAGTCATAATAAAGTTATTTAGGCTGTCCGCCATTCCGTCAAAGGTATTTTGGGTAATATTGGCAACATTGGCAGCAACATTACTGACATCGGTTTCGATGTTATTCCAGCCTTCTAGCATACCTTGTTTAAAGCTACCTCGAGATTGCTCTGTTTGAGCTTGGATTTCGGCTCGACGTTCCTTGAGCTTAGCGATTTCTTCATCTAATTTGGCAATATTTTCAGCCGTCATACCAATTTTGAGCCTTGCTGCCTCAAGATCTAACTCGTGGTTATACTGCATTAGCTCTTGCTCTTGGCGAGTTTTACCGAGCAAGGTTAATTCAAACTCCATTGCTTTGAGTTTTTCACCATTATTGTAGGTAAATTGAGAAATGGCTACCTGTTGCTGGGCGGAATCTAACTGACCGGCTAACTCTTTAAGCCTTGCGACACCTTGCTCACCGTAACCTTTGTATTTTTCAGCGTTGATCGCAATATCTTCTGTTAGTTTTCGGACTTCTTGGTAGTCGGAAACTTGACCGAAAACGGCAATATCTGCGGCATTCGCTTTTAGACCAGCTAAACGGTTTGTCATCTCCGCCACTTGGTTTTGATAACTTTCCGCAGAGCGTTCCGCATCACGCTGTTGCTTTTTAGCCGCTTTTTCTGCCTTGGTTTTCTTAGGTTTACTGCCTTTACTACCTGTTTTGATACTACTTTCTTTCAGGTTTGCTAATTGAGCTTCATAGGCTTTTTGATAATCTAACCCGGTAAAATCTTGCCCCTCAAGATTAAGCTCCGCTTGTAGCTTATTGGCTTCATCGGTTTTGCCATCTCGTTTTAATTGGCTGATTTTGGTTTGTTTATTTAAGCGGTCAATGTATTAGCCTTGTCAGATACAACAGCACCTTCGCCAATATTTAGCCCCATACCGGATAAATTAGCCACCATTACCGCTGCTCGCATAGCTTCACCGGCAACACCGCCAAGTGCAGTAGCGATATTATTCGCAGCAATCACCATTTCGGGTGATTTGACGGTAAAGTTGCCGATAGCAAGATTTAAACCATCGACTTTGATTTGGCTTTCGTCAATGTGAGGATATAATTTGACAAATTCCTCTCGTAGGTTAGCGATTGGAATATGGGCTTTTAAGGCTTCTTGAGCCTCTAAGCTAGAGTTCAAGGTTCTTTGAGTTTTTTCAGTATCTGCGGTCACTAATTTCAGCTCTTCTTGTTTTTTCGCAAGCTCTTCCGCACTCATTGTAACACGCACAGTGCCAGCAAACGCATCCTCATAAACCGTCGCACCTTGCTCAATTTCACGAGTAAGTTCGGCTTGGCGTTGTTTTAAATCGGCTAATGCAGTTTTTTGCTCTTTAATTGAGCGAGACAATTTAACCATTTCGGCATCAGTCTGAGCCTTAGTCATAGCTCGAACAGAGTCTAAACTGTCTGCATATCGTAGTGCTTCTTCTCGGGCTGCTTTTTTACTTTCAGATAATCCCCATAATGCAGCACTAGCGGTTGTGGCAATAGTGACTAAAGTCATCAACGGGTTAGACAATACTGCAGCTTTGAGCATATTCATTTCATTTCGAACACCTGCAGCAATACCTTGATAAAGAACCATTGCGGCACTCGTTGCCCGTGTACTGACAGCATAAGCTGATTGTGCGACGGTATTTTCTAAATAAGCTGTTTTTAACGCATTTTTTGCTACTTGTTGCTGCTGATCCAAGAAAATTTGCTTTTGGCTCAATTCATGTTCGACACGATTTAATTGCTGCAACTGCTGTTGAATAACCTTCCTCTCGGTATAACTCACTGCTGAGAGAGACTGAATTTGCAATTTTTGACGCTCTACTTGAATTTGTGCCTGTGTTGCAACAACATCAGCCTGTTTTGCTTTAGTATCTTCATACTGAGCAAGGGTATTAGCATACGTTGCTTGAGTTTCTTGAGCCATTACAACAAATTTTTCTCTTTTAGCCGCTGTTTCAGTCACGGTTGCTTGAGCATTTTTAATTGCCCCAATTGCTACATTTGCTTGATCTTGTAAAAATGAACCGAGTTTTAATCCAGCAAATGATATACCCAAAACTGTTACAGCACGTGCAGCAATATCAAAATTATCTGCAAGCAACCCTAATACATTAACAACTGATTGTGATACCCCTAATGCTTGATCCGTTTCGCCCACCCACTTTTCAGTTGCAGTAGAAAGATTTTGCATTGCACCACTTATTGTTGTTGCCGTTTGGTTATATTGTCCGTTTACATAACTTTCTGCTTTCTTTAAGCCTTCAATCATCTTTTCAGCGGACATTTCGCCGTTATCGACCATTGCTTTAAATTCAGCAGTAGTAATACCTAAGCCTTTGGATATCGCTTGAACTATTGATGGCGTTTGGGTCATCAACGAGTTAAACTCTTGGGCTTTCATCTTGCCCATTAATAGCGACTGACTAAATTGCACTAATGCATTTGAGGCAGTAGCGGAGCTTGCTCCTGATATAGCTACCGATTTAGCGACTGTTTCTGTCAGCTTTGCAACCTCTGTTTGTGAAATCCCGAGCTGTTTGGAATTTTGTGCGAATGTTTGATAAACAGACGATGTAGCTTGAGTCGATTGTGCCGTTTTGAGCGAAATATCGTACACATCAGCCATAGCTCGGGCGTGTTGTGTTTCGGTTTCAGTGACTAATTTGAGTTTATTACCGAGTTCGGTATAGCGATCAGAAAACTGTGATAATTGACCTGCAGCATTACGTAGTCGTTCAAGATTATTTAGCTTAAATTCCCATTTAGTTGCAGTATTGGTATTCTTAGCTGCATTTTCTATATTACCTAAGTATTCAACTGTTCGATTCGAAAATTGTTTCGCAGCATTTTTAGTTTTTTCTAAATCAACCTGAAAATTCTTGGCAAACTTTTGTGCCTGCTGTTCTGACTTACCAAGAGCTTGTTGGAACTGTATAGCCTCCAAACTGAGATAAATGTTGAGTTGTCCAAGAGAAGACATCATTTTTCTCCCATAAAAAAAGCCCACCGATGGTGAGCTTTATAAAACAAAATAGCAAATTTATTGACTTAGTAACGTGGCTTTAATAGATAGTCACAAAATTTAATAATGCCATTTAAAACAGCGATAATGAGATAATAACCAAATACGCCAATAAGTATTGCTGCAAATAGAATATCTCCGAAAGTACCGTTAGACCACATTTGTGGGATTGTAATAAAAAGAAAATAAGGAGTCACAATAAATAAAGCAAATAATTTACATAAAATCCAAACAGCATTAGTCGTTGATGATATGAGATATTTAACCATTGTGCCTCCTTCAAAATAACTAAAATATACTTATGCTAAAATAAGATAATTTCTCCTAAAATTCAAGTAATATCCTGCATTATTTTCTTTTATTCAAATACTCTGCCACTCCGTCATCATCTTCATCAGCACGATTAAAAAACGGCATAAAGTCTGACAATTCGGGAGCTTTGCCTTTCGGATCACGGTTAATCATTGCCATTAAATGTGAGAGCTGAGCCTGACGGTAATCTTCCCGCCATAGGCCGAAAGGTTGCTCTTGATAGAAGAGTTGGTATTCAGCAAAGTGGCATTCGGGCATCTGTTCGATTTCTTCCAGTGTTTTACCTAATGCGAGAGAGAGTGTTAGTTGGAACTTTCTTCGCTCGCTAAGTTTTTTGGCTCACCCGCTGCCACTGCAGCACTGAATGCCTCAAAAACACTACCGTCTAGTTTAGATATAGCAATTAAGTCATCTTCGCTTTCTGGGTTAAACAGATTATTACCATCTTCATCACATAATCGAGTAGCAATCGCTCGAGGCAATGAATATGGGTCATATACATTACGCAAAGTAGCTTGTAGTTCGTCTTCATCCTCAAAATTTAGTTCAATACCTTGTGTTTGAGCTAATTGTATTAAATGCTGACGTTGCCCAAAAATTTGTTTATTGGTTTCTCCGACTGTTAAATCACGTAGGAAATATTTTTCACCATTGATGTTAATTTCACGCAGAGCCGGTTTGTTTGATAATAATTTATCGCGTAGCGTCATAGATTATTCCTTCAGTAAAATTATGATATAAAAAGACCGCTTGTAGAAATAACAAGCGGTCGGTTTCTAGATAAAATTTGCAACTAGATTAGCAAATAGTCTCGGCCTGCAGGTTTAATTGAAACAGAGCCTTCGTATTTGCCTTTGACTTCGCCGGAGAAACCATTACCAGCTTCAATAAAGCCTGTACCATAGGTTGTACCATTTTCATTCGGCAATTCAAGTTTGAATGGAAAGGTCGCTTTTTCATAGAATAATTTACGCAGGCGTTTTTGCATTTCGGTACTTGGTGCGTGGAAGAAACTTAGTTTGATTGAGCCGAATTCAATTTCACCCGGTTCGGTTTCCGTGCCTTCCGAGCAAACCGTTGTGACATCTTCGGTAGAAAGTGTATCGTCCGATTTTTCAATGTTTTTGATCGCACAGAATTGAGCGGAGAATTGCACTCGTGCGGCTTTTGCTTGTGTGTAGCTACTTGGTAGGTCTTTACCTTCCCAGTTCACTTCTTCACAGAGTTTAACCTGATCGCCAGTTACCGATAAAACAGGGTAAACGCCGTCAAGTTGGCCACAGCCGGTAATTTCAATCGCATCACCTTTATTGTAGCCTGAGCTAGCGATAGTTAATGTGGCGGTAGCAAGGGTAATGGCGGTGATCGCTTTTTGCCCTTCCTTGCCTACACCAATACGGAATTTTGTACCTTTAAATGGGGTGGTTTTAGCCATAGTTTAGTCCTCATAAGCTATTTGATAAGTAAACATTCGCCGATGGAGTTTGGTTTCAGCTTCGTAATCACTGAAATCGGATACTCGTTCGGCAAAATTAAAAGCATTTTCGACTGCCTCAATAACTTGTTTACGCAGTCGGAAAATATCATCAGGGTGGCGACTGTAAATATCGATTTGCACCGTGTAATCGTCCATTTCGCTATCAATTAGGGCGGAATTGGGCGAGATGTTAGGAAATTGATACACAATCACAGGGTATTCCGTGTTGGTTTCAGGAATAACTTCATAAAAACAACGCCCCGAAACAAGCGACTTCAGGGCAGAGTAGAGTTCATTTTGAATCAAGAAGTTGCCTCCTTGTGGATTTCGGTGCGGAGCGTATCGGTAATGGCTTTAGCCGCTTGCTGTTTGCTCTGCTCAAACGCTGGGCGTAGGAATGGGCGAGCTGCCATTTTGCTTGTACCAAACTCAACAAATCGCCAATAATACGGATCGTTGGGGTTATAAGCTCCGCCTTTTCCGCTTTTACCTTTGAAACGGCTAATTTGTTTATCGGTTAATTTCTTAACCCAAATTATTGTTTCTGTTTTACCGTTTTTGATTTTGGTTCGGGCAGTAATGGCTTTTTTCAATGTGCCTTTCTTCCGATGCAGTACGTTTTCTTGCAATATTGGGGCTTTGGCTCGTGCGGTATCTCGCACAATAGCTCCGCCTTGTCGCATTGCTTTTACCGAAATGCGATTGGTGGCTTTTTTGCCGAGCTGCTGCATTTTCTGCCCTAGCTCTTTTAGCCCTTCGACTTTGACGTTAAGTGTCGCCATTCGTCAGCTCCTTACAATGCAGTAAAAGGCTTCGGTTTAGCTCTCGCCAGTTTTGGATTGCTACAATCTCAAATAGGCGGTCGCCAAATTTAACCCGCATTGTGTGATCAAGGTTCGGCAAGTAACGCAGCCAAATTTGTGCCGTTGCCTCAGCGTGGATTTGGCTTGCCGAAATCAACTCTCGCCCCGAAATCGGTTTGACTTCCGCCCAAATGGTGTGTAGATCGCCCCATTCGAGAACGACTGCACCATATCCGCTTGGGCGGTGGCGTTGCGTTTGGATAATAATACAATGACGTAGTTTGCCGATGTTCATACTTTTCCTTATGTGTAAATTTTTCGGAAAATTTGACCGCTTGTTAAAGCGTGATGAATTTATAAGGCTGAATGATGATTTCAACCGTAGGGGGAATGGCAAAATTCGGTGAATTATTGGCTTCGTTCCAGCCGCTGCGGTTTTCGTACAAGTATGCCGTGAGCATTAATACCGCCAACTTGATGTCTTCCGTCAGTAGTAACGCATTTGCCGGCGGTTCTTCGGGCAATTCATCAAATAGTTGGCGATTTGTCAGGTTTTCTACTGTTTTTCGGGCTGAAAGCAGATAGCCATTGAGTAAATCGTCTTCTAGCTCGTGTTCGATACGGCATTGTTGTTTGACTTCTTCTAGGGTAATGTTCATTGCTTTACCTTATAGAAACAGGGAGAATAGTTTTTCTCCCTGCGTAGAGTGATTAGCCTTTACCGGCTAATGATTTGATTGCAGCGGTATCTTCAAGCACACAGTCGAAACGGTGGAATGCCAAGAAACCGACCTGATCAAACTCTGCGTAGCGTTCCACTAAACGGCGTAATGTCATACCCGACACTCGGCGGATAATAAAACGACTGAAATCACCGAAGTAAGCAAATTTCGCACCGGCAGCAATGTCTGCGATGCCTTGGTCGATAACATATTGCTGACCTAAAATAGTTGCCGGTGCAACACCTGCAATATCAGGCAACCATAATGGGCGTTTTTGACCGTCCACCATTTCTTTTAATGCTTTCAAGGTATTGTCGTTAAACGCAAGGCGAGTCGTGCCTACGTTTCGGTATGCCGGATCAACCGAGTGAATTAAAGCATTTAAATCTGTCCACGCTACAGCAGTAGCCGCCGCAGCTTGTGTAATACCAGTAACCGCAGCTTGTAAGCCTTTCGGTTGTGCAGGTGTGCCTAAACCTGTGCCTTGGATTAGATATTTTGCTTCTGCACGACCGATACGCTGAGCGATACGGCTTGCTAAAAATTCTTCAATATCCACACCGGAATCTTGTAGTAATTCATTCGATACACGGATAATTTTTGAAGAAAGTTTTTTAGCACCCAATTCAGCAGAACCAACTTCTACATCTTGCTCGGTTGCAGCTGCGTTTTCCCCGATTAATTCACCTTCTTCTGCTGTGCCGTCTGCGGTTGCCCACATAATCGGATGACCATCTGCCGTATTAAGAATTTGAGCTACGCTTGCAATACCGCCATAGGCTTTCATTTTTTCCACAATACGAGCTTGCATTTCTTTTGGCACTGTATAGCCGCCCTTGTTATCTGTGCCGGCAGCTTGAGCTCGAAGTTCAGCCATTACCTGTTTTTCTTCTTGGGTTAACTCACCCAAGCCACGGCGTAGGAATGAATCAAATGCTTGTGAGCGTTTTGCTTCCGTATCTAATACCGGATCTTTCGCTTGCTCTTCACGTTTTTCTTCCACAAAGAGTGCATCGGTAGAACGTAGTGATTCTTCACGCTCAATTTGTGCCTCTACGCCACCCAGTTCGTGTTTCATTGAGTCCCACTTGGTGCGTTGTTCGTCCGTCCAAGTGTTATCGCCAATTTCATCATTTAATTGACGCATTTGAACCGCAATATTGCGGCGTTTTTCTTGTAGCTCGTGTAATTTAGCCATTTTTATTTCCTCTTAAATGAAAAAAGCCACAAGAATGTGGCTCGTATTGATAAAAATAGTATTAAGTTTAAGCACTGATTAGGCTTAAAAAGCGTTCTCGTGCAGCTTTTTGTGAAACGGCTTTTGCGATAGCTCCTGTGTCTCTTGCTTCTTTCCAAGCTTCAAGAGAACGTGCGGTTGAGCTGGCTTCTTGGTAAGCTGGGTAAGTTACAGGGCTGACATCATATAAGCGTGAAATTTTGTGGATTTCACGGATAATCACGCCATCTTCATTTTCGTACCAATCATCACCATTGCGTGCGATCTTGAACGCAAAGGACGATTGAGTAATGTCGCCTCGTTTTAGCGGTGCGATAACTAAATCACGAATGGTAGGGGTGTCGGGGGCGATGATGTCATATTTTAAGCCTGTTTCATCGACAGAAAGGCTTAGTGTGCCAGCTTTGCTTCGACCAAGAATGAAGTTTGGATCGTGATTGAATAAACCCCGGACATCGTCTTCTAGAACATCATCAAAGGCCCCTGGCATAATGATTTCACGGAAACCCCACATTACTTCTGATTTTGAGTTGAATACTGAGCCGTAGCCGATAATGTGCGTTGGCTCGTTTTCTCGGTTTTCGGCTCGTACTTCGCCAGCGTAGGAGCGTTTTTCAATATCACTCATTGCTGTCCTCCTGTTGTTTGTTTTGTTGAGATTGTTGGGCGGCATTCACGCTGACAAGCATTTCATCTAATCCCTCAACCGGGTTCATATCTTCCAGTTGGCGTGCTTCGTTGCGTGACATCCAGCCATCGGTGATAGCATTGTGGTAGAAAGTCGCTCGTTCAGCTGCCGTGCCTCGCATAATACCGGCGAGATTAAATTTGACGAAGTAGCCTGCTTTACGTTCTGCATCAGTAAATATTTTACGATTAAGTTCTTGCTCCCAATTTACAACCCACGGCATTATGCTATAGCGGATAAACTGAATAGTTTGCTCGGAAATATTAGAGAAAGTCGCCTTTTCTAAATCATTTATCATGTGAGCCGGTACATTGAAAATACCGGCAATTTCTGAGCGGTTGAGTTTCATCATTGAGAGTAGTTCGGTATCAACAGGGGAAACTGTTAAGGCTTTATAATCAAGTTCAGCAGGAAGAAAAATAGTTTTATTTTCTTCACTTCGCAGCTTATTTTGTGCCTCTTGCCACATCGCTTTGAAATTCGTCCAAGAACTGCTATTGATAGGTGTTTTTACCGATAAAATCCCTGCGGGGCGTGCATTACCGCCAAAAAAACTACTAGCAAATTTGCGTGCATCTAAGCCTAAGCCAATAGTTTCGGCGTGCGTTTGAATGACGGATTTGCCTGTTTTGATTGACGGCCCAAGTGATTTAATGTGAATCATATCATCGGGCGAAATGCTCAATGTTTTGTTATCATCGTAATAGCCGTAAACGTGGCGACCTCCATTTTTCAGTAGCTGAACTTTCCATGGCTCAAACGATTCGAGAGACTGCACTGTCCCATTTTTATTCCGTACGATGTGAATGTATGCATTGCCATACAGTAGCACCGCACTTTGGGCATATTCACGCAATTTATATGAGGTTTGCCAAAAATTAGGGCTGTCGTGGAGCAAATAATATGTGGGGTGTTCTCGCTCCGTTTCTACCTTGCTGCCACTTTTACGCTTAACGTGTAGAGGTAGTTGTGCAATGGAACTAGATAGCACATAGACACAAGCATAAACCGCCAACAATTTCATTGCGAGATCGGGGCTAACGGTTTTTGTTGGCTGTGAGCCAAATAATTCTTCATAAGCATTTTCTGCACTTAATGGAACAGCTGGGTTTTCTAGTGAGCGAGTGGTAAAAAGTTTGTCAAAAATCACCGCTTACCTCCTGCACTAATAAGGGCATAGAGCAGTAGGAGTGTTCCACCGACCATACAAGCAAGAGCCTGTCCATATTGGAGGTACACGCCATAACAAAGCATTGAAAATCCGCCAATACCGATAATATCTGTTAGGAGCGTTTTCATAATTCTAATACCTCATTAGGGAAAAAGTTATCATCCACGTTCAGCATAATGCGACCGATTGCCATCATTAGGGCGACAGCTCCGTCGATTTTGTTTTCGGGGATTTCTTTAATCGGGCGAACCACATCATCATTACCCGGCACAGTTTTACCGACAACGTTCCCAATACACCACGTCATAATCGGGTTGCCGTCGTGATGGAAACGTCCGCTTTCAATGGCTGCTTCCAGTTCTTTCATCGGGTCGGAGAGGTTAGTGTAGTTTTGGGTAATAGTTATCGGGTTTAAGCCTTCG
This sequence comes from Mannheimia granulomatis, assembly GCF_013377255.1. Classification (NCBI taxonomy): domain Bacteria; kingdom Pseudomonadati; phylum Pseudomonadota; class Gammaproteobacteria; order Pasteurellales; family Pasteurellaceae; genus Mannheimia; species Mannheimia granulomatis. Next base: position 864,544 of record NZ_CP016614.1, read on the forward strand.
TCCGCCAAGTTGTGGCTGATTGCAATCACTCCGTGTGGGTCAATCGCAACACACGACACTCGGTGTTGGTGGTTGGTTTCTTTGATGACTTCTTCGATTTCTCGATAATCTACTTCCGCACCGTCCGTTGCGGTGAGATGTCCGCTATTTACCCATTTTTGGTATTTATCCACCACACGCTTTAAGGCAGTATCGGTGTTGTAAACTGTGTCTTCTGGCACAAAAAATTCAGGGGCAATACAATAATAGTGCCGCTTGCCGTCAATAATGCGAAAGAACACTTTAACTAGTGAGTTCATATCTAACTTGCGAGCCATATCAAGCCCGAGATAAACGTCATCACCTTGGAAATCGTCAAGGGTGAGCGTATCATCTTTGCAGTTTTCCCAGCTTACCATATTGAAAAAGCTCTCTTTCGCCGATACCCACACGTTCAAATGTTTAGTTTTAAAAGTGTTGGTAAGCCGTGCGTTGTTGATCGCTTTGTTTTGTTGGCTAATTAAATAATCACCGTAAACCGATACGTCAAAGTTAGGATTAGCTTTGCGAAGTACACTTTCGTCTGTCCAATCATCATCTTCATCAATGGTGTAGATAATGCCGAATAGTTCGTCATTTGGGATTGCTCCGTTGAGTTTTTCAATTACTTCTCGGCGTTTGTCGTAGCACGGTCCTTCGATGTTGTAGCCAGCGGTAGTGATAATAAACATCAGCGGCTGTTTTCTTGCTCCCATACCGGTGAGCATTGTGGTGTAAAGTTCATCATTTTTGTGTTCGTGGTATTCGTCCACGATGGCACAACTTGGTGATGCACCATCACCCGGTGAGCCGATCAGCGGTTCAAATCGGGAACCATCACTTGGACGGTTAAGATTTGATGCATTTACTTCAATGCCAAAAGTAGAGCAGAGCAGATCGGTTTTCTTACACATTAAGCGAGCAGGGCGGAATACTTCCCACGCTTGCTTTTCGGTGGTTGCACCTGAATAGACTTCAGCACCAAATTCATTGTCCATACAGAACATATACAAGCCTACACCGGCAGAAATTGCCGATTTACCATTTTTACGCGGCACTTCGACATAAATTTCACGATAGCGACGAAGGTTGTTAGATTTGCGTAGCCAGCCGAAAGCATTGGCAATGATGAACAGTTGCCACGGCTCTAATGTAATATTTTGTCGTTTTAACGCCCATTCCCCTTTAGTATGTGGCAGGTATTGAATGAACTTACAGGCTTTTTCCGCTTTCACTTCATCAAAAAAGTAAGGGAATTTAACCGCTTGTTGTTGCTCTAAATCATCTAAAAATTGTTGGCATGTTTTCACGATAAATCGACAAGCGGGGATTTTACCTGCGACAACATCTTTGGCGTATTTTGTCGCTTTTTTGATATTGTCCGTCATTGTAATAACTCCGCAAATGGGTTGATGTTTTGCTCGTCTGCTTTGCCGGTTAGCCGTTGGCGGCTGCTTGGGTCAAGTCCTAGCAATGATCCAAATGTTGTCATCTGTTTTAACGCCTCATTCAGTACGGTAAATGCAGGATTTTTGGATAGTCCACCGTTGCTGTTTTCAACAAATGTGCCGTATTTGTCTATATCTTTACAGGCTGAATTTCGGTTTTGATAAGCGATGCAATAGTTAGCAACGACCTCAAGATCTGTTTGAAACAGAACACCCTGAGGTAATAATTCTTTCAAAAGAAAAGCCCACATTCGCTGTCCGTCTTCATTAAGTTGGGCAGGTGGTGGGCTGTGTTCATTAAACGGACTGAATTCAGGCTCGTTTTGATTTAGTTTTCGTTTCCCGGGGTTGCCTCGACGTTCTTTCACTTTCGTCGGGGTGGGTTTTCTTCCTCGCCCCGGCGTTGTGGATTTTCCTGTCATTTGGCGTTTACCCTAAATTTTTAATTTCGCGGTTGTAAAAATTGAGTTCAGGGGGCGGTTTCCAAAGCGTTTCACTCTAGCGATTTTTCCACCCCCTCCCCATAGTTATTTCTATGCTAATCGCTCTTTTGCTGTTTTTACTTTGTGGCATGAATAACACAAACTTTGTAAATTCAGCAAATCATCATTGCCACCGTGTGCCTTTGGTGTGATATGGTCCACCGTTGAGGCGGTAACATATAAACCACGCTTTAGGCACGCTTGGCATAGATACTTATCACGCTCTAATGCAATCAATCTGATCTTTCGCCATTGCGAACCATAACCACGTTGTGATGATGTTTTACCTTTCTGATGTCGTTGCCAACCGCAAGCCTTATGCGTATCGCAATAACCGCTTGAATCGATTGTCACGTTCTTACAGCCTTGCTTTCGACAGGCTTTGGGTATTCTTGCTGGCATATTCACCTATTTGTTACATATAGATTACATAGCTTGCGTATTTTCTCGGGATTTTATCCAACCAACCCCGAAACCATACGCAAGTTATGTAGCTTATAAAATACAAAAGGGAGCTATTATGCTCCCTTCTACAGTTAAACTAACGAGAAATTCAAACTAATCACTATTTAAACCCAGCTTTTACCTGTGATTGCCATTCTCTGATACTATTGATTTGATTAGCACATACATCACGCTCTTTAATGACGACCATTAAATAATCAATAGAATCGGCGTAGGTCTTCCCGTTAAATACTGACCGCTCGCACTGCACCAAATACGCAGCTGGCGGATAAACATAATTAGTTTTTGTTACCACCTTTTGTGTGCAGCCGCTTAATACTGTCGATAACAGCATTAGGCATAGCAACACCGCCACACGGCTCTTTGATAAGAATTGTTTTAACATTCTCACGCTCCGTTTCCATCTGTGCTTTTAGTTCGTTGGTAATCTTTTGCTGATATTCAACCGCTTGCTTTTCCGCTTCCAGTTGAGTTATCAACTCTTGGTTTACAACTTGCTGTTCTGCAATCAATGAATCCTTTGCTTTAACTTCTGCATTCAACTCATCAATTGTTTGCGACTGATAGAAAATCCAACTACATAATCCAAAAACAATAACTACAATACCTATCGCACACAGCAAGAAAAATTTATTTAAACTGTTGCCAATGCTCATATCAATCACCATAACAAATAGTGGTGCGGTTTCGGGCTTTTATGTATATGCTTTCGCCATCTGTATCACTTGCTCCCAGTAACCGCACCAACTAATTAGACACCTCGAACGCTTTTTGCTCCAAGGTTATAATAATCTCTAATTGATGTACCAAACCCATCTTTAGTTGCTACACCTGTTTGAGCGAACTTAATTGCGTTACCTGCACCTTTTAAGTGTGCAGCCATAAGCAACCCTGCTTTATGCTCAGCATTACCAACATAAACACCTTTAGCTGTCATTGTGCGTGCATTGCGATTCATTAGTTTGATAATAGCCTCATCTTGTACCTGGGGAGAATTAAGAAACGCAGATTTACCGCCCTTTAAATCCCAAAACTCATTTTGTGCTAAAAACCACTTATGATTTTTAGCATTTGAACCATTAGATATCCCACTGTTCAAAGATACTGCTTTTTTATAATGTTCAGCGTTTACTAGCCCAACATCAACCAATGCAGCTGCACCAAATTGATACGCACCTAAATAGCCAAATTTATTTTCGACTTGGTAATTGCTGTTACTCTCACGTTTAGCTAATGCCAAAAGTAACGCTTTTGTTTGAGTATAAGTTAAACCTGTTACAGTTAAAGATTTTGATATAGTCATATTCGTTACCTTCTTAGCCATATCTACCACTAAACTAACTAATCGCATTTACTCATCTCCACGCTTTCCAATATTGATGTCATTAACTTCAATCTTCTTACGGATAAGGGCAAACAAAAATTCACGAATCTTCTCCGCACCAACGAAACCAATCATACCACCGGTAAACGTGGACAAACTCTCACCTACTCCAAAATGCGTTAATAACGACATACAGGATAGAGTTAACGCTCCGCAAATTGCGCCATCAAGCAGACGCTGTCGGTAGGTGCTTTTTTGTTGAAGAAACCAAGCTCGCAGCATGGACATAAAAAATGCCATCACAAATCCTGTGATAGCATTGTAGTTTTGCTGAATGTAGGCTCCAATAATTAGCCATACACTCGGATCTTTATCTGGCATTTACATACTCCACCCCCTCTTAATTTGGGGCAATAAAAAAGCCCCTATTTAAGGGCCTTATCTCTGAACTGCTTTATGTCAATGAATCTATGTATTTCTTGACTGTTCGGCGTGTTCTACCATGTTGTCCTTCCAAAACATGGCATTCTGTACCATGGAAGACTTTAAGGCTTTCTGTTGATTGAAGCTCATCATAAGCTAATAAAGCCCAATAATCACCGACATAAAGTCTAAGAATAAGCAATGGCAAAATGTTATTTGTTTGCCCAAACTGAATAAGCTCTTTGTATGTGGTTGATTGTTTCCGTGAAACAGGATTAGAGCTAAGCAGTGAGTTTTTATCTGCTGAATCCTGCCAAAACTGAATCCAATTCTCATACAATGTATCAAAATCATGAATTACATTCTTAGATAATAAAGACAGTGCTTTACTAAGTTTTATCAGGTCTGAATGAGTAATGGTAGGCTGTTGTCTTTGTAGTTTCGGGCGGTTTTGCTGTACTGCTTCACCGGCTGATTTTTTATAATATGCTACAGGTTGTCCATAAGATTCGCCTTTTAAGCCGTCTAAATCATGAGCTATGCGAATATAAGCACCTAATTTCGATTCCCATTGTTTTGATTGAGGATAAGCAATACAAGCATGCGTCATATATAACTTGCCATTTGGTAATGTATTTCCCCAAGCAATAATATGAGCCTCATTTATATGAGATACTCTTGTAAACCCGGCCTCTTGATAAAATCTATCAAAGTCCGCTAAGGTTGTATCTTTATCTGTAAGATATGGATGATATAAAGGCCATAGCCAATCATCAGTAACACCTAAAGTCCAAGCTACACAGTTATAGCATTGGGTAGCAATACTGGTTTCCTTAGTGGTAGCCAGATTTAAATTTGGAAAGAATGATTTATAAAGGATACTTTCACCTTTATCTAAAGGCTTTGAATATGTGGGAATATTTTTGCACTCGTTCATTTTTTAAACCTCCAATGAAACCGTGATAATAAAAAAGCCCCGATTGGTAAACCAATCAGGGCTATAACAATAGTGTTGCGTAATGCACTTGCAATAATCGCAAGGATTACATAAATGCTATACTTTTAGGGCGACCTTGTCAATCTTTTTTAATCATTTGAACACGTCCGCCACAATAATGCCCATCGCAGTCGTTATCTAAATCTAATACGTAGCCGCCAACACAGAGAAAAAATATCAATACATATTTCAGCATAATGCACCTCAACCAAATTTTGTGTGTAGAAATCCGCCACTTGATGTTTCACAAGCGGTCAGATTTCATTAATTTTTTGCGAATTAAATTCGGACTATTCCACCTAAGCCTTTTAGGTTTATAGGTTCGTAAGGTTTGCAGGGCTAAATGGTAGTGAGCCTCTTCTTTCGGATCGACATCAAATTCTTCTAAGAGTGGTTCAAGAAGCCTTTTCATCGCTCCAAGAGTGGTCTGGTATTCTGTTACGTGGGTATAGGCTTCTATGCCGTGGCGTGAACCAAGCATTTCAAGCGGTTTATGAATTTTTCTCAACAATTCTAAATTGTTGTAAAGTGCGAACCACATTGACGCGAATCTTAGCCATTGCTCTTCCGTGAGCTCTTTTGCGTATTTTTTCTTACGCAATGAGAGTGGTAGTTGGTCATCAGGCAAGGTTAATTGTGTTTGTGTGCTGTATTGCCCGGTTTTGCGAATTTGGGGTAAAACTTCTGAAGTTACCCATTTTCTGAAACGGTGTGGTACTGAGCCTTTTTTCACAGCTTCACGGCAGCGTAGGATTAAGGTATACATTCCGCTTTCGCTGATGATGTTCATTTCCTGCTGTCCGCCAAGGGTGTTACTTAAAGTTACACCCTTTTCGTCATCGTCTAATGCTAGTAACGCTTTACGATTATTATCAATGCCGATAGCATCACATACGTCTTTTGCGATAAACCAAGACTCGCCATTGATTGCGATTACACGGATTGCTGAATTTTCAAAGTTGAATGTAGAAAGTTGAGATTGAGTAGAAGTTTGAGTTGTCATTCTGAATGTTCCTTTTGAGAGAAATCCCTAATTTTGAGTTAGGGCGGTCGGCAGCTCAAAACCTGCATTCAGTCAGGCGGAATTATTCCCCTTGTGGGTATTGTATTCTTCGCACTGCCGACCATTGTAAAAAATTGTTGTTTTTTGACCGCTTGTAAATCGCAGGTACAAAAAAATCACGCTGACGGGGTGAATTAACCGCTGAATGTAAAAGGCTTTTGAGACCTTGAAAACATCATAATAAAAAAGCCCCTTGGGTGTCAAGGGGCGTTATGATTATTTCTTTCTTGAGAAATTTTCATCATTTTGGCAATATTCTAAACAATCTCGAATTAAGCCACTGATTCTTAGAATATTTTCAGGTCTGTTAATTATAATGTTGTTACCATTGACTTCCAAACCAGCTCGTTGGATTTCTGCTTGATGGATATCAAGTAGTTCTAATGGCACATTGATACAAGGTTGCTGTTTATTATCAAAATATCTTAGAACCCATCTATTTGATTTCCCTTGATATAAAACACTAAAATAACTTTCAGTATCTTTTGCGACTAATTCCGCATTCTCGCCAAGAATTAATACAACATAATCAAACAGCAATCGTTCCGTATATGTAGTGATAATTTTGCTATTTGTTTCATCAACAATTGGAGCTTTTTCGTCAATATCTACATTCACACTTTCTTGTGGTTCAGGCTCTTGTATTTTACGAGATAATCCCGAAACAACCATAGCGCTAACCGCTTTTTCTACAGCCTGTTTAACAATAGGTGTTATTGCTTCTATAAAACGTTGATTTAATTGTCTACCTACATTTGAACGACCTGCAACATACCTTACAAATTCGTGATCAACATCTTTTAAACTCTCACTAATTGTTTTAGTAAAGGCAGATAGGTACACGCTTTCTTCGGCTAAAGTTCGTAATGCCTCAGGCTGGAAACGGTCATGACAAAATTGACTTAATTGATTAATTTTAGAGTCATCTACGTTTTCAAAATTAATACGTAAAAATGGAGATTCATCCATAATATTTTTATCTTTTAAATCAGTAAAGAAACGCCATTCTCGTCCATTAGTAACTGCTGCGACAGTAACCTCAGGTGTCGCATTAAAATATCTAGATAGCTGTGGAGAATGATTTGTTAAATTTTCATTATATGATTTTGCTTCAATAAACATAACCGGCACATTATGGCAAAATAAAGCATAATCGACTCTTTCACCATTCTTAACACCTGGAAAGTCAGCTCCATACTCAGCTCGTACTTTAGTTGGATCATATGGATTAAAGCCTAAAATATCTAATAAAGGTAGAATTAACGCTTGTTTAGTTGTTTCTTCAGTTGTGCAATGTGAACCAACCTTAATAACATGCTGGATATGAGATAGTACTTTTTCTTTGAATATATTTTGACTCATTTTTAAAATCTCCCATAGGTAAAAAGAGCCTATACTTTATCGTATTTTTGTAAATTATACTGTGATGTAGATCACATTGTTTATGCGTACTTCAATCTAAAATCTAACTCAACATTCCTGTAATAATGGTTGAGGCTATCGTTTTAATCGTTTCAAAACTCAAATCAAGGCTTTTATGCTGTAAAGTTGATTTAATTTTATTCCACACACTGTCATTGCGAATCTTATCTAAAAATTCATGTCCCTGCCAAGTCAGAGAAAGTGCAGCATAGTCCTCTTCTTCCATACCTGATATATCAATACTTTTAATTAATCCTGCTTCAGTTAATAAGGCATAGTGATAAGCCACTGTACGTGCATCAAACCCTTTGATTTCATCAGATTGTAGCCAACTGGTACTGTCAGCTTTTTCTTCTAACTTAATAAGAATTTTGCGGATTAAATCCCAGTTACGTTTCATACTATTTCTCCTGTTAAACCACCAATGCTAATTTTAACCCAACCACTACACCTAAAACATACATTTCCGCTTGGGCTAGCTCTCGTTTGAATGTTGTATGGCTAATTCCCAAAACTTGTTCGATTTGGCTATCAGACACCCTTGCCGCATATCGACCAATTAGCACCTCATATTGTTGAGGTTCTTGCTGTTTGAGTTGTTTAACACAGCGGTCAATTTCAAAAATCGAATCATCGGTCAAACGTAATATCCTGTGATTGCTTGTTGGTACAGCTTGTGCCATACCTGCCGCCACGCATGGAAATTCGGTGCCGAGTCTGCCGTTGGCTGAATAACCCCAAAAACGTAAAATACCTTTAATATCAATTAACATCTAATCGCTCCTTAATCCTTACAATTACCGCACCGTCTTTTTGATTACCTTTGTCCTCAAATGTGAGCTTTTTCACATATTTTCGGGAGTCATCAACAATGATTTTGCTATATACCAACGAATCTAAAATACATTTGCCTAAGTTATCCAAATCCCGATCTCGGTTATCGGGGAAGTAAACATCGCACTCTATTTCAACTTGTCCGCCAAATTTCGGTTTATTTTGGACAGCTAGGAAAGTCGCCCATTGATAACTTTTACCACGAGGGCTAACCGCCATTTTGTTTCTGCCGACACGTTGCCAATAGTTATTTACGCTTGGCGGATAGGGCAGTATTAATTCAACCATCTATTTCTAATGCCCCCAAACCTAACGCTCTGTCTAAAAACTTAATCAATAACTCTAATTGCGAGCCGTAATCCTGTTCAAACTTACCAACATTGCGATGTAACTCATCGTGGTGGATTCGGCAGAATGGTATTACAAATAAATCGTGTTGCTTACTTCCCATTTTGCCGCCATAACCGATAATATGATGTGGATCATCTGCTTGTTTACCACAGCACATACAGGGTTGCGACTTAACAAACTGTAACCACTTCCGCCACTCGAAGCGTTGTAGCTTCGGAATTGCCATAAATGAGGCTAACGGTTCAGGTTCGACTCTCAGCTTTAATGCCTTAGCCCATTGTTTTAGATTGACTCGAGCATTGGGGACATCATCAAAACCGATATTGCTTTCTTTACTTACACCGCTATTATTCAGTGGCGGATAACCCAGAAGCTGCTGTAATGCGTTACTGTCTAATTCATCAAGTAACTCTTTAATACCGGCAAATAGCACTAAATCAGCAAATTCAATCGCGGTGGATTGGTTTTTTCGCAACGTGAGGCGTATTTGTTGGGCGATAAATTTTTCCCAGTTTTCATCCGCCAATTCTTCTAATTTTTCAGTTGGGATTTCACCGTCCATTCTCATTTTGTCGTGATGCCAACAAAGCAGTACTGCACCATTTTCGGTATTTGCCATTACTCTTTCCGGGTGGCAGTATTTACCATCTCGGCATTGGCAAGTTTGGATTGACTTAACAAAACGCAAATAAGGAGGTTCTTTGCTGTATTTATCTAGCTCGTTGAGTTTTTTTCTCACATTTTCCGATTTCGCAAATGCCACCAACTCTTTACAAGCGGTCAAATTACCCGAAAAATTTGCAACCTTACCCGATTTAGCCGTCGCCAAATCGGTCGGTGCCGGTTGCAATAATGTCCGCTCACCGAACGCGGCAGGAGAAACATCTTTCGGCACACGGTAAAACACAATGCCGACCTCAGTCTGAAAATAGGGGGTGAGTAATAATCCTTCTGCCATTTGGCTAATCCTTACTAAAATGTTGGCACTCTAAGCTGGTCAATATGCTCAACCGCATTTTTAATTTCTTGGCTAATAATCATCGGCAAATCACGCTCAAGTGGTCGCTTGTTTTTGGTGTTGATGGTGGCGTGGTACATCACTAAATTGCGTTTGTCGGTAAAGTCCAATGCCTTAAACGGATTGCCACTGAGTGATTTTTGGAATAAGGTTCGCACTTCATCCACCGTTGGCATAATCAAGCGTTTTTCAAGCTCTGCCGGTGCAATCCACTTGCCATTTACACAAACCGGTTTGCCGTTGCTCGCCCAAGCGGTCGATTTTGGCAAATAATCTGCAAAATTGGATTGTCGGAAAATCGTTTTCGGGCAGAGGTATTCACGCATTTTGCCGTCTCGCCCCCATTTAGCGACAAGGTAGTCCACTACCTGACAGCAGTCCGCCACCGAACTTTCACGAATGCGTGCAGCGATGTTTTTCGCCCACGGCTTAAGCGAATACCCCACAGGCTTACGCTCGTCAAGTTGTGTTGCCAACGTTACCAAAGCCGAATTGAGATAATTCAACACAACTTCAGCCGGGGCAGGCTCCCCCTCGGGGGGATTAAGGGGGGTATTATTTTTTGTATTTATATTATTGTCTTTTGTAGTGTGCCAATTTTTGGTACTGGTGGTAGTGTGGTTTTTTGGCACTGGTGCAGTACCATTTTTTTCCACTGGTGTGGTTTTTTGGCACTGGTAGGGGTTTTTGGTACTGGTTTCTACTGTATTCCCACGCTCAGGCAATTCACGCACAAGGAAAAATTCCGTGGTAGTACCGTTATTTTTTTGTGAGAGAATTAATCCAACTTCTTCTAACTCTGCTAAAACTTTGTACACAGTTTTACGGTCTTTAATGTGGCAGACCTCCATAAACTGAGATACAGAAATAAAATCACTCTCTTTTTGCCAGCCAGTAGTCTTACGAGCAATCAACAGATAGCACTTCACGGCATTACCTGATAATTCCCCTAACAAGTCATCAACGAACGCATTCGGGATTTGAAATGAATTAGGAATAAATTTACTCATACCGCCACCTTACTACTGTGATAATACTTCCCGTCCCAATCGGCACGCATTGGCAATTCGCCTTTCATATAAAATTCAAAAATCCGCACTGCACCTTTTTCCAACAGCACCGGCTTGTAGGTTGTCATCTCCACACGCTCAATAGGATCGACTTCAATTCGACGAGATTGCTCAGTCAAATACTTATCCCGAATATGCCCAAACACCCGCCAAGACTTCGAGTTATCTTTATAGAGCCACCCTTTCGAGCGTAAAAACTCGTTTATCTGCTGACAATTCACGCCATTCAGACTTTTCACAAACTGCGGTGGGGTCAAGCCTTTCTGAAAATAACCTTTTAAAGCAGTGATTTCCTCACTTTGGGCTTTATTCTCTAAAGCAAGTAACTCCGCTTTTTCGGCTTGTTCAGCCGCCAAACGCAAGGCTTCGGGGAGGGATTGAGGGAGCTTTGGACGTTGCTGGTTCTCTAACTCATCTAAGCGGTCAATAATTTTGGCGCGTAGGTCAATGCGATAGCCAGAGACTAAAATTAACGTTTCACGTTTAGGCAAGAGAAAGCACGGATATGTGCGTCCTTTACTGTCTTTGTAATCTGCTAAAAAATCAGCAGATTGAATTTTAAGCACATCTAACATCTGACGAATATCCGCCATCACATTTCTATGCTCTTTCTCACAAAGTTGGGAGATTTCAATGCTACTAATTTTAATTTCTGAACCGCTTGCATTTTGAGCGGTTATCGGTAATAATGATTGGGATTTCAAAGCAAACCTCCTTAGGTTGTAATTAGCCCACGTGACAGCGTGGGTTTTTTATTTCTCATCAATAAATAATACTGTTCAAATACAACACGACAGCACAAAGACAAACCAGACAGAGTTCCTTATTTTTCCGCCAAACCTGTGCCATAATGTGTAATCCTTTTTTCAACTTATTCATCGTTTTTATGTCCTCTTTGAACTTGAGAGAATTGTTTTTCGGTCTGTGCTTTTTTGTTTTCCTTGCACTACCAAGACTATTCTATTTAAGCGAAATACCATTCTGGCTCGCTGGTGTATTTGTAAATGGAATACCATTGCTATTAATCCTTATTCACCGATACATTAAGCAAGATTTTGATAATCCTGCTTATCTCCCTGCCATTATGTGTATTACGGTATTAACTACTTTTGGCTCGTTTAGCAAAGAAGAACTCATTGAGTTTGGCTTTCGATTCTTGCTGACTGAATCAATTTGGGCTTATTTCGCCCTTAAATTGTCTTTCTTCTTCTGGAGTTTGATCCTACTTCCTGTTGTTCTAGATAAGTTTTTCAAGAAAACTTAAGCCATTATTTCCACCGTTCCAGCGGTGGTTTTTTATTTGCTTGAATTTCTTAAAACAGCCCAATTTACATCGGGGCGTAATTCTTCACAGGTTACTTTCCCTTCTGTAAATTTTTCAATTTCTGGGCAACGCTCTGCCGGTACTTGGCGTTTTCCATTTACCCAAAATGACACTATGGGCTGAGCAACTTTGATTGCTTTCGATAGGCGAGCCATTTCTCCTCGCTCTGAGGATTCTAAATATTCTTGTAATTGCATATCTTACCTTTGAAATCTAAAGAATATCTAAATGATATCTTAAAAACAAAATCTAAGCAATATCTAAATATTGTGTGATTTGATATCAATTTGATATTAAAATAATAGAAACTGTGGAGGTTGGTATGAGTACAGTAAAAGAAAACAGATATGCTAATTTATTGCTCTTGATTGAAGAGGCTGGAAGCGTGCCAAGACTAGAAGAAAAGACTGGCGTCACGGCTAATTATTTAAGACAAATAAAAAACAAAAATGCCATTCAGAATGGTAAGCCTAAAGGAATTGGCGACAAAATTGCTGCTAAACTGGAAGATGGTATGAATAAGCCTAGAGGATGGTTGGATCAAATACATTCCGATCAATCCCTCGTCATTAATGCAATGAGAGGCAATGAAGAGCAAGAAGTACAGGAGCAAGATTTAAATGATTTTGTCATCATTGATGTATTAGATGTCAGTGCTAGTGCAGGCTTCGGCTCAAGCAGTGAATTAGTTGAAGTAGTCAATCAAATGCGTTATGTGCCTGAGCAATTTTATTCCCTCTTTCGGAATATGGCTCCTCGATACATCAGAATTATCAATTTAAGTGGTGATTCTATGTATCCGACCTTTTCCTCAGGAGATATGCTTTTCGTTGATATTAGCGTAAATGAGTTTACCGGCGATGGTGTTTATGTATTTACATATAAAGGACATTTATATGTTAAAAGATTACAAAATACAGGTGATCAATTATTAGTTATTTCAGATAACAAACTCTATGAAAAGTGGAGTATCAAAGAAGAAAATCAAGATCAGCTATTTATTCACGCTAGAGTAAAAGTCCACCAAAGCCAACAGTTGAATTTTATTGGGTAGAAATTAAAAGCAAAATTTCCAAGCTTATTAAGCTACGAAAAGTAAAATGTAAAAATATCTGTAGATAATAATGGAGGATATATGGCAAATCAAAATGTTGATTTTGATTATGCTGAACAGTATCAAAAGGCTTACTTAAAAGCCATTGCATCTGCGTGCCATTTTATGACTAAAGAGGGAACAACACCAGATAGAGGGAGTATTGATTTTAGCATTTGCTCTAACCGAATTGATAATGAGCTCAATATAGCTATTGATAGCGAAATTCAGTTACAGCTTAAGACAACTATTGTACCTAAGTACGATAAAAAGAAGACTATCCTTAGATTTTCATTGCCAAGTAACAATTATCGTGATCTAATAGGCAACCGAAAAATACCAAGATATTTAGTTGTTATGGTTCTTCCGCCTATTAAAGAACAATGGATACAAGAATACCAAAATGGCATTTTTATTACTGGATGTTGCTATTGGGTGAATCTGAGTAAATTAGAACCACTGAGCAAGAAACAACAAAAAAATGTTACAATAAAAATCCCACTTTCACAAATATTAACAATAGAAACATTAACCAAGTTATTACAGTATTCAGAAGAAGGAAAAGTTTATGAATAGCCTCTTAGAAAAAAGCGATATTCAAACGCTTGTTCCAAAGTTCACACAATACCTAGAGTCACAACATTGGCGTTTATTAAAAGACAATGATATCGTGTCTATTTGGGGATCGCCTAAGAACCAAATCTCTATTCGATTACCTAATCCAAATAATATTGCAGAAGATGATGTAGAGTTTACTAATATTGCCTTATCTAAGTTGGCAAGCTACCTTAACTCATCAACTGAACTGGTATTACAAGCTATTTTAGATACTAAAGTCCCAGCAAAACTTGGGAGAATCAGTTTCCGTATTATTGCCGATGATGTTGAAAATGGGCAAATATCTTTTCAAGATGGTATAGAATTATTCAAATCAACAAAGCGTTTTATTGAGGATTTTTCAAAATCGGCGTGGAAAAAAAGTGCAGTATTAACTTCCTACAAACCTGAATATGTTACCGACTTTATCAATAATGTAAAGTTAGGACAAACAGCCCACGGAAGTTACATTATCAATATATTCTACCCAATAGAACAGTTATCAATAGAAGATGATTTCTCCCAAACTAGTTTTTCCGAGATTGTGAGTCAAAACATTTCTTCTGGTCTATCTGCTTTATCCAGCTATTTAGCTGAACAACCTGATGCACCAAAAAGTGCTGGAGATTTTATCCAAAAAGGAATTAGCACAAATTTATGTAATACTTTGGTAAGTTTCTCAGGGAAACATCAACATCGTGATTTGGAAATAACACTACATTCAATAGAAAATAATGTTTCAAATCAGATATTTAGTTTGCAAAATGGACAAGTTGAGAAGATAAGGTATATTGCTAAGAAACTTGCTAGAGATGAATATTTTTTTGAAAAATATGAAGTAATCGGTAAAGTGATTGAGCGTCATAGCTTAAGTGGAAATATTGAAGAGGGGGGAAAAATTACAGTTAAAATGGAAATTTATGGGAAATCCCGTAACATTTATATCAACTTAAACCCTGATGAGTATAAGCTTGCAAATCAAGCAACTAATGAAGGTAAATTATTACAACTTGTCGGAAAGCTATCTATTAAAAAGGAAAAGGGAGAAATGTCAGATCTAGTAACTATTCGTATTCTGGATAATGAATCACTTCCTTTAACCTAATTATCTTATACCGCCCTCGTGGCGGTTTTTTTAACCTCGCCGAAACTGAATTTATTAACATCATAACAAGCGGTCAAAATTTGCAATTTTTTTGCAAAAATAAAACCCTCTGAAGAGGGCTTAATTATGCGTGTGCAGCTTGCTTTACTTCAAAAGTAAGATTAAGTGCCTTCATCACTTTTAGCACGGTAGAAAATGTTGGATTACCTTTGCCGGAAAAGGCTTTATATAACCCTTCTCGACTTACTCCCACTTCTCTAGCTAACTGGCTCATATTTCGTGCTTTGGCAATATCCCCCAATGCAGAAAGAATTAAGTCCACATCATCTTCTTTTAACACTTCATTCAAGTAAAGCTGAATTTCCTCTTCGCTTCTTAAATGTTCCGCCATATCAAAATCTTGTAGTTCCGCCATATTAAACTCCTAATTCTTTTGCTAATGCTTTCGCCTTTTTAATATCATTTTCTTGTGTCGATTTATCACCACCACACAATAAAATCACAATAACGCCATTCTGATTTTTTAGATAAACCCGATAACCTTTACCCTCAGTAATACGCAATTCAGAAATACCCTCTCCAACTGCTTTTACATCGCCAAAGTTACCCAGCTGCAAACGCTTAATGCGAGTTTGAATTTTTGCCCTTGCCCGTAAATCTTTTAAATCATCAAGCCACTCTTTAAAAACCGTTGTTGATTTAATCTGAATCATATCCCCTCCAGTAGTCTTATTATAATACTTTTATTTAAAAATGTTAACTATAATTCACATACATTAGTAATACACCTCAATTTTGTAAAACTCCCACCAAAAATGACCGCTTACAATTCGCATTGTTTATTTATTAAGCAATTAAACAACCTTTCAAAATTTTATTCTCTTTTAAAATCAATAAGATATCACAAAAATATTATTTTGACTACAAAACAAATATCAAATAGATATTGATTTATAGATATCAAATAGATATCATAAACCCATCAAAACGAGCTACGGCTCAATGCTCTTTAAAAAATCGGTGCTTGTGCGGATGATATTAACAATCTCGAGCAGCTATTAAATAAAATTTAATAACTCAGCAAGGTTGGTTAGATCGCAAGAGTTTAACTCAACGAAACGTCTAATAGAGGGGATGGCAGTTTAGGCAACACACTCGCGAGGTGTGGAGAGCTGAAAGCGAAGCACTGGTATTAGTCCTAAGCAATCACATTAATTCGCTTCTCAAGTTATGAGAGCTACGGATACAAGCAGCACCCGACGGAATGGCACAAGCCGGGCGGGCGACGGCGTGGGCAGACACGCATTTATTCCAAAGCATATTTCACCAAGTGTGTTTCGGAATACCTATAACTAGACGCAAGTCGCTCCATTTGCCCACTGTAAAACGTGGACTTTTTTCACTGCTATCTTCAGAGGAAAACCAAATGTCTAATACGAAAGCTACTCAAGAACACAAAATTGAAGTGCTATTAACCATCAGAATTGATGACCAATGTGTACAAACTGAAAACTTTACATTCAAGCCCCAACAAGGGGCAAGCAAAGTTTCAATTCACGAAATCTTGAAGCCATTCCTTACCCCATTTATCGAGGCTGAAAGCAAATTGTTAGAGCGGAAGAAACAAGCATTACTCCGCCAACAAATTTTCAACGATGAATTTTAAAAACCGGTTGTTTCATCATCTGATGAACCTTCGGCAAAAATGAAAATGCGATCCGCCAACTCAAATAGTTCATTCACAATGTCAGCGTGATCGCCATTTTCCAATCGTTTTACATTCTCTTTTCCATTCGCAAGCAATGCAGCTGCCGCTTGTACTGCTTGTGCGTAAGTTAATCTTCTATTCATACAAACTCCTATTTGGGTAGAGCCAAAATATAGCACGAGTTACCACGAATAGAAATCATCATAAGGTAAACAGCTATGAGCATAATAAAAAAATCGTTACCCATCATTTTTATGATTGCGATCTTAGGCATTGTCGGGCGAATGGATTATGACGACCACCTACAAATGCAACGTTACAAATGCGAACGCAATCAAGGTGTTTGGTAAGTTGAGAGTAATGGCGATCAATATTGCGGAGGTAAAAATGGCTAAAAAAATTGATGCCGGCGTGGAAATTGTGGAGATCGGCAAACAATTTGTCGCCAAGTTTTACTATGACGGCAAACTACAACATTCAACCTACCCACAATATAGCCGTAAAAACGCAATTATGTTGATTAACCGCAAAATTGAGCGGTTCAACGTTGGCAGAGACAAACCAATTTCACTTTATAAGGAGTAATAACAATGGCAGGAATTAACAAAGTGATTATTGTCGGCCGCTTAGGTAACGACCCGGAATTACGAGCAATGCCAAACGGCGACCCAGTCGCCAAAATCAGTGTAGCAACCTCGACCGAATGGACGGATAAAACCTCAGGCGAGAAAAAACAAGCCACAGAGTGGCATAGCATTATCGCCTTTCGGAATTTAGCGGACATTATCGGCAAATACTTGAAAAAAGGCTCTCAAGTTTATGTTGAGGGCAAACTATGCACTCGTAAATGGCAAGCCCAAAACGGCACAGACCGCTGGACAACCGAAATCATCGCCGACCAGTTACAAATGCTCGGAAACCCAAACAACGGAAACAGCAATAATAATTGGGCAACCGAACCAGCTGGCAACTCACCGCCAACTAATCCATATAACCACGTAATGACAGAATCAGAATCACGAGATTTTGATGATGATATTCCGTTTTGAGATAAGGAAAGAGAATGAGAGAAAAGTTATTTTGTTCAAAAACAATGAAAAAACAAGAGCAACTTGATCTGGTGTATTCCGATTTCCTAGATATGAGAGTTGGAATTTTCTTATTGTATAAACCCAATAATGTTGTTTTGCGTTTTGATAAAAAAGGTTACTTTTTTGGCATATACGATCAAGATACTCTTTTTGAAAAAATGGTGGCTAGTTTTCAAGTTTGTCGTTACACGCTTGGAAATGAAGAAATGGAAGCTATTAAGTTAATTAAAAAATTTAAAAAGTCTTTACCAGTATTAGATTATTTATCTCTATTAAATGCGACTAAAGTTAAAAAACCAATATTTCACCAAGAAACAGCATTGGCAATTAAGAAAATCAGTTAGTTGATTTAATTACTATAGAGTTTGGTAGGATTAAAAGTGAGGAAAACATATAATGAAAACAACCCAAGATATTTTAGATGAACGTGAACAACAACACGGTAGTTATGACTCCTTTGCGAAGATTTATGGCGGTTTACGCAAAGTTAGCGACCAACACGCAGAAAAGCTCACTTGGCAAAAGCAAACCGTGGTAGAAATGGTGTTACTTAAACTGGCAAGAATCCTAAATAACGGAGCCAATCACCAAGATAACTGGCAAGATATTGCCGGATATGCAACCTTAGGCGGTGAGCTTTACATTCCAATAAACGCAAAATCATTACCTAAGCCCTTAACCAATAGTATTTACCCAGAATCACATCTTAATAAAAGCTCTGTTTGGCGACTGGATTTGGAATTTGAGGAGAAGGAACAGGCGGTGGCGGTGTTGGAGGCTTTAACAGGTAAAAGAACTACGAAAAATTAATCACTTTTTCTTGACTTTTTAAATATACAGTATTTCTTGATATTTAACTTTGTGGCACAATATAATAAATTGTAAATTGATCTTTGACAGCCTGTGTAAATATTTCATTACCCGGGCTATTTTTCTACCTTAAACTGTTTATTTAAGGAGGTTTGTATGGCTTATTCAGCAATGCAGGTCGCAAATGCTTTTATTCAGAAAGCACAAGAGGGGAGTATTCCCGCTTTAACACCAATGAAATTGCAGAAACTAATGTTTTTTGCACAATCTTGGTATTTACGGCTTTATAATTGCCGGCTCATAAATGATGAGTTTGTCCGTTGGCGACATGGACCAGTTATTCAATCTGTATATTATGAGTTTTCAGCAAATGGTGGGCGTATCATTGAAAGTCCTGCTAAGAATGCTTTTGGAACACCAGTGCCACCTCAATTATCTATGGCTGATAATCAATTTCTTGATCGTATCATTGCTACGTATGGGGAATATGGAGGTTGGCAGTTATCTGATATGACACATAATGCAAAAGGTGCTTGGGCAATGAATACATTAGGAACAGTAATCTCTGATACGGAGATGATAAATGGAGCCATTTGAATCCGAGGTTATTCGTAACACTACACCAATAACAAATAATGAACCAGACAATGAGTTTGAAGAAGAATTAAAACGTTCAGCAAAAAAGAACGAACATTCTCGAGATCAAACATTTAAAAACCACGTTAATATTGTGGCATTAATTGGATTATGGGGAGTTGTTGTAGCTGTTTTGTTGAGTGGTGTTTTTTATTTATACCATATGCTTTCTCCTGAATGTTTGCATTTTCTAAACCAAACTCAGCTAGAGCAGATTCGAACTTTCGTTGTTACTGCAATTCTATCTAGTTCTCTTACCAATTACGCCAATAGACATATTAACGAAGAATAAGCCTCATATTGTTGAGGCTTTTTTATTTGACACCACCGCCAAATTCAGCGTAATATATCCCCACTTTCAACAGAAAGTCAGTAAGCCACAATTTATTAGTGGCTTTTTTTATATATAAAATTTGGAGAGTAATATGAAACGCAACTGGGATTTAATCCGTAAAATACTACTCAAACTGGAAGAAAAAGCAGACAGCACCAGTTGGCTAGAATCTACTGATATTAAGGGCTATGATGCAAAAACGGTTGCCTATCATTACAAATTACTAAATAATGCTGGGCTGATTGAGGCAATAGATATTTCTTCTTTGGAAGAGGAAGATTTTTCTGCAACTAGCTTGACTTGGCAAGGACACGAATTTTTAGACAAAATCCGCAATGACAGCGTATGGAATAAAGTAAAATCCACTGTCCAAAGTAAAAGCCTAGATTTGAGCTTTGATGTAATCAAAACTGTTGCAACAAAAATTATTACGGCAATGATTTGACAACCGCCCCAAATTCAGGCTAATATGCCCTCAATTCCAAGCCGTCCACCAACGGCTTTTTTTGTATCTTAAATTTGAGGTGAAATATGGTTGCGGAAACACAGTACACAATAGACAAAAATATGAAATTACTCATCGAAATTGATAATAGTGAACCGCTACAACTCTCCACCTTTTGCCAAAGTATGGAAGGAATTGCTGCCGAATACCGCCAATTTATCCAAGATAACAAAATTGAAATTGAGCCGTGCGAACAGCATATTTATGTCGAAAAAATCACACAAGGTTGTTTTCTTGTTGAACTCGCCGCACTGGTTTCAAGTACCTACCCATTGATTGAACAAGGTAATGCCATTCTCGAATTTGGAGGACATCTCAAAATGATTTTAGACTGGGCAATGAATAAAGGCGAAAAGCCCGAACGACTCACACCGGCAATGCTAAAAAATGCCAGTAACATTTTAGAGCCAATAGCTATCGATCCAAAAGCACAATTCAATCTGCAAGTATCGAATAATCAAGGCGATGTCCATATCCATTTACACGCCGATAATGCAATGGCTGGACTAGCTCAAAACAATATGAACAGAGAATTGAAACTCCTCAAAGAGAGAGAAGAAAATACCTTACGAAACACCACACTCTATTGGTCATCCACCGCAGACGCACAAAGCAAAGCCCACGACAGAGCGATCATTCCTGCCATATCATCCAAGCCGGTAAGAGTACGCTTTGAAGATAAATCACTAAAAGACACGATGATTATCAATGAAGAATATCCTTACCATAAAATCTTTTTAGTTGATGTTTTAGTGGAATATATCGAAGATGAGCCTGTAATTTATAAAATTCTTAAACTTAACAGTTCAATGAATAAAATCTAATTGACAAAAACCGCTACCATCGGCTAAGATAACCGCACAACAATTCTTCTAGCGGCTATCCGCACCCGACAGCATAGCGGTTTTTTTATGCCTAAAATTTGCTAAATCCCTAAAACCACAGATCTGTGGTTTTCTGCGGACGGGTCGAGAGAGCCTAATACAATACCTTCGGGAAATAAGCTCCGCCGTCTAGAAGCGGTTGTTGAAGCCCGTCCAACCCTACAAAAGTTGGACGATACATTAACAAAACTTCTAGGGGCATAAAAATGTCAAATCTACAAATCTTATCAAATTCAATTCGTCAAATTGACAACCTTTACTCTTTAACTGATCTGCATAAAGCTAGTGGCGGAAATGAAAAGCATAAGCCTGTTTTATTTTTGCGTTTAGATCAAACCAAAGATCTTATTTCAGAAATTGAAAATGACAAAGTACAGATCTGTACTTTGGCTGTTAAAACCGTTCGAGGCGGTACAAATCCAAGCACCTACGCATGTAAAGAACTTGTGATAGCCTACGCCGCGTGGATTTCGCCACAGTTCCATTTAGTCGTTCTGCGAGCGTTTTTAGACAAGTTGGAAAATTCGCAAAATTCTCAGCAAAATCTACCGCTTGCATTGCCTGAAAAGAAATACCAACGAGAATTCACCAAATCTGAACTTGAAGATATTGCTTGGTGTTGGTTTGAGGCAAACCAAATGTGCGAGTTTATCGGAAACCTTAAACCGGCACTTCAAGTACTCGGCTCGAATTTATATCCTCAGGCTTATTCAATGCACCACGAATACGGTATGCACTTAAAACGTATCGGCAAACTTATTCACCGCATAACTCAAGGGATTGAGTTCGAGAGCCGTCCGTTTCAAAAACTCAATGAAAGTTTCACGCTAAAAGCTGAATTAGCCACAAGCTAAAACATAGCCCAAAACCGACCGCACTTCCCAAACCGTGCGGCGGATTTCTGCACCCAAATTTTGAGGATTAGACGATGAAATACGCAAAAATTATTCTATTTTTAACCGCTTTCGTGATAGTCGCCGACCACTTAGAGTTACGCAACGACTGCGATGGCAAACCTTGTTCTACACAAAATTAATTGCAATTTTTTTAACAAAATTGACCGCTTGTAACTCAAGCGGTTTTTTTATTATCTGGAGGAAGTAATGAATGGAACATCTCACAATTAACCAAGTGGCCAAAGAATTAAATTGCCACCCAAATACAGTCCGCCAACATTTAGCCGATTGGGGATTTTTCAAAATGGAAGGATCTAAAGTTTGGCGAGTTAAGCGAACCGATCTTGACCTAGTAAAAAAACAAGCGAATAATGGCCGTGGGGTATCTCTGTCGGTCGAGGAGAAAAGAAAATGTCGATCTACAGAAGAAAAGAAAACGGCCCGTGGTGGGTTGATATCACAACCCCAAACGGCAAGAGAATTAAGAGAAGCACTCGCACGCTTGTAAAACGTGAAGCACAACAATATCACGATAAACTCAAGCAAGAAATGTGGGCAGAAGATAAACTCGAAGAGAAGAGAAAATATATCTTTGAAGATGCTTTGTTACATTATGTTCGTTCCGCTGAAGAATTAAAGGATAAATCCACTAAAAAGCGACATGCTAAATATTGGTTATCTAAATTCGCCGGTAGAGAACTTAGTTCTTTAACAGCTCAAGAAATTATCTTAAATATTCCGAAAAAGCATGCGAAGACTAAACAGCCACTCTCTCATAGTACGCAGAATAAGTACGTTAAATCTTTATCGAGAGTATTAAATATTGCTCATAAACTCGGTATGTTAGATGCTGTCCCGCATATACCGAAAAAGAAAGAACCGCCAATTCGTGTACGTTGGATCACTAAAGAACAAGCAAAACAACTCATAGACAAATTAAGCTCAGACTGGATGAAATCTATCTGCTTGTTTGCCTTGATGACTGGGGCAAGACGTACCGAAATTTTAACAATGACTTGGGATAAGATAGATTTTGTAAGGAAGGTAGCAATCGTGTCTAATGATGTCGCAAAATCAGGTAAGGCACGATCACTATTACTGAATCAAGAAGCGATTAAACTGCTTGAATCTATCCGCCACCGTCATTCTAAATATGTATTTGTGGGCAGGAACGGTAATCCTTTACAGGATATTAACCGAAAAGCATTTAATTTGGCTACAAAAAAATGCTTACTGACTGATTTCCACTTTCACGACCTCCGCCACACTTGGGCGAGCTGGCACGTTCAAGCGGGAACGCCACTTTTTACATTAAAAGAATTAGGCGGTTGGGAAACCTTAGAAATGGTTAAAAAATACGCCCATTTAAATGCAGATCACCTGCTGGAACACGCAAACAAGGTTGAAATTTACGGTACATTTACGGAACATTCGCAAAATGAACCAAGATTAAAACTTGTTGCGTAGCATATAAGTGATTGAATTTAAAGGAATTTAATGGCACGCCCTAAAGGATTCGAACCTTTGACCCACGCCTTAGAAGGGCGTTGCTCTATCCAGCTGAGCTAAGGGCGCAGATGAGAATAAAATAAAAGAAGTGGTCGGCGAGATAGGATTTGAACCTACGACCCACTGGTCCCAAACCAGTTGCGCTACCAAGCTGCGCTACTCGCCGACAGATGTGGTTGATTATAGGTTTCTTTATTAAACAGTCAATCTTTTTTTATCAAACTACGTTTAAATGATGGAAGTTTATTCGCTATTCAAATTTAACTTATCAAAATGTTAATTTTTTGAGAAAATAGCAAACGTTTTCTTGAAATCGATTATTGGGGGGAAGAAAAATGTCTGCACAAATTATTTCCGGTAGTGCTATTGCATCGCAAATTAAACTTAATATAAGTGAAAAAATCGCTCAATATGTTCAGCAAGGCAAGCGTAAGCCAGGGCTTGCAGTTATTCTTGTGGGGGAAGATCCGGCTTCTCAAGTTTATGTAGGGAGTAAACGTAAAAGTTGTGCAGAAATCGGCATTGAATCAAAATCTTATGATTTATCGGCAGAGACGACAGAATCAGAATTATTGGCTTTGATTGAGCAGTTAAATCAAGATGAGAGTGTCGATGGCATTTTGGTGCAATTACCGCTTCCAAAACAAATTGATTCCAGCAAAGTAATTGATGCAATTGTACCACATAAAGATGTAGATGGCTTCCACCCTTATAATGTTGGTCGTTTGGCTCAGCGTATTCCGACTCTACGTTCTTGTACCCCATACGGTGTAATGAAATTACTTGAAACAACAGGTGTAGATTTATATGGCCAACATGCTGTCATTGTTGGGGCTTCTAATATTGTGGGGCGTCCAATGGCATTGGAATTATTGCTTGGAGGTTGTACGGTTACGGTTACCCATCGTTTTACCAAAGATCTGGAGAGCCATATTCGCCAAGCCGATATTTTGGTGGTGGCAGTTGGTAAGCCTGAATTTATTCCTGGCAATTGGATTAAAGCTGGGGCGATTGTAATTGATGTTGGTATTAACCGCACAGCAGATGGCAAATTAAAAGGTGATGTAGAGTATGCTGTGGCATCACAAAAAGCCTCATTTATTACCCCTGTACCGGGTGGTGTGGGTCCTATGACGGTGGCAATGTTGATGCAAAACACCTTGCAAGCCTATGAAAATCACTTACAAGCGGTCTAAAATTCAAGATTTTTTACCAATCCCCAATTTCAGTTGGGGATTTTCTTTTCTAACTTTCTAGGCTTTTTATCAATAAAAAGCTAAAATAGCTTCCATTTTTTTGAGAGCAAACTGATTTTATATGAAATTTATTATTAAACTATTCCCTGAAATTATGATTAAAAGCGATTCGGTGCGTAAACGCTTTATCAAAATTTTAACCTCCAATATTCGTAATGTGCTTTTAAAAGAAACGGAAAATGTTTCGGTTGTCCGTAATTGGGACTTTATTGAAGTGCGGGCCAAAGTAGTGGAAGAAGCCCCGATGGTATTGGAATTATTGCAACGTACACCGGGGATTCATCATATTTTAGAGGTAGAAGAAACCCCATTTACCGATATGCACGATATTTTTGAGCAAACGTACTCAGCGGTAAAAGATGAATTGGAAGGAAAAACGTTCAGCGTAAGAGTTCGCCGTAAAGGTAAGCATGATTTCCGCTCGTTAGATGTGGAACGTTATGTCGGTGGTGGTTTAAATCAGCGTATTGAAACGGCTAAGGTGAAATTAAAAGATCCTGAAGTGACGGTACGCATTGATATTGAATACGACAAAATGTTGTTAATTAAAGCTCGTTATCAAGGTTTAGGTGGTTATCCGATTGGCACGCAAGAAGATGTGCTTTCGCTGATTTCGGGCGGTTTTGACTCGGGCGTTTCAAGCTATATGTTGATTCGCCGCGGTTCTCGCGTTCATTATTGTTTCTTTAATTTAGGCGGTGCAGCACATGAAATCGGCGTGAAGCAGATGGCATACCATATTTGGAGCCGTTACAGCACCTCCCACAAGGTTCGCTTTGTGGCGATTAATTTTGAAAATGTGGTTGGCGAGATTTTAGAAAAAGTCGATAACGGTCAAATGGGCGTGGTGTTAAAGCGTATGATGGTTCGAGCGGCAAGCAAAATTGCTGAGCGTTTCGATATTCAAGCCATTGTTACCGGTGAAGCGTTAGGGCAGGTTTCGAGCCAAACTCTTACGAATTTACGTTTGATTGATAAAGCGTCTGATACTTTAGTTTTACGTCCGCTTATCACACACGACAAAGAACAGATCATTGCAATGGCGAAAGTGATAGGCACGGACGACATCGCTAAATCAATGCCGGAATTTTGCGGTGTGATTTCCAAAAATCCGACAGTAAAAGCGATTGAAAGCAAAATTGTGGAAGAAGAGGGCAACTTCAATTTCGAGATTCTTGAGCAAGCAGTGCAAAATGCGAGCTATTTGGATATTCGCGAAATTGCACAGCAGACAGAACAAGAGGTAGTGTCTGTTGAAACCACCACCGAGCTTGGAGAGAACGATGTGATTTTGGATATCCGTAGCCCAGAAGAAGTGGACGAAAAACCATTTCGTTTAGAGGGTGTAGATGTGAAAGAACTCCCGTTCTATAAACTTTCCAGCCAATTTGCAGCTTTAGACCAAAGCAAAAATTACCTGCTTTACTGCCAACGTGGTGTGATGAGTAAATTGCAAGCCCTTTATCTAAAAGAAAACGGTTATAGCAACGTAAAAGTGTTCCGTGTGAAATAAAACAAGCGGTCGGATTTTTCAATTTTTTTGCAAAAAAATAGCTAAATATGACCGCTTGTATTACGCAAGAAAAAGCCATCTTCAGTAGATGGCTTTCTTTTTCATTAGAACTCGTAACGTAAGCCTACATTAAAGTTACGTCCCGGTGCTGAGTAGCGGTCTGCATTAGCTTGATTGATTGCCAATGGAATGCCGTTAGCACCACGTCCTTGATCTACGCTTGCTTTGCTTAACAAGGCAAGATAAGAAATATCATTCCAGTTCCAATATTTTTTATCAAATACGTTGTTGATATTAGCAGTCAGCGTTAAATTTTTAATAGGTTTAATGTAAAGCCCAATATCCACTAAACCATAGCTATTACTTGGGTTGTAGAGGTAAGCGGAAGATTGCTCGATGTCTTTACCTGCTTTAGCTCGGGTATAGCTCCAAACTACATTTGCCCCAAATTTTTCGCCTTCATAGCCTAAGCCAAGTTTGGTTTTAAGTGGCAGAACACTGTTGATTGGCGTTTTCACGCCGTTGTTTTCCGCTTTGCCACGCATATAAGTAACACCACCTAAGAGGTAATAATCTTCATAGAATTTCCACTTCGCATCAAAGGTAACACCATAGACTTTAGCTTTGTCTAGGTTTTGGTATTGTACGAAGCTGGTGTATTTACAGCCACGCATACAACCTAGTGTGGAATTTGCTTGCCAGTCAATAAAGTTTTTGTAGCGGTTGTAGTAACCGGTGAGTAAGTAATCAATAGTATCTGATTTACCTTTAATTCCTAACTCAAAGTTGTCAGCTGTTTCTGATTTCAGATTTGGATTACCAATTACCGCAATAGTGCTGGAGCCGGTTACTATTCTATTGGCTCTCGGGTCGAAGTATCGGTAAGTTGGATTTTCAAAGAAATAAGAGGTTAGCTGTTGTGGCGATGGTGTGCGTACGCCACGAGAATATTGCACATATGGAGTAAATTCATTTGAAACTCGCCATTCTAGGCTGACTTTCGGTGTGAATTTGGTTTCGCTACGTTTAGTTGGAGTAAATTCATCCACTTGAGAAGACATTGCTGATGTTGGGCTCACACGGTAGTGTACTAAGCCAATTTGTGGCGTGATGAAGAATGATCCAATACCAATTTCATCTTCCAAATAGGCTGTAAATTTATGTTGTGTAGTGTCTGCCGTTGGTTTGCCGTTAAAGTAGGCTGGACCTGATGTTGAGCCAATATAGCCCGGACGTTCATAACGTAAATGGTTGGTGGCTTTAGCGTGGCTATAACCGAGCCCATAACGTAATACGTGTGGAATATTGGCATCAATATAACTCATTAGATCGGTATTAAAGCCGAAGATTTTATGCCCTGAAGTGGTATTTTCTTGGCGATAATTATTGCTACCTTGGCGGAAACGATGATTTTTTGTTTGGCTGTCTTGATAGTAAAGTTGGCTGCGAGCCGTTTGCACAAAACCTTTTTCATTGTGGTATTCATGGCCGATAGAAAAACGATTACGGCTGATTTTATCTTGAGTATTGCCGTAAAGTTGTACACCGCTGCCGGCATCAATACGGGTGTTGGTTTGAGCAAGTAAATTTGAATCCACTTTTTTACTTAAATGTTCAAAGCCAAAATTTAGCGTGTTTTGCTCATTAAGTTTGTAGTTATGTTTGGTTAGTACGTACTG
Source organism: Mannheimia granulomatis (assembly GCF_013377255.1). Taxonomy (NCBI): domain Bacteria; kingdom Pseudomonadati; phylum Pseudomonadota; class Gammaproteobacteria; order Pasteurellales; family Pasteurellaceae; genus Mannheimia; species Mannheimia granulomatis. The sequence continues at coordinate 892,399 of NZ_CP016614.1, forward strand.
ACTTTTATAATCGGACGGGTTGGGTTCAGTACGGTTATCTCCTGTGCCTCCGTTTTTACCTTTGTTAATAGTGTGATCGCCATCTCGTAAGGTTGTCATTAACATACCTTGATAAGCACCCACCTCAATGGCACCGCCAATTGTGCCATAAAGAGAATTATCTACACTATTATAGCCGGTACCGATAAATCCACCGTAAGTTTTACCTTTGAGTAAATCTTGTGGAGTGAGTGTTGTGAAATTTACGCTGCCAGACAAGCTGTTTGCTGAGCCTGCATATTGGACAGATGCATTACGTAATGCGGTGACTTCCACATAATCGCCACGGCCAAATTCTGAACCATATGCCATAAAGTGTTTTGCTTCTTGGGTTTCCGGTAGCGGAATATTATCTATTGTTGTCGTCACACGGTTGCCTTGCAACCCTCTAATATTTACGCCCTCACTAGCTCTGGTCATTTGGGCTTGAGTAGCATAGACATCCATTTTACCTTTAAACAGATCTTTTAAATCACGGGCTTGTTGCTGTTGAATTTGGCGTTGTTTAACGGTAGTGTTTACAATCGTATCACTGATTTCTACAGCAAAAACTTTGATTTCATCTAGATGGGCAACATCGTGAGCCATCACAAATTGTGATGTACATGAAACGGCAACTAACATTGCCAATTTGGATGGAGTAAAGCGAAGATAAGAGCGAGACATATTTAACTTCCTTATTTGATAATGGTTTTTATTTACTTTATCAAATAAGTGGCAGGTTTAGCAATTATTTAGTAGAAAATTTATGCAAAAAATATTCTTTTTTATACCGCTTGTTCTTGCATAAAAAAACAAGGCTAAATGATTTCTCATTTAGCCCTAAAATGTTTAAGAAAAATTAATGTTCATTTTTCTCTTTAAGTTTAATTAACTGGCCTTCTAATTTTTTCTTCACATCGAAAATTGCACTGTATAAGTCTTCATGTTCGGCTTTCGCAACTAAGTCCCCTAGTGGAGTGCCGATAGTTGCTTCAACTTGGAAAGTATTTGGTTGTTTTACAAGCATAAAATGTGGATTTATAAGTTGGGTATGATACTTTTCTAACTTAGCTAAACGCTCCTCAATATGAGTACGGATTGCAGGGGTAATGTCCATTTGTTTGCTTGAAATATTTAATGACATAACATTTTCCTCTTTGTTTAGTTAAGGCTTTAGCCGATGAATTTCTATATTCAAAATATGCGGTTCATCTCTAAAATTCAAGTATAAATTCAAATAAGTTTCTAAAAATTTGATCTAGTTAACATTTTTACCTGTTTTTCGATATAATGTTTCAGTAAGTTAATATGTGAGAAGATTATGAACGAGAAGAAAAAATTACCTCCTTTCCAAAAACAATTTTTGCACCCGAAATATTGGATGCTATGGATTGGGTTAGGTGTTTTTAAATTAATTTTGTGCTTGCCTTATCCAATTTTGGTGAAGATTGGCTTAGCTTTAGGGAAGTTATTTGCAAGCCTAGGCTTTGGTAAGCGACGTATGCGAATTGCACGTCGTAATTTAGAACTCTGTTTTCCTGATTACTCTGCCGAAAAAATTGAAAAATTAGTGCAAGAAAATATGAAATCGGTTGGAATGGCAATTATTGAAACGGGAATGGCCTGGTTCTGGTCAGATAAACGCATTTTGAAATGGTCGAAAATTGAAGGTGTTGAATATTTAAAGCAGCAGGGGAGTGATACAGGGATTTTATTGGTTGGTGTTCATTTTTTAACCTTGGAATTGGGCGCAAGAATTATTGGTTTGCATCATCAAGGAATAGGTATTTATAGACCTAATGATAATCCACTTTTAGATTGGTTACAGTATCGAGGGCGTATTCGCTCAAATAAGGCGATGATTGACCGAAAAGATTTAAGAGGGATGATTCGGGCATTAAAAGCCGGAGAGACCATTTGGTATGCCCCTGATCATGATTACGGTAGACGAAATAGCGTATTTGTGCCGTTTTTTGCGGTAAATGAGACTTGTACAACAGGTGGAACTTATATGTTGCTTCGCTCAGCACCAAAAACAGCGGTGATTCCTTTTAGCCCGATTCGCAATGCAGATTATTCCGGTTATACCATAAAAATCAGTCCGGTAGTAGATTTCAGTCAATGTGAAAATGAGGTTGATACGGCAGCCTTGATGAATAAAGTGGTGGAAAGGGAAATTATGAACACCCCGGCACAATATATGTGGCTACATCGTCGTTTTAAAACCAGACCGCATGAACAGGATAAAAGCCTTTACGATTAATTTTGAGAATAATTGCAAAAAATGCTTGCATATTGAGGCTGAATTTTGCAATCTAGCAAAGCATATTAAACATAATAAAAAATACAGGAGATGATTATGGCAACCCCTTTATTTCACGGCAGCATTGTTGCTTTAGTAACACCTATGACACATGGTGAAGTAGATTATCAAGATTTGAAAAAATTAGTTGAGTATCATATTCAAGCAGGATCTCACGGTATTGTATCTGTGGGGACAACCGGCGAATCAACCACTTTAAGCATTGATGAAAATGTTAAGGTTATCAAGAAAACAGTCGAATTTGCTGATGGTCGTATTCCTGTGATTGCAGGTACCGGTTCAAATGCAACCAGCGAAGCAATTACTATGACCAAACTTTTAGCTAATAGTGGTGTTGCCGGCTGTTTAAGTGTTGTTCCTTACTATAATAAACCAACTCAAGAAGGAATGTATTTGCATTATAAAGCAATTGCAGAAAGTACCGATTTACCGCAAATTTTGTATAACGTACCGGGTCGAACAGGCAGCGATTTAAAACCTGAAACCATTGGTCGATTGGCAAAAATTGAAAATATTGTTGCAGTAAAAGAAGCAACGGGGGATTTAAGTCGTTTACCGCTTATCAAACAACTAGCCGGTGAAGATTTTATTTTCCTAAGTGGAGATGATGCAACAGGCTTTGAATCAATGAAATTAGGCGGTCAAGGTGTAATTTCTGTCACGAATAATGTTGCAGCAGCTGATATGGCGAAAATGTGCAATTTAGCTCTAGCCGGAAAATTTGATGAAGCAGAAGAGATCAATAACCGTTTAATGGCATTACATCACGATTTATTCGTTGAATCTAACCCAATTCCGGTAAAATGGGCAGCGTATAAATTAGGCTTAATCAGTGAGCCAAACTTACGCTTACCGTTAACTACCTTATCTGAATCTGCACAACCGGTAGTTTTAAAAGCATTACAACAAGCGGGTTTGATCTAATTTTTGGATACAACAAGTAAGGCATTGAGTTAATCGCTCAATGCCTTATTTTGTATGAGGCTATTCTGAAAGCATCCCTTCTAACTCTTCCTGAGCCTCTAGCCATTGCATTTCAATCTCTTCTACCTGTTTTTTCGCTTCGACTTGTTTGGCGAGAGTATCGGTTAATTTTGCTTTATTTTCTGCTTCGTAGATCTCACTGTCGGCAAGCATTGTTTCTAACTTATTCAGTTTTTCGGTCGCTTTTTCCAACTCTTTTTCCAACTGGGTGATTTTTTTACGCAGTGGGGCGGTTTGCTGGCGGAGCTCGGCTTCCAAACGCTTTTGCTCTTTGCGGTTTGCCGAGCTGTTCTCGTTGGTGTTTGGGGTGGAGCAAGCGGTTAAATTTTCCGAATTTTTTGCAAGTACCGATTTTGGCTCGTTAGCGAGGGCATTTTGCTCATTCAGCCATTTTTGATAATCGTCCAGATCGCCTTTAAATTCTTCGACTTTATGATCGTGTACCAAATAAAATTCATTCACTGTACTACGAAGCAAATGGCGGTCATGCGAAACTACCACTAATGAACCTTCGTAGTAGGTGAGGGCATCAATTAGGGCTTGTCGCATATCAAGATCTAAATGGTTGGTCGGCTCATCCAATAACAATAAATTCGGGCGTTGCCACACGATTAAGGCAAGCACTAAGCGAGCTTTTTCTCCACCTGAAAAGGATTGCACTGCTTGCACCACTTTATCGCCTTTAAAATCAAAACCGCCCAAATAATTCCGCAGTTCTTGTTCGGTTTTTTCCGGTGCGATTTTTTGTAAATGCCATAGCGGGCTTTCATCAAAGCGTAAAGTATCCACCTGATGTTGGGCGAAGTAGCCAAGTTGCACGCCTTTTGCCAGTTGCATTTTGCCTGTCTGCGCCGGAATTTCGCCCGCTAATAATTTAATCAGTGTTGATTTCCCTGCACCATTTCGCCCAAGCAAGCCAATGCGAGAACCGGGTACAAGATTAAGCTTGACCGATTCCAACACTGTTTTTTCACCGTAACCGGCACTGACTTTTTCCATCATCAACAGTGGGCTAGGCAAAGCAAGCGGCGGGCGGAACTCAAATTCAAATGGCGAATCCGCATAAGCCGGAGCGATTAGCTCCATTTTTTCCAATGCTTTAATTCGGCTTTGAGCCTGTTTTGCTTTGGTGGCTTTGGCTTTGAAGCGATCAATAAAGCTCTGTAAATGGGCGACTTTGCGTTGCTGTTGCTGATAAGCCGCATTTTGTTGTGAAATTTTGGTCGCCCGTTGAATTTCAAAGGAGGTGTAATTTCCTGTGTATTCGTTGAGTTTTTGATGTTCGATATGAATCACACGGTCGATAATCGGGTCAAGAAAATCGCGGTCGTGTGAAATGAGCAGTAATGTGCCACGATAGTTAGTGAGCCAACGTTCCAGCCAAATCACCGCATCTAAATCTAAGTGGTTGGTCGGTTCATCGAGTAACAACAAATCAGAACGGCAAATTAAGGCTTGGGCTAAATTCAAGCGCATACGCCATCCGCCCGAAAAGGATTTTACCGGCAGTTGTAGTTGGTCGGTGCTAAAGCCCAAGCCGTTCAGTAGTGTTGAGGCTCTGGCTTGAATTGTCCAAGCATCAATAGTATCTAAATGGCTGTGAATAGTGGCAATACGGTTGCCGTCATTTTGAGTATTAGCTTCACCCAGCTGAGTCATTAATTGTGTATATTCACGGTCACCTTGAATCACATAATCAAGAGCAGAAATATCCAGTGCCGGCGTTTCTTGATTCACCCAAGAAATTGCCCAATTTTTTGGTAGTGAAACATCACCACCTTCTGGTAGTAATTCATTTTTCAGTAACGCAAAAAGGGAGGATTTTCCACAGCCGTTTTTGCCTACCAAGCCCACTTTTTGCCCAGTGTGAATAGTGGCAGAGCTATTATCGATCAGGACAGAATGTCCGCGTTTTAAAATTAAGTCTGTAAAAAAAATCATTATAGCGGTCTATTTATGTTAAAATTTCACAATATTTTAGCATAGTAAATTTAAGCCTAGAAAAATGTTAGTGTGAAAATTCAGTTTAATTCAACATGACATATTGAATTAAACTGAATTTTTCATAAAAGGGTCTAAAAAATTCAAATTTTTTCTTTTTAAATTTAAATCACAAATTTGATAGAGCTGCTTATAGATAAGCGGTTGTTTTATGATAATATTTTGCAAGATGCAGTGTATATAACAGGAGGAAATATGTTTGATTCATTAGCTGTACAATTTGTGGTTCTGTGGGCGGTTATTGACCCTATTGGTTCCGTTCCTGTTTATTTGGCTAAAACAATTGGTCTGCCTATTGAAGCTCGTCATAAAATTGCTCTCAATGCAGTTTTAATTTCTGCTGGTATTTTGATTTTTTTCTTAATCGGTGGGCAAATTCTTTTAGAATCTATGCAGATTCCATTACCTGCTTTCCAAGCAGCCGGTGGTTTGGTGCTACTCCTTTTTGCTTTAACAATGATCTTCGGGGAAAGTAAACCTGAAAAAGAAATGAAGATGAGCAGTAATTTAAATGAATTAGCAGTTTATCCGTTAGCTGTTCCTTCAATTGCATCACCAGGCGCAATGATGGCGGTAGTTTTATTAACAGACAATCACCGTTTCAATGTATTTGAGCAAGCAACAACAGCAGGTATTATGCTATTGGTGTTATTTATTACTTATTTGCTTTTAATGGCAGCAAATCGTATTCAGCATTTAATCGGTAATGCCGGTGCTGCAATTATTAGCCGGGTAATGGGACTAATTTTAGCGGCAATCGCTATGAATAATTTATTGATTGGTGTGAGAGATTTCTTTGTTCAAATTAGTTAGGCTGTTTTACTTATAGGATGAGAGATATGGCACTTTTACCTCTTTCTGATGCTCTGGCAAACATGCTTGAGACTTTACCTCAACCTACCGCTATAGAGCGATTATCCTTAAATGCTTGTGCGAATCGCATTTTAGCGGAGGATATCTTTTCACCAATTAATGTACCCGGTTTTGATAATTCGGCGATGGATGGCTATGCACTGAAAGTAGCTGATTTAGAGCAAAACTCGACTTTAACGGTTATTGGTAAGTCTTTTGCAGGAAATCCTTTTCAAGGTGAAATAAAAGCAGGCGAATGTGTACGTATTATGACTGGAGCAATTATCCCAAAAGGGTGTGATGCTGTGGTGATGCAAGAAGAGACTGCTCTGAATGCTGATGGTACCGTTACATTTAACAATATTGTCCAAAAGGGCAGTAATATTCGTAAAGTTGGAGAAGATATTAAGCAAGGCGAATTAGTATTAGCGAAAGGTTCTCCGTTGAATGTAGCTAGTTTGCCGCTTTTAGCATCGCTTGGTATTGCAACCGTGCCTGTCTTTAGTAAATTAAAAGTGGTAATTCTTTCAACCGGTGATGAATTAACCAGTGTTGGCGAACCTCTGAGTGAGGGGAAAATTTATGATACCAATCGCTTTGCAGTTCGTTTAATGCTAGAAAAATTAAACTGTGATATTTTAGATTACGGTATTTTACCCGATGATCCTATTCAATTTGAACAAACCTTTAGGGCTGCACAAGATGCTGCGGATGTATTAATTACCAGCGGTGGAGTTTCTGTCGGTGAGGCAGATTTTACCAAAGCGGTATTGGAAAAATTAGGTAAAATCGGTTTTTGGAAAATTGCAATGAAACCGGGCAAGCCATTTGCATTTGGGCAATTAGAGAAAGCTTGGTTTTTTGGCTTACCGGGTAACCCGGTTTCTGCCTTGGTTACGTTTTACCAGCTAGTGCAACCTGCATTAGCTAAATTATCGGGGCTATCTGCAGATAAAATTGCAAAATTAACGCAAAATTTAACCGCTTGTAGCGCGGAAAAACTGAAAAAAGCAGCTGGTCGACAAGATTTCCAGCGTGGTTATTTTTATGTAAATACAAATGGTGAATTAGAAGTTCGCCCGGTTGGTCTGCAGAGCTCACATATTTTTAGCGCTTTTAATGAAAGTAATTGCTTTATTGTATTAGAGGCGGAGCGAGGCAATGTGGAAGTCGGAGAGAAAGTCACGATTCAGCCGTTTAATTCGTTGTTAAGCTAATAATCATAGAATGTTATGGAACTCACTGATCAAGAAATGCTGCGTTATAACCGCCAAATTGTCCTAAAAAATGTGGATTTTGACGGGCAAGAAAAGCTTAAAGCCAGTCGGGTGCTAATTGTAGGGCTTGGTGGTTTGGGCTGTGCTGCCTCACAATATCTTGCCTCTGCCGGTATCGGGCATTTGATTTTAGTGGATTTTGATACGGTGTCGCTTTCTAATTTGCAACGTCAGATTTTACATACAGATCAAACAATTGGTCAGCCTAAAGTTGAATCTGCCAAATCAAGGCTTACTGCGATTAATCCAACTATTCAAATTGAGGCAATAAATCAAAAATGTAGTGATGATGATTGGGTAAAATTGATTAAGAGAGTTGATTTAGTTTTGGATTGCACTGATAATGTGACTGTGCGTAATCAGCTTAATTTGCAATGTTTTAGACAAAAACGACCGCTTGTATCAGGTTCAGCTATTCGTTTCGAAGGACAAGTAAGTGTCTTTACTTATCAAGACAAGCAACCTTGTTACCTTTGCCTAAGTCAATTATTTGGGGATGGTACTTTAAGTTGTGTGGAAGCCGGTGTTATTGCACCCATAGTCGGGGTAATTGGTAGTATCCAAGCATTAGAAAGCATAAAAGTTTTATTGAATATCGGTAAAACATTATCCGGTAAATTATTAATGATTGATGGTCTACATTTCTCAGTGAGAGAGATGGTATTGCCAAAACAAGCGAATTGCTCGGTTTGTGCTGATATAATGTAAATTCAAAGTCAAGAAATGTAAATTATGAACCTGTGTTCATTATTTTGTTTGACGGCTAAAACGCTTTAGCTTATTATTCAAAATGTTTATTCCTCCTTAGTTCAGTCGGTAGAACGGTGGACTGTTAATCCATATGTCGCAGGTTCGAGTCCCGCAGGAGGAGCCAAAATTTAGATTTTCTTTTGTTCTTGTTTTATTTGTCTCCTTTTATAAAACAGTAATTCAAACCTCCAGAATTAGAACAAAAGTATTTTGCCCCTTTCATGATGAAAGGGGATTTTTTTTATCAAAGTTCATCAAAATAAGCATTTCCCCAAGTCTCTTCTGCTAGCTTGAGCAAATTGGCAAAATCTTGAAAAGATGGAAGTGCTTGCTCTTTCTCTAGTTTGACATGAGCGGTAATCAGCTTCTGTCTGAGGGACTCATACCATGCCAATAATGAGAGTGAGAGTGGGGATTTTGCTCTTTTCCCCAGCCAATAAAGCCCTTGAAAAGGAATTGAAATAGCGAATATTGCAGTAATCACTGCGTTAGCTAAGATAGATTGAGTCGGATCAGAAAAGAGATATTGCCAGACTATAGCAAAGCAGGCAAAAGCCGGCATCACTTTAGAGGAAAACTTAACCAAACGAATAATGTGATAGTCAGGCATAAAATTCGCTAATTTTTTTTGATTGGGTAGCGTATTTAGATAACGTTGTCCGGCTTCAAATAGATTTAACATAGCATTCTCTTAAAAATTTTTCCTCATTTTATCTAACTAACGAAAATCTACAATAGATTAATGCAGTCTTGTCTAACAATTGCTATACTTTAGGTTAACTTTTTTTACACCAATTGAAAGGATATTTTATGCAAATTAAATTTGCGGATTTATTACAAGATAGCTGGAATTTTATGCGTAATCAGCAACGTTTCTCGCTGACAGCGGTTGCTATTATTGTGATTATACAACTTGCTGTAATTTTTTTATTTCCTCATGAACCGAGCTCTATTTCTCAACAACAAATTGAGCTGCCAAACATGCTGCCAACTATTTTATTAGGTGTAGCTAATTTTTTTATCAGCTTATTAATGATTTTAAATATTCAAGCGATTAATAATGGATATTATCGGCACTTTTTCCAGCATACAGCAGAGGCATTAAAAGCATTTTTTCCGGTGTTGTTATTGAATTTTGCGATGATCTTACCACTTTCGTTAGGGGGGAGTATTGTAATTGGAAGTGCTGAAATGATGATTTTGGCATTCCCGATGATTATAATCGGCTTTTATTGGTTTTTTAAATTATGCCTTGTTATTTATGTTTATCTGCTGGAAAAACCACAAAAAGGGTTCATGGAAACGATTAAATTTACCCTACAACTATCGCGTGGGCGAATGCTACCATTGGTGTTATTCTGCGTAATTTCTTATGTAGTACCGGGGATTTTATCTAGAATGATCTCAGGTTTTGGGAACAGTTTTGTTGGTGTGCTTATTACAATCATTTTAAGTACGTTAATTAGTGTGTTTATAGCAATTTTCAGCTTCCGCTTTTATCAAGTTTATCGTCAATCACCAAAAAATCACTAGGAGATTTCATGAAGCAGTTACTTGAATTTATTCCGCTGATTCTATTTTTTGTTGTGTACAAAATGTCAGGTATTCAGATGGCATCTATTGTGCTGGTTGTTGCGACCATTGCTCAAATGGTTGCCTTAAAAGTGTTGTATGGAAAAATAGAAAAGCAGCAAGCTATTATGGGAGGAGCCGTTGTTTTCTTTGGCTTATTAAGTGCTTATTTTAATGAAGTCAAATATTTACAATGGAAAGTGACGATTGTCTATTCCCTTTTTGCTTTGGTTTTATTGGTGAGCCAGTTTGGGTTTAAAACCCCATTAATTAAAAAATTATTAGGAAAAGAACTTCAATTACCGGATAAAGTCTGGAATCAGCTCAATTTAGGCTGGGCGTTGTTCTTTATACTCTGTATGTTGTTGAACATTTATATCAGTCAATATTTCTCTGAAGAGATTTGGGTTGATTTTAAATCTTTCGGCATTATCGGCTTAACGTTGGTTGCAACTATTGCAACCGGATTTGTGATTTACCCTTATTTAAAAAATGCTGAAAAACAGGAACAGCAAAATGAAAAATAAACCTTACGAAAAAGACCCACAGGGGAAGTTAATTTTAAGAACCTTGGCAATGCCTTCGGATACTAATGCCAATGGGGATATTTTTGGCGGCTGGATTATGTCGCAAATGGATTTAGGCGGAGCGATTTTAGCAAAAGAATTGGCTAAAGGCAGAGTGGTAACGGTTTCTGTCGATAAAATGATTTTCCATATGCCAATTTCAGTCGGTGATGTTGTGTGTTGCTACGGCACGTTAATTCATGTAGGTCGCTCGTCTATGCAGGTAAAAGTGGAAGTTTTTATCAAACAAGTTTATGAAGGCGCTCGTGAGCGTTTTCGTGTTACAGAAGCGTTATTTACCTATGTTGCTATTGATAAAGATGGAAAACCTCGTGCAGTACCGAGAGAGAATAATCCGGAGCTTGAGGAAGCACTATCATTAATTAATTCAACTGATATTACATAAGGAGAATATTATGTACTATGTGATTTTTGCACAAGATAACCCGAATATGTTGGAAAAACGTTTGGAAGTTCGCCCTGCTCATTTGGCCCGTTTGGAAAAGCTACAAGCAGAAGGACGTTTATTAATTGCAGGCCCTAATCCGTCTGAAGATGGCTCAAGTGTGACAGGCTCAACAGTAATTGCGGAATTTAATTCTCTTGAAGAGGCCCAACAGTGGGCAAGCCAAGATCCTTATGTTGAGGCAGGCGTATATGGTGAGGTAATTATCAAGCCGTTTAAAAGAGTATTTTAATTAACAAGCGGTAATATTTTGCAGATTTTTTGCAAATTATCTTGATCTAGTTCCCCTCTTTTCTAAAGAGGGGAGCAGCTCTTCCAAATAAAAAATACAATCTCTCACTAATACACGTTTTATTCTTATGCTCACCAATCTTCTTGCTCAATCTCAGTTATGTCTAAATGAACAATCGGTGGATTTGCAAAATTCTGAGCAAATTCAACCGCTTGTGACAGCCATCTCTCTCTCAAATTTCGTTAAAAAAACCTTACAAAAACAGCCCGATTTATTACATGAATGGCTAACACAGGCACCTACAGCGCAAGACTGTGATAATTATTCTGAGCATTTAACGGAAATCTTGGCTCAGATTGAAGATGGACAATCTCTTGCTCGTGAGTTACGCCTGTTCCGCCACCGTGAAATGGCAAAACTAAGCTTTATTCAATCTAATAAGTTGGCGACGGTAGAATTTGTGTTCCAACGCCTATCCGATTTAGCCGAAAGCTTAGTTTTAGCGGCCCGAGATTGGCTGTTTGATAAGTGCTGTGAAGAATATGGTACACCGATGAATAGCCTTGGTGAGAAGCAAGAGCTACTGATTTTAGGCATGGGAAAATTAGGTGGGCGAGAACTTAATTTTTCTTCCGATATTGATCTGATTTTTACTTATCCCGATGCCGGCGAAACGGAAGGTGGACGAAAACCGATTGAGAACAGCAAATTTTTCATGCGAATGGGGCAGCGTTTAATTAAAGCGTTGGACGATATTACCGCAGATGGATTTGTTTACCGTACTGATATGCGGCTTCGCCCTTTTGGCGACAGCGGCGCTTTAGTGCTAAGTTTTGCCGCCATGGAAGATTACTACCAAGAACAAGGTCGGGATTGGGAACGCTATGCGATGATTAAAGCCAAAATTTTAGGTGAAGATAACCAAAACCTGAATCATCGCTATCTTAAACAGATGCTGAGGCCTTTTGTTTATCGCCGTTATTTGGATTTTAGTGCGATTCAATCTCTGCGAGAAATGAAAGAAAAAATTAGCCGAGAAGTAGTTCGCCGTCATTTAACCGACAATATTAAACTCGGAGCCGGTGGTATTCGTGAAGTAGAATTTATCGCCCAAACCTTCCAAATGATTCGTGGCGGGCGAGATAAAATTCTGCAAGAACGTAGCCTTTTGACCGTACTGTTACGCCTAAGCCAATTAGCCTTATTGAGTGAAGAAAAGGTATTAAAGCTCCACAACGCCTATATTTTTTATCGCCAAATCGAAAATGTATTGCAGGCGATTGATGATAAACAAACCCAAACATTGCCAACCGATCCTGATGATCAAATTCGCATTATGTTTGCCTGCCAAAGCTACTGGCAGCAAGATTTAATCAGTGGCGAAAGCCGTTTGGTGAAACACGATTTTGCTGACTGGCAGCAGTTTTTAGCGGTGCTTTTTGCTTATCAACATGATGTTCGCCAAATTTTTAATGAAATTATCGGCGAGGAAGAGAGTGAAGAGAATAATCCGCTGAGTGAAAAACTCGCTGAATGGAAAGATATTCTGCACTATGAGATTTCGTATGAAGATTTAGCGGTGGTGCTCAAAAGTTATCCGTTGGTCGCAGAAAATGATTATGCGGAAATTTATCACCTGTTTTCCACCACTTTCCAAGATTGGGTGAAACGCCCGATTGGCGGACGTGGGCGAAATGTGTTGCGTAATTTAATGCCCAAAATTGCTGACAGCATTTTTCAACGTGAAGATTATCTGGTGCTATTGCCTCGTATTATCAATATTGTAGATAAAATCACGACCCGCACTACCTATATTGAGCTAATGCTGGAAGGCGATCAAATTCTGCCTCAACTTTTAACGCTTTGTGGGCAGTCGGTTATGATTGCTGAGCAAATTGCCCGTTATCCGATGTTGTTGGATGAGTTAATTAGTTATCGTGGATTGAGCCAAGTGCCGGAATTGAAAAATTACCGTTTGGCTCTACAAGATTACTTAATACGGATTCCTGAAGAAGATGAAGAAGCTTTAATTGACGGTTTACGACAATTTAAACAGAGCTATATTTTACGTATTGCGGCAGCAGACATTTTAGGGGTGTTACCTGTTATGAAAATCAGCGACCATCTCACTTATCTTGCCGAAGCGATTATTGATGCGGTGGTGAATATGGCGTGGAAACAAGTTGCCTATCGTTTTGGGCAACCGGAACATTTAGAAGCCGGTGAGAAAGGCTTTGCGGTAATTGGCTACGGAAAATTAGGTGGGATTGAGCTAGGCTATAATTCGGATTTAGATTTAGTTTTTTTGCATAATTCCCCTGAAGATAGCCAAACGGTAGGCGGTAAAAAAGCCATTTCCAGCCATCAGTTTTATTTAAAATTGGCACAGAAAATCAACTCGATTTTTAATTTGAATACCAGTGCCGGCATTTTGTATGAAGTAGATATGCGACTTCGTCCATCAGGAGAGGCGGGGCTTTTGGTTAGCACATTTAAGGCCTATGATAACTACCAGAAAAACGAAGCATGGACTTGGGAGAGCCAAGCGTTAGTACGAGCAAGATGTGTGTTTGGCTCAGAGAGTCTTAAACAAGAATTTGAGCAAATTCGCCAAACAACTCTGTGCTTACCTCGTGCAAGAGGTCAATTACGGCAAGAAATTTGCGAAATGCGGCAAAAAATGTACCAGCATTTATCGTCTTCTTCATTGGATAGTTTCCATATTAAAACCGACCAAGGCGGCATTACCGATATTGAATTTATCGCCCAGTATTTAGTGTTGGCACATAGCCATCAAAAACCGCAAATGGCAGTATGGTCGGATAATGTCAGAATTTTTGACAGCGCAGTAGAATCCGGCATTTTAAGCCGGCAAGATGGAGAAGAACTAAAACGTTGCTACACCTCATTACGTAATCAAATTCATCATTTAAATTTGTTGCGCAAACAGGGTGTTGTAGCGGGGACGGAATTTAAGGCTGAGCGAAATTTTGTTGCGAAGATGTGGCATTTATTATTGAATTGATTTGCAAAATTTTTCGCAAAAATGACCGCTTGTTAGGCTATAATAGCCAAAATAAGAGGAGAAGGTGTATGGAATATCAATTTACACACAGTATTCACGGGGTTGTTGCGAAATGCTCAATGGATCACGAGGCTTTTGCTCGTTGGTTAAACTGTGAAATTACAGAAAATCAGAAAGATCTGGACACCATTTTTGCGGAAATAGAAAAATGTCGCGCCGCTTTCCCTAATCATTATGAATGCGTTTTTGAAGGCAAAGAATACAGCATTTATTTCGATTATGACGAAGTGATGGCAAAGGCAAATAATTTAGATACTGCTTTTGAAGAAGATGAAATTGAGGACGGATTTCAGTTTTATAATCAAGAAAGCATCGCATTTTGTGGTTTGGATGATTTTGAAAAGTTTTTAACAGCCTACAAGCTTTTTATGCAAACCTATCATTAAATAGTAAATAAAGGCATGGATGAGCCATGCTTTTATTTTTTGGATTGTAAATCTAGACTATCAACAGACAGCAATTCCTTGTAGAATAATCTTTTATATTAATTTTAAGCAACATTGAACAAATTATGAGTCGTACTAAAAAAACACGTCGTATTACCGATATTATGCCGGCTAGAAAAAGTGATAAGCCAACACAGCCTACGCCAAAATTAGGTGGCGGTAAAAAGCGTAAACTTACTCGTTATGAGCTAGATGCTCAAGCACGTGAGGAAAAGCGTAAACGTAAGCACAAGGGGTTACCGACGGGTTCTCGTAATGCAGACCTAGCGGAGAAGAAAAAGGAAAGCGTGAAAGAGGTAAAAGATCCGCGTATCGGCAGTCGTAAAAAAGTGCCGTTAATGGTGGAGTTTGTCAATCAGCCGGAAAAAGGGCGTACTATCAAGCCTGTGCCGATTGAGTCTCAAAAACCAACACTTTCGCCAGAGCAAGAGTTAGAGCAGTTAGAAAATAATGAATGTTTAAATCAGCTGTTAGACGATTTAGAAGCCGGTAAAACGTTGTCTCTTGAAGATCAGAAATTTATGAATGAGTGTTTAGATCGTATTGATGAGTTGATGACTGAATTGGGTATCGAATTTGAAGATGAGGACGGCGATGCAGGAGATGCTTTACTTCGTCAATTTGAAACAATGGATATTAATAAATTTCGCTAATTATCAGCAAGGATGATAGCCGATTATGATGCTAAAAATATTTCTTATTGTGTTGGCTGCTTTAATTCTCATTTCATTGGCAGGTTATGCCATACATTTAATGCTGAAATTGCGAATTCAAAAAAGGCGAGAAAAAGCGCTGCTTGAAGAAGCGAAACAGGCACAAAAAGAACGTTATTTGCGTATATTAGAAAGTATTGATGTGATTGCCAAAGCAATGATGTCAGAACAATGTGATTTATCTGAAGGGGTTTTAAGGTTAAAACCGTTATTAGACGTTTTAGGTAGAAAATTAAGCCAATATACAGCGATGTGGGCGTTGTACCAAGTGGTGGAAAATATGCCGATTTTAGACGAGCGAAAAAAACTAAAACGTAATGAACGGATGAAGCTGGATTTGGAGCGTGAAGCCAAAGAAGTTGAACTTGAATCAGATATCAAAATTGAGTGTTACCAATTATTACAAGATATTGAAGAAATGAAAAAGGCAATCTAATGTCAGAAATTATTTGGGATTTAGCCCTTATTCAAAAATATAATCAATCTGGACCTCGTTATACTTCATATCCGACAGCATTGGAGTTTAATGAGAATTATACTAACGATGATTTTAAAGCAGCAGCGGCTCGCTATCCGGAGAGACCGCTTTCCCTTTATGTACATATTCCGTTTTGTCATAAGCTTTGTTATTTCTGTGGCTGTAATAAAGTCATTACACGCCATCGTCACAAAGTTGAAATTTATCTAGACTATCTTGAACGGGAAATCAAAACACGTGCACCGTTATTTAAAAATCGACTGGTGACTCAAATTCACTGGGGCGGTGGTACACCAACCTACTTAGATGAAGATCAATCTGCCCGTTTAATGGCAATGCTTCGTTCTAATTTTGAAGTTAGTGATGAAGCCGAAATCAGCATTGAGATGGATCCGCGTGAAATTGAATTAAATATGCTTGATCACCTAAAAGCAATCGGCTTTAACCGTATCAGTATGGGGATTCAGGACTTTGATAAAGAAGTTCAACAATTGGTAAATCGTGAGCAAGATGAGGAATTTATCTTTGATTTAATGAAACGAGCCAAAGAGTTAGGTTTTGTTTCTACGAATGTGGATTTGATTTACGGTTTGCCAAAGCAAAACGTAGAGGGCTTTATGTATACCTTAAAGAGGGTAGTTGAGCTGAATCCGGATCGTATGAGTGTCTTTAATTATGCGCACTTGCCAAGTCGTTTTGCGGCACAAATTAAAATCAAAGAAAATATGTTGCCCGGGCCTGAAACTAAATTAACGATTTTGCAAAAGTCGATCGAATTTTTAGGGGAAAACGGTTATAAATTTATTGGCATGGATCACTTTGCTAAGCCGGATGATGAGTTGGCGATTGCACAAGAAAAAGGCATTTTACACCGTAATTTCCAAGGCTATACGACTCAAGAAGAGTGTGATTTATTAGGTATGGGGGTATCTGCGATAAGCTTATTAGGCGATACTTATGCCCAAAACCAAAAAGAGTTACAGCAATATTATGCAGATGTTGAAGCAACTGGCATTGCCTTGCATAAAGGGATTGCACTCAGTCAAGATGACTGTATTCGCCGTGATGTGATTAAAGCGTTAATCTGCAATTTTAAATTGGATTTCACTACCATTGAAAACGCATATGGTATTGAGTTCAAGACCTATTTTGCTGAAGACTTGGACTTACTCAAACCATTGGCAGAAGATGGTTTGTTAACACTGAGTGATAATGAAATTGTGGTTTCACCTCAAGGACGTTTACTTATTCGCAATATTTGCTTATGTTTTGATGTGTATTCAAGACAATTAGCGAGAAGACAGCAATTTTCTCGTATTATTTAACGAACAAGCGGTCGTTTTTAGGCGAAATTTTACCAATCTCTAAACCTTGAACTATTTGTAAAATTTCTCCGTTTTTTGACCGCTTGTTCCCTAATTCATAAAGGAAAAAGTATGAAACAGCGTTATAGCTTACTTTCTCTTGCTGTGATGGCAGCTTGTTATAGCAACTATACAGTCGCTGATTTAAGGCAACAATGTTTACTTGGCGTGCCTCAATTTCAAGGTGAATTGGTAGAAGGCGAGCAACTTAGCATTCCTGTAACCATTGAGTCAGATAGTGCTGTGATTAATCAGCCACGAGATGCGACTTACAGCGGTGATGTCAGTATCAAGCAGGGGAATCGCTCTATTGTTGCAGATCAAGTTCGTGTGGAACAAGATGGCGAAAATGCCCGTATGGCATATTTACAAGGTAATTTTAATTATCAAGATGATCTGATTCAAGCAACGGGCGCTGATGCAACCATCAATCTACTTTCCAAAGAGTCTAATCTTGCTAATGCTAACTATCAATTAGTTGGCAGACAAGGTCGTGGTACGGCAGAGTCGGGCGAGTTTGGTAATGAGAAGCGAACGTTAAAAAATGCAAGTTTCACATCTTGCTTACCGGATGATAACTCATGGTCGATTGAAGCCAATGAGATGATTCAGCATGTCAAAGATGAATATGCCGAAATGTGGCATGCTCGCTTTAAAGTATTAGGTGTGCCGGTGTTTTATTCTCCGTATTTACAATTCCCAATTGGTGATCGCCGCCGTAGTGGTTTATTAATTCCAAGTTTTGAGCGTTCAAGTAGAAACGGTTGGACTTACTCTCAACCATTTTATTGGAATATTGCACCTAATATGGATGCAACCATTACTCCAACTTATTACTCACGTCGTGGTTGGCAAATCAGTCCGGAGTTTAGATATTTAACGAAAATCGGTCAAGGCTTGGTAGCCAGTGAATATATGGCAAGAGATCGTTTAACCGAGTATCAGCCGGAAGATAAAGATCGTAAACGTTATTTGTTACATTGGCGTCATAGCATGAGCTTTTTAACTGATTGGCGTTTTTCGGTTGATTACACCAAAGTAAGTGATAGACGTTATTTCTCGGATTTTGATTCGGCTTATGGTAACAGTACTGATGGTTATGCGACTCAAAACTTCAAGTTAGGCTACTATCAACCCAACTACAATATCTCGATTTCAGGTAAAAAATTCCAGACATTCGATAATTTAAATATCGGACCTTACCGAGTATTACCGCAAATTGATTTTAATTACTACAAAAATGATTTAATTCAAGGTGGTGATTTTAAATTTTTTGCTCAAGTGGCACGTTTTGAAAATGATAGCAGGTTGATGCCAAAAGCATGGCGTTTTCATGCAGAACCAACACTTAATTTCCCTCTAGCAAACCGCTATGGTAGTTTGAATGTAGAAACAAAATTATATGCGACTCGCTATATGCAAAATAAAGGAAGTGAGAGTACAGAGGAAATAAAGAAAAGTGTAAGTCGTGTAATCCCTCAATTTAAATTGGATTTCCAAACGATTTTAGAGTCGGATAAACAGTTATTTTCAGGTTTTAACCAAACACTTGAACCTCGAGTGCAATATATTTACCGCCCATATAAAAATCAAAGCGATATTGGTTCAAAGAGGCACCAAAGTGTAAGCTTAGGCTATGATTCTGCGCTGTTACAAAATGATTATTTCTCACTGTTTAATGATCGCCGTTATAGTGGTTTAGACCGTATTTCATCTGCAAATTTAGTTACGGCTGGTGGAACAACCCGCTTCTTTAATGATAAAAGCGGGGAAGAGGTTTTTAACTTCAGTTTAGGGCAAACTTATTATCTGAGTCCATCAAAAATTGATGACAGTGTAGAGAATAGTATCAATAAACGTACTGCCTCATGGTCAGCAGAGTCTAACTGGAAATTTCATAAAAATTGGAATTGGCATGGTAGCTATCAATATGACACTCGTCTGAAGCAGACCTCTTTGGCGAATATGTCCTTACAATATAAGCCTCAATCGGATAAGTTGATTCAATTAAATTATCGTTATGCAAGTAAAGATTATATTAATCAGAACTTAAATACGAATAAGTATGGTCAATCTATTAAGCAGGTAGGTGCAGTTTTTGCTTGGGAATTAACGGATAAGATCTCAATGATGACAAGTTACTACCAAGATATTGCATTGAATAAGCCGGTTGAAGGGCAGATTTCACTAAATTATAACACTTGCTGTTGGGCTGCGAATGTTTATGTTGCTCGTAGGTTGGTTTCTACTCCGGTAGGTTCGCCGGACACCATCAACGATTTGTACTATGATAATAAATTCGGCATTAACTTTGAGTTACGCTTCGGGACGAGTTATAGCAATAGCGTATCAAGAATGTTAAAACGAGGCATCATTCCTTATACTGAGCCTTACGGTATTAACTAAAATAAAAGCGAGAACAATGTTCTCGCTTTTTTCATGTTTGTGTTTCTACCAAGCGGTCAGATATTGTTGAAATTTTGCAAATTTTCTACCAAATTTAACCGCTTGCAATGCAATTTAACCCGTATTACGCATACCGGCTGCAATCCCTGTGATGGTAATCATCAAAGCTTGTTCTAATTCCGGATCAGCATTTTCGCCTTGGTTACGGATACGGTGTAGAAGCTCAACTTGCAGTAAGTTTAGCGGGTCGGTATATACATTACGTAGTGCAATAGATTCTGCAATCCAAGGTAAATCAGCCATTAATTGACCATCGTGGGCAAGAGCTAAAACCGTTTTAATATCTGATTGTAGCTGGCTACGCAGTGCTTTACCTAAACGGTGTAAATTTGGCTCGACCAAACGTTGGTCGTAATATTCCGCCAACCATTCATCCGCTTTACTAAATACCATCTCCAGCATCCCAATTCGGGTAGAGAAGAATGGCCACTCATTACACATCTCTTTAAGTAAATTTTCATTACCATCATTAATGAGTTGCTGTAATGCTTGTCCTGCACCTAACCATGCCGGTAACATTAATCGATTTTGCATCCAAGCAAAGATCCAAGGAATAGCACGTAAACTTTCCACTCCACCATTTGGATTACGTTTTGCCGGGCGGGAGCCTAGAGGTAAGCGAGAAAGCTCTAATTCCGGCGTTGCCGAGCGGAAATATGGTACGAAATCCGGCTCGCCACGCACCATATTACGATAGATCTGGCAGGAAATATCCGACCCTTTTGCCAGTACATCTCGCCATTCTTGTTTTGGTTCCGGAGGTGGGAAAATGTTCGCTTCAAGAATTGCACTTGCATACAACTCTAAGCTTTCGACTGCAACTGCAGGCAAGCCTAATTTAAAGCGGATCATTTCACCTTGTTCGGTTACACGTAACCCATTTTTCAATGAACGAGGGGGCTGAGAGAGAAGGGCTGCGTGAGCCGGAGCGCCGCCACGACCGATTGTACCACCACGTCCGTGGAATAAGGTCAGCTCAATATTATATTTTTCACAAAGATTCACTAAAGATTCCTGTGCACGATACTGCGCCCAACTTGCAGCAAGCATTCCTGCATCTTTAGCGGAGTCGGAATAGCCGATCATGACCATTTGGTAGTTATTTATCACACCACGGTACCAGCCAATATTAAAGAGATCGGTCATCACTTTTTCACTGTGATCTAAATCCCCTAATGTCTCAAACAGAGGTGCCACCGGAATAGTAAATTTGCAGCCGGCTTCTTTTAATAAAAGGTGCACGGCTAGTACATCGGAAGCTTCACGAGCCATAGAGATCACATAAGCAGAAATGACACCTTCAGGTTGCTCTGCAACTACTTTACAGGTATCTAATACTTCTTTAGTTTTCGGGCTTGGTGTCCAGTTTGTAGGAATGAGTGGACGACGAGAGCTTAATTCTCGTACTAAGAAAGCCTGTTTATCATCTTCGGTCCAGTGAGAATAATCGCCTAAGCCAATATAGCGGGTAATTTCTGCAATTGCTGCTTCATGACGACCACTTTCTTGGCGAATATCTAAACGAGATAAACCTAAACCAAAGCAGCCAACTCGGCGTAGGCAATCCAACAATGCACCATTGGCGATAATTCGCATTCCACAGGCTTGTAGTGATTGATAGCAATCAAATAGCGGTTCCCAGAGTTGTTTATCAGAGGTGAGAATATCATCTTCATCAACGGTTGAGATTTTATCTTCCAATAATTCGGCATAATAGATACCGGTATTGATCAATTTTTGGCGAAGTTGTTTGAGTAAGACGCGATACGGTTCTAAATGATCCCCATATTTTGAGCGAAATGCCGGAGTGCATTGTGTAATTGAAAGCTCTTCCGCCAAAGCTTTAATATCTTGTAAAAATAATTCAGCCGCTTTCCAACGGTTCATTCTTAATACTCGGCGAGTTGTTTCGGCGGTCACGAACGGATTCCCGTCACGGTCTCCTCCCATCCAAGAAGAGAAACGAACAGGCGCTAAACTGACAGGATATTGTACGCCAAAATGTTTTTCCAGATAAAAATTAAGCTGGCGGCAAAATTCAGGTACGGCTTTCCATAAGCTATTTTCAATGACAGCCATACCACTTTTCGCTTCATCAACAGGGGTAGGACGTTGTGTTCTGATTTCATTGGTATGCCAAGCCAGTGCAATAAGCTGCATTAGGCGGCGTTTGATTTTATACGATTCTGCCTCAGTTAAATCATCATGTTCCAACAAGTTCAAACATTTATTAATTTCAACGTGCTTATGCCCGAGTGAACGGCGAGTCACCTCGGTTGGATGGGCGGTGAGTACCAAATCAATCATTAAGCCTTCAACGGTTTTTATCACTTTTTCAACAGGAATATTTTGTGCTTTTAAACGTAGGAAAAGTGAATCTAATGAACGACTACCTAACGATTCATCAATATGATGGCGGGAAATAGTTTGGTACTGCTCAGCAATATTCGTTAAATTCAGAAAGTGGCTGAAGGCACGGGCAACCGGCAGTACATCGTCGTTAGAAATATTTGCCAATTTATCTAATAGTTGCTCACGGGCCGCTTCATCACCGGCACGGGATTTTTTGGAAAGCACACGAATGCTTTCAATCAGCTCAAGAATATAATCACCTTGTGCATCGCGAATAGTTTCTCCTAAAAACTCGCCTAGCATATGGATATTATGCTGAATAGTTGAATATGGATGACTCATAAAAAATTCCTATGGTAAACATAAAATAAAATAATCTCTAACTCTTTCTAAATATGCCGAAAATCGACAAAAATAGCAAATAGATTTAATTAAATTTTTGAATTAAATGATATAAAACAAAACAAGCGGTGATATTTGCAAAAAATATTACAAATATCACCGCTTGTACTTTCCAAGACTTAAATAATGGGAATTTTAATATTTAGCCACATAGTAAACTTTAAATTAAAAGCATTGTCGAAAGCAACAATACTTTTGCTTTATACTCTTAAGAAGGAGATTAAATATAATGAAAATACTTGATACATTAAGTGTGGCATTATTGATAAGCACTATAAGCTTACCTGCCATGGCATTGAGCGGTTCTACTTATCACTCTACCGAGCAAGGTTTAAAATATAAAGTCATCAAAAAGAGCAATGGAAAAAGACCTGTTTTAGGGAATGAAGTGGAAATTCGCTTTACTTCTTACAGTAGCCAAGGTGAATTGTTAGAAGGGACGCTGAATAATGTTCCGGTGATTTTACCGATTAGTGAGATGTTTTCCGGCTTGCAACAAAGTTTATTGCTAATGCCTGTTGGCTCTATTTATGAATTTTATATTCCCGCTCATTTGGGGTATCAAGAAGAAGGAAAAAAAGTAAAGCAAGCTGTTAAGTACCATATTGAGTTATTAAGGATTAATCCTTAATTTTTATCACTGTTTAAAGCAAGATTGATCTGCACCCCAAAAGTTGGTTAAACAACTAACTGATTAAAGGCGCAGATTTTTATGACTAAATAAATTTATCAAGTTAGCAGGAGTTACCAACTTCCTCCTGCACCGCCACCACCGGAGGAACCTCCACCGAAGCTGTCACCGCTGCCTCGGCTTCCACCGAAACCGCCACCGAAGCCTCCGCCAAATCCACCTGAATTTCGACCGAATCCGCCTCCAAATCCGCCATTAAATCCTCCATTTCTGCGTTGGTTTTCTTTTAGTATTTGCCCTAATTGATCTATTCCGGGGCTGATGTAAGTCGTGTTTCTACGAGGGCGGAAAATAAGAAAAATCACCATAGCAGCAAATAGGAAGAATAGTAGTCCTTCAATATCTTCAAATTCTTGGGATTCTTCACCATAGCTGGCATAAGGAGCATATTCACCGTTAATGGCTGCCATAATTGCTGATAAGCCACGCGCTATACCGGCTGCATACTGTTCTTGTTTGAAGAATGGGGTAATGTCATTGCGAATGATGCTTGAGGCAATCGCATCCGGCAATACGCCTTCTAAACCACGACCGGTTGCAATAAAGAGTTTACGGTCATTTTTAGCAATTAATAGCAATATACCATTGTTCTCATTATTTTTAGTTCGGCCAATTCCCCATTTATTAAAAAGGGTATGAGCGTAGGTAGAAACTGCTTCTCCCTCGGTAGTTGGCACAATGACTACAATAATTTGTGAGCTGGTTTTGGCACGATTAGCAATTAACGCGTCTTCCAATATCCGCCATTCCTGCTGATTCAAGGTGTCTTTTGTGTAGTCTGTAATGTAATAAAACGGATTTGGCGCTTCAGGGTAGGTCACTGCCGAAGCATTCACGCTAAATAATGCTAAGCAGAGAAATAACAAGCGGTCAAAAAAGTGACGAGTTTTGCAAATGGATTTTATCATTTAATCACCACCTCATTGGAAAGTTCGTTTCGATCACTTGCTTGATAAGGGAAATAGCGGGCTAACGGGCTTTCTAGTGTTTGTATTGCATGGCAAATAGCTTGAGTGTAATCCCCTTGTTGGCAATCTATACACATTGCTTTGTAAACATCTTGCCAAAAAGCTTCACCCACTTTTTGATGAATGCCTTCATCGCCAATCACTGCTACATAATGCGGCTTAAATGAAAGATAAAGTAACACACCATTACGTTCTGCAGTTTCTCGCATATTTAATTCATCAAAGAGTTGGTTTGCACATAAAATCGCAGCATTTTCAACTTTATCAATGTTTGCTTTTTGTTCAACAACAACACGTAATTCTGCCGATGTTTGCTGTTCTAAATGCGCGATTGCTTGTTCAATAATGGCTGTATCAATAGGCAATTTATTGGAAAGAAAAGAAAATAATCCCATTTGTTCCTCTTAAAAATAAAGCAATAAGCGCTGAATTGAGAGGCTTATTGCTTTAAGTTAGGTTAATACAAGCGGTCAAATTTTAGTTAAAATTTACAACCGGTGCTTTATCCGAACCTGCTTCGGACTTAAATTGTGGTTTTGCTTTAAAGCCCATAATCATCGCAGCTAATTTAGTCGGGAATTCACGCACTTGTTTGTTGTACTCTTTCACTTTTTCGTTGAAGTTATTGCGTTCAACATTAATACGGTTTTCTGTACCTTCTAATTGAGCTTGAAGGTTTAAGAAGGCTTCGTGCACTTTTAACTCAGGGTATTTCTCAACAGAAACCAATAAGCGGGAAAGTGCAGAATTTACCCCTTGTTGCGCTTCTTGGAATTTTGCCATTTGCTCTTCGGTGGCATTGCTTGGATCAATGGTTACTGCTGTCGCTTTAGCGCGCGCTTCAATAACAGAAGTTAAAGTTTCTTTTTCAAAGTTAGCTTGACCTTTAACGGTGTTCACTAGGTTTGGAATTAAATCCGCACGGCGTTGATAAGCTGATTCAACATTTCCCCATACAGAGTTGATGTCTTCTTCTGCACGCATTAAGTCGTTATATTTCGTTAATGAATAACCACCGATTGCAACTACAGCGATCACTAAAATCCATAAAATCTTTTTCATTATTTAAGTCCTATGATGTGAAAAGAAAGTGAAAAATTGATGGCATTGTATAGTTAAAAATAAGCTATGGCTAGCGAACTTACAAAATTTTGCAGAAAAATGATCGCTTGCTGGTATTAAAAGATAAAAAAACGGAACCTAGAGGCTCCGTTTTTTTAGTTGAAATGGATTATTCCGCTTTTGGTTTGATGGTTGCGTAAACTACGCCGGTAACTAATGAACCGATTGCGATAGCTGCTAAGTACATTAATGGTTGTGATACAAACGGAATCACGAATAAACCACCGTGCGGAGCTTGTAAAGTAATGCCTAATGACATGGAAATTGCTCCGGCTGTTGCACCACCTAAGATTGAACTTACAATTACACGAATTGGGTCTGCTGCAACAAATGGTAATGCTCCTTCTGAAATAAAGCATAACCCTAAGACAAATGAAGCTTTACCGGCATCACGTTGGTTGGTATTAAATTTATTACGCGCAATCAGAGTAGCAATTGCCATACCGATTGGTGGCACCATACCGGCTGCCATAACTGCTGCCATTGGCGTGTATTGTTGTGAAGCAATTAAGCCGACGCCGAAGGTATAAGCTGCTTTGTTTACCGGACCGCCCATATCGGTACACATCATTGCCCCTAACACAATACCTAAAAATGCCGCGTTTAATTGACCCATTGTATTTAACCATTCAACCAATGAATCCATTAAGGCTTTCACTGGTGGGTTGATGATATAGATCATTGCCAAGCCGACAATCGCTGAGCCTAATAACGGTAAAATAAGGATTGGCTTGAGTGAGGTTAAGCTTGGTGGAAGTTGAATTGCACTATTTAGGAATTTAACCGTATAACCGGCTAAGAAACCGGCAACGATACCGCCTAAAATCCCTGCACCAGCGGTCGTCGCAAGCATACCGCCGATTAAGCCAACGGCTAAACCCGGACGGTCAGCAATCGAGAACGCCACATAGCCTGCGAATACGGCAATCATTAAGTGGAATGCTGCACCGCCACCAATGTCCATTAACGCTTTTGGTAAGCCACCGGCAATGCTTTCATCTTTGAATGCTTCAATACCAAACATAAAGGAAATGGCGATTAACAAACCACCAGCAACTACAAGCGGTAACATATGGGAAACACCTGTCATTAGATGTTTATACAAGCCTTTTTTCTCACCTGTTGCAGATTCGGTATTTGCCGCTTTGGTTGCTCCGCCTTCATACACTTTTGCTTGTACAAAGGCTTTTTCAAACTCTTGAGCAGTTTTCTTCAAGGCTAAGCCTGTTGAGGTACGGTACATTGGTTTGCCTTTGAATTTATCTAAATCTACATCAATATCGGCTGCAACGAAAACTAAATCAGCAGCAGCAATTTCTTCCGCAGAAATAGGATTGCCTGCACCCACTTGACCTCGGGTTTCGACTTTCACATTCCAACCTTGGGCTTTGGCGTAGTTTTCGATTGCTTCTGCCGACATAAAGGTATGAGCCACGCCAGTTGGACAGGCAGTTACAGCAACAATATTTTTTACCGCAGAGGATGCCGAGCCGGATGAGAAATCAGTTGAGAAAGTAGCACTTGCAAAAGTTTTTGCATTTTCGACCGCTTGTTTAAGGCTGGATTCAGGTTGAGCGAAGGCTTGGTCTAAATCTAAAACCGCTCCTCGTTTACCTGCCGCTTCTGCCGGAACTGCGTTATCAAATAACACCACGAAATCTGCTTGGCTGGCAGAAACTACTTGATGACCTTGCTGTTTTGCAGCCGCAGATAGCACTTCATTCACTAAGAAACGGCGAGCGTTGCCGAGTGTTTGTGGGAAAATAAAAGAAATGTTCATTTTGTATTCCTTTGTTTAAATAAAATTGTATTTTGGCTAAGAAACCACGTTAATTTGGGTGTCGTTAAAGATCTGATCTAGCGCATTGCGATCTGAAATACCGACATTGCTCTGTGATACGGCAAGGGCAGAGGTGGCCGAAGCAAAACGTAAGGTTTTTTCTTTATTCCAGCCTTGCGATAAACCGTAAATTAAGCCTGCAACCATAGAATCACCGGCTCCTACGGTACTGACTACATTTTCGCAACGAGGAGGTTGAGCTTGCAGCACGCCTTCGCTATTTAGCCAAAATGAGCCTTTTTCACCCATTGAAATCACGACATTTTCAATGCCTTGTAAACGTAAGGTTTGTGCCGCTTGAATGATTTCTTTTGCGCAGTTGAGTTCTTTACCGACAAATACTTCCAACTCACGACGGTTAGGTTTTATTAACCATGGGTGAGCTTTTAAGCCTGCCGTTAATGCTGCATTGCTGGTGTCTAATACCACTTTTAAACCTTGTTGATGGAGAGATTCCAACCAATAGGCAAATTGCTCGGGCGTAATGCCACGAGGGAGAGAACCACAAACCGCCACTAAGTCAAATTTATCTTTCCATTTAGCCGATTCGGCAATAAAGTTCTGCCAATCTTGGGCGGAAATTTCAAAGCCTAAGAAGTTCAGATCGGTGACATCCGCTTCGGTTTCAGTAATTTTGACGTTGATGCGGGTTTTGCCTTGAATACGATAAAATTCATCTTTGAGCTTATTTTGCTCGAAAGCATTCACAAAATCGCCTTGATTTTCAGCACCTAAAAAACCGGTAACAGAAAGACTTAAGCCTAAATCTGCTAATACTTTTGCTACATTAATACCTTTACCGGCAGGGTATAAGCCTAAGGTCTCAACGGTGTTCACTTCGCCAATTTCAATGCGTTTTAAACGACCGACTAAGTCAAATGCTGGGTTTAGGGTAACAGTTGCGATACGCATAATGATTCCTCTTATTCACCTAAACCTGATTCAATGGCTTTGCCGATAGCAGCAAGGGCAGCTTCGGCATCCTCACCGGTGGCAACAAAGCGTAATGTAGTGCCTTTGGTTACGCCAAGAGCCACAATTTTCATCAAACTTTTAGCACTGACAAGCGGTGAATTTTTATCAACATTTTGCACTTCGATTTTTGCATTGAATTTTTTCACTTCATTGACTAATACCGCACTTGGGCGAGCGTGCAAGCCGTGTTCATTTTTAATCACAAAACAAGCTTCTTTTTGATTTTCTGCAACGGTTGTTGCGGCTTCAGTTTGAGCTGCTGGAGCAGTATTTGAGGCAGCATATTCAATCGTATCTTCAACGCTTGGCACAAAAGAAACACTTTCACCTAAACCTTCGGCAAAGGCGTTTTGTAAGGCTTCAATGGCTTGTTGAGCATCTTCGCCTTCTGCTACAAAGCGTAAACGGTGGGCTTTGCTTGCCCCTAATGCCACCACTTTCATTGCACTTTTCGCACTCACCGGTGCAGTGCCACGATCTAAGTTTTCAACCATTATTTGTGAGCTAAAGGCTTTTGCCGTTTGTACTAAAATCGCAGACGGTCGAGCGTGCAAGCCGTTATCGTTACGAACAGTGAATGTGCCGATGACTTGATTGGCATTTGATGCCTCAGAGGTTGGTGCAGCAGTTGTAGTGTCTGTAGTTTCGCCTTTTAAAAGAGCGATTAATTGAGCGGTAGTTGCGGTTGAAAGTTGTTGGCGAACCTCTGATTTCAAGAATTGTGCTACCACAGATTGTAATTGATTCGCTGTGTCTGCCACCGTCACTAAGGTTTGACCTTGGCTATTACGAGCAAGTGCTAAACCACTGGCTTGGTTGCCTTTAGAAGAATCGACGATAAATAGATTATCACCCAAATTTAATGGGTTAGAGGAAACTACATCGCTGATAAAAGCTTGGGAAACATAACCTTGTTCTTGTAATTTGCCTGCGTTGATAGCGGATAGGGTAATCAGGCTTGAAGATTCCACATTCAATGAAATTAAGGTTTCAGATAGGACTGGAAGATTTTTGCTACCGCTGAGTACGGCAATAAATTCATCAAGATTTTGGGTTTTGGCGAGAGTGTCGGCGGCGGTTTCGTCACTTAAGACGCTGGTAAGTTGGCGAAGTAAGGCTAAGTGTTCGTCTGATTTAGCAGCAATACCGATAACAACATAGGCGATATTGCCTTCACCCCATTCAATTCCTTGCGGGAATTGGATAATTTGCACTCCAGTGTCTTTCACAAGGTGGCGAGTATCTAAAGTTCCGTGAGGAATAGCAATACCATTGCCTAAGAATGTAGAGGTTTGGGTTTCACGAGCAAGCATGCCGGTTTCATAACCTTCTGCTACATTGCCGTTTGCGACTAATTCAGCTGCAACAAGGCGGATAACCTCTTCTTTGTTGCTTGCCGAGCCATTTAAACGGATATTTTTTGCCGATAAATTAAGCATTTTAGCTCCTTCAATTCAGGTGGATTTAAATTGTAAATTTGCGGGCTAGTTTACTCTATTTTTTGCTAAACCGTTATAGCTAAATACAGATAAACATGGTTAAAAATGTGATCTAGCTCACAAATTTATAAAGTTTTTATGCTTTTGAGTTAATTGGCTAAAACGATTTAGCCATGAAAATATTTTGTGATCTGAGTCAAAAAATAGAATAAATCTACTTCTTTTATTGTTATTTAGTGGTAGAGTAGAACGTAAAATTAACGATAGCGTTAAGCAGGGAGTGCCTATGCAGTATTACAGTTATTCTGAGCAAGATTTAACTTTTATTACGCAACTATCTGAGGGATATTGCAAGGATCCTTTTTCCTATCTAGGTATTCACTCAATTGATAATGGCGTTATTATTAGAGTTTTTCTTCCTTCCGCCCTTTCTTGTCAAGTTATCGATCCGCAAGGCAAAGTTATTTCGGCTATGCAGAAAATTGATGATAAAGGTTTTTTCATTGCTGAATTGATTGGTAAAAAAATTGATTTTTCTTACCGCTTGTTGGTGCAGTATCCACACACCCAAGCTGATATTGAAGATCCTTATCGCTTCAAAACCCATATCCAAGAGTTGGATAACTGGTTGTTTACCGAAGGGAAACAGCTTCGTCCTTATGAAAAATTAGGCGCTCATCCAATTACCCAAAACGAAGTGGGAGGCGTTCACTTTAGTCTCTGGGCACCGAATGCAAAGAGGGTGTCTGTGGTGGGCGATTTTAACCAGTGGAACGGGCTTGTTCATTCTATGCGGTTCCACCCGGATTCAGGCATCTGGGATATTTTTATTCCGAATGTTACTAAAGGTGCCTGTTATAAATTTGAAATACTGGATAACAATGGCGTGTTACGCTTAAAATCCGACCCTTATGCTTTTGCATCTCAATTCCGACCCGAAACCGCATCTGTTGTATCAGGTTTACCTAGTGTGATACCTGCTGAGAAAACCTGTCGCGCAGGTAATGCAATAGATAAGCCGATTTCTATTTATGAAGTACATTTAGGTTCTTGGCGACGAAATATCGCCAATAATTACTGGTTAAGTTACGAAGAATTAGCCGATGAACTCATTCCTTATGTAAAAGATATGGGCTTTACCCATATTGAATTGCTCCCGATTTCAGAATTTCCATTTGATGGCTCTTGGGGCTATCAAACCACCGGAATTTATTCTCCAACCAGCCGTTTCGGTAGCCCTGAAGGGTTACGTCATTTTATCCAAAAAGCACATGATAAAGGCATCGGCGTGATTTTAGATTGGGTCGTCGGGCATTTTCCTGTCGATGAACATGGTTTAGTCTATTTTGACGGAACACATCTATATGAGCATTCTGATCCCAAAGAGGGGTATCACAAAGATTGGAATACCTTGATTTTTAATTATGGCAGAAATGAGGTAAATAATTATTTATCCGGTAATGCACTTTATTGGATTGAGCGTTTTGGCATTGATGCCTTGCGTGTTGATGCGGTTGCTTCCATGATTTACCGAGATTATTCCCGTGCAGATGGTGAATGGATCCCTAATAAATATGGTGGACGTGAAAATTTAGAGGCGATCGATTTTTTACGCCATACTAACAAGATTTTACGAGAGGAAAGTCATGGAGGGGCGACGATTGCAGAGGAGTCGACTTCCTTTGCCGGTGTATCGCATCCAACCGAACAAGGAGGACTTGGCTTTAACTATAAGTGGAATATGGGCTGGATGAATGATACTTTGCGCTATATGCAAAAAGATCCTATTTATCGCCGTTATCATCACAATTTAATGACCTTTGGGATGACTTACCAATATAGCGAGAAGTTTGTGCTACCGCTTTCGCATGATGAAGTGGTACATGGTAAAGGCTCACTACTGAGTAAAATGCCGGGAGATTGCTGGCAAAAATTTGCTAACTTACGGGCTTATTATGGCTATATGTGGGGCTATCCGGGTAAAAAATTACTCTTTATGGGCAATGAATTTGCACAAGGTAAAGAGTGGAATTTTGAAGAAAGCTTGAACTGGCATCTGCTTGGAGAAGACGGGGGTAAGTGGCATAAAGGTGTGTTAGGCTGGGTAAAAGCACTTAACCGTTTATATACAGAGACACCGGCACTTTTTGAGCA
This sequence comes from Mannheimia granulomatis, assembly GCF_013377255.1. Taxonomy (NCBI): domain Bacteria; kingdom Pseudomonadati; phylum Pseudomonadota; class Gammaproteobacteria; order Pasteurellales; family Pasteurellaceae; genus Mannheimia; species Mannheimia granulomatis. The sequence continues at coordinate 923,938 of NZ_CP016614.1, forward strand.
AGATTATTCCCCCGATGGCTTTGAATGGCTAGTAGTGGATGACTACGACAATTCTGTTTTTGCCTTTGAGCGTAAAGCAAAAAACGGCAATAGCGTGATAGTAGTCAGTAATTTTACCCCTGTTGTCCGTAAGGATTACCGGATTGGGGTGAATGAATTGGCGGAATATAAAGAGATTTTAAATTCTGATTTAGGCTGTTACTGTGGCAGTAACGTGAGCAATACTGACAGATTTGAAAGTCAATCGGTAGCATCACACGGTAAAGCTTATTCAATCAATATTACTTTACCACCGCTTTCAACTATCTTTATCACTAAGACAAAAGTGATTAAAGCAAGAAAGCCGTTAAAAAATCATAAGAAATAATAAAAGATGATGCACTATTTTAGAGGAAAGCCTTTTCCATTTGGCAGTCAGACTTCTGTACAAACGGGTAAATTTGGCACAAATTTTGCAATTTTTTCTGAAAATGCGACCGCTATAACATTGTCTGTTTTTGATGAGCATAACCAAGAACACAGTATTCCAATGTACTGCACAGAGGGTACGTGGCATGTTTTTGTGCCAGGAATCGGTACCGGCACAAAATATGGTTATCGGGTAAAAGGTGTAGTGGATGAAAATCGCGGCTTTTTGTTTAATGAAAATAAATTATTACTCGATCCTTACGCTAAAGCGATTACAGGCACACCTGATTTAAGTAGCGTTGAAGCAGCCTCATGGTATATTTGGAACGATGAGCGTGATAATGCCCATTTCGCCTCAAAATCAATTGTTGTTGATGAAAAATTTGATTGGGAACAGGATTGTCAGCTTTTTACCCCTTGGGCGGAAACCATTATTTATGAGTTGCAGGTTAAAGGCTTTAGTAAGCTGAATCCTGAGATTCCTGAAAAATTAAGAGGCACTTTTGCCGGTTTGGCACACTCGGCGTCGATCGCACATTTGAAAAAACTTGGCATTACTGCAGTGGAATTATTGCCGATTACTTACCATATCGATGAAACCCATTTGCAGAAGCAAGGTTTAGTGAATTATTGGGGCTACAACGTGTTAGGACATTTTGCGGTAGATCCGAGCTTAGCGGCAGATAAACAAAATCCGTTGCTAGAATTTAAGCAAATGGTGAAAACGCTTCATCAAGAGAATATTGAAGTGATTATGGATGTGGTGTTTAACCATACCGCAGAAAGCGATAAAAATGGTCCAATGCTGAGTTTTCGGGGGATTGATAACCACGCTTATTGGCAAAATGAGCACGGTGAATATGAGAATTGGACAGGCTGTGGCAACACATTAAATTTAACCAATCCTTATATACTTCGTTGGGCAATCGATTGCTTATGCTATTGGGTGGAGGAGTGTCATATCGATGGTTTCCGTTTTGATTTAGCTTCAATTTTAGGTAGAACACCTCATTTTTCCGAAAAAGCAGATGTTTTTAAAGCAATCAGAAGTTGTTCGAGATTAGCCCATACTAAATTGATTGCTGAGCCTTGGGATATCGGTACAGGAGGTTACCAATTAGGCAGATTTCCGGAATCCTTTTATCAATGGAACGATTGTTACCGTGATGATATGCGATGTTTATGGCTACAACAAAAAGGTAATTTAGGGTTGTTTGCTTGCCGTTTTGCCGGCAGCGATGATATTTTTTCTAAGTATACATCTTCTAAAAGCATTAATTTTATTGCCTCGCACGATGGTTTTAATCTGCAAGATTTAGTCAGCTATAACCAAAAACATAACTTGGCTAACGGCGAACAAAATCGTGACGGAGATAATGAGAATTACAGCTACAACCATGGTGTTGAGGGCGAAACCGATGATGAATCGGTAAAAAATCAGCGAGAAATGACCGCTTGTGGGCTATTGGCAACGTTATTTCTATCTGCCGGTGTGCCGATGCTGCTTGCCGGCGATGAAATGGGACATAGCCAGCAGGGTAATAATAACTGTTATTGCCAAGATAATGAAACCGCTTGGTTGGATTGGGAAAAAGCCAATCAAGCACGAATAGATTATGTAGCGGCATTAATTGCGCTACGCAAAAAAATCCCGTTACTCTCAAAACAAAATAAATGGTGGGATAGCCAATCGGTCAGTTGGCTGAATGTTTCGGCACAGTCTATGCAAGTCCATGATTGGCATAATAATGAATTAAAAGAAATAGCAATTTTATTACAGGATAAATGGTTGATTTTGGTTAATGCCAAACACCAAAAACAGCAATTTCGATTGCCTGAAGGCAACTGGACAGTGGTTTTAGGGCAAATAACAGGAACTTTGATGACAGACACGCAAGCAGTTACACTCAATGATATGGGAGTATGCGTACTTCAAAAAAGTGATGCAATTCACACAGCAACATTGGAGACACAACATGCTTAATCAAGAATCAACGGCACTAGTTGCCAGACAGGATCTGACTAACGATACTTTAGTTTTAATTTTAGCCGGTGGACGGGGTTCTCGTTTGTATGAATTGACTGATAAACGGGCAAAACCTGCAGTCTATTTTGGCGGGAGTCGCCGTATTATCGACTTCGCTTTATCGAACTGTATTAACTCTAACTTATTGAAAATTGGCGTGATCACCCAATATGCTGCTCACTCATTGTTGCGTCATTTACAACGTGGTTGGTCATTTTTACCTTATGAACGTAATCAATATATTGATATGTTGCCGGCTCGCCAACAATTAGATGAAAACACGTGGTATCGTGGCACGGCTGATGCTGTCTATCAAAATATGGCGATGATGAAATCGCACTATCGTCCGAAATATGTGGTGATCTTAGCCGGAGACCATATCTACAAAATGGACTACACCCAGATGTTAAAAGACCACGTAGATCAAGGAGCGAAATGTACTGTCGGCTGTATTGAAGTACCTCGCTCACAAGCTTCAGAATTTGGTGTGATGGCGGTAAATGAAAAATTAAAAGTCAAAGAATTTGTAGAAAAACCGGCTGATCCACCATCAATGCCGGGCAAGCCTGAATCATCGCTTGCCTCAATGGGAATCTATGTTTTTAATGCAGATTATCTCTATGAAATGCTGGAAAAAGAAGCTTCAACACCGGGAACTTCTCACGATTTCGGGAAAGATATCATCCCAAAAGCGGTAGAGCAAGGCGTGTTATATGCTCACCCATTTGAGCGTTCTTGCAAAGGACGTAACGCGAGTGGGGCAATTTATTGGCGTGATGTGGGAACAATTGATAGCTATTGGGCTGCTCACATGGATTTAGTCTCTGAGGAGCCGGAATTAGACTTATATGATGAATCTTGGCCGATTCATGGTCGCCCGCAGCAAACCGCACCGGCTCGTTTCTTCTATAATCGAGCTCGTGCCAGAACCCTAGACAACTCCCTCATTGCCGGTGGCTGTGTGATTACCGATGCAGAAATCAGTAACTCGGTACTGTTTAACCGTGTTCATGTTGAGGCAGAATCGGTGATCGAACATGCGGTGATTCTGCCACAGGTAACAATCGGGAAAAACTGTATTATCAAACGTGCAGTGATTGACCGTCATTGTGTGCTGCCTGATGGATTACAAATCGGTGTGAACTTGGAAGATGATGTGAAACATTTCCGTGTGAGTAAAGAAGGTATTGTGTTAGTTACACAAAAAATGCTGGATAAGCTTGCCGGAAAAGAGGTGTGTTCGGATATTAAATATACAATTTAAATATTGATGATATAATGCTTCGGGGTTGGAACACCCGAAGTATTGTGATTCAAGCGGTCTTTTTTTATAAAAAATTTGCAATGGTTATAAAATGAAAGTTTTACATGTTTGCTCTGAAATGTACCCTCTTATTAAAACCGGCGGGCTTGCTGATGTAATGGGGGCATTACCTTTTGCGCAACAACAAGTGGGTAATGATGTTAGAGTATTAATTCCTTACTATCCTAAAGTTACCCAAACATTGGGTGAAACAGTAGAAGTTGCCACAATCGGGACTTTTGCCGGTTTAGTAACGGTTAGATTTGCTTATTTTAATGATTTAGGTGTGTATGTAATTGATGCTCCACATCTATTTATGCGTGAGGGTAACCCTTATCACGACAGTAATTATCAAGATTATCCCGATAATTATAAACGTTTTGCTTTGTTGGGCTATATTGGTGCGCAGTTAGCACAAGGGCTAGATCATTGGTGGGGAGGCGTAGATGTTCTACACGCTCATGATTGGCAGGCAGGCCTTGCCTGTGCTTACCTAAAAAGCTGGGGAAGTTCGATAAAAAGTGTATTTACCATTCACAATATTGCTTATCTCGGGCATTTTAACGCTTTCCATTTGGCGGAGCTTGGTTTACCGTGGGCGTTTTTCCATGCTGAAGGTCTGGAGTTTTACGGTGAAATTTCCTACCTAAAAGCCGGCTTATATTTTGCCGATCGCATTACTACTGTAAGCCCGACCTATGCTCGTGAAATTACTGAAGAAATTGCCGGTGCAGGCTTGCATGGTTTATTGGCAACCCGTCAATATCAAGGTAGGTTACGTGGTATTTTAAATGGGGTAGACGGTAAGGTATGGGATCCGGAAACCGATCCAAATATTATTGCCAATTACCGCCCGAACTATATGCACGGTAAAGCGAAAAACAAAGCAGAATTGCAACGTATTTTTGGTTTACCTGAAGATAAAGAAGCTCTACTGATGGTAATGGTAACCCGTTTAACCGAGCAAAAAGGAGCGGATTTCTTATTGGCTAATATTGATACCTTAATGCAGCATAATGTGCAAATCGTAGTGCTGGGTAGTGGCTCGCCGGATTTAGAAAATGCGTTACGCTATTTCCAACATAAATATCCGAACCAAATCGGCGTGAAAATTGGTTATGATGAAGCTTTATCTCATCAAATTATTGCCGGTGGCGATCTGATTTTAGTCCCAAGTCGTTTTGAGCCTTGTGGCTTAACTCAACTTTATGGCTTGAAATACGGCACCTTACCGCTTGTTCGTCGCACCGGTGGCTTAGCCGATACGGTATTGGATAGCCATAAAGAAAGCATTGAAAACCGCACGGCAACAGGTTTTGTGTTTGATTATCCAGATGCATCTGCATTTTTAGATGCTGCCATGCGAGCCATTAGCTTATGGCAGAAACAGAAATTATGGTCAAGTGTTCGCCAAAATGCGTTAGCACAAGATTTTGGTTGGACAAAAGTGGCAGAGCAGTATCAAAATTTATATCACGAAATTATTTAATTTAGATTTACATCGCAACAAGCGGTCATATTGGCAAAAAATCTTGCAAATTTGACCGCTTGTAATTGTATAAAAAGTGAGAGGAATGTATCAAATGGGCAGTCAGTCATTAAGTCCTGAAATGATTAAAAATGTCAAAAATGCCATTTTACACAAAATGGTTTTTGCATTAGGGGTGGAGCCTCGTGATGCAAGCAAACGCAATTGGCTAAATGCTACACTTCGAGTGGTGCGTGATTTATCTACCGAAGATTGGTTACAAACCCGCCGTAGCCAAGTGGCGAATGGAAGTCGTCGAGTCTATTATCTTTCAATGGAATTTTTGATGGGGCGGACTTTCAGTAATGCGATGATTTCAGAAGGAGTTTATGAGCTTGTTGGTGCTGCGTTAAAAGAGTTAGGGCAAGATCTGGAAGCGATAATTAATGAAGAGGGCGATCCGGGCTTAGGTAATGGTGGTTTGGGGCGTTTGGCAGCGTGCTATATGGATAGTTTGGCTACGATGAAGATTCCGGCTATCGGTTACGGCATTCAATATGAATATGGAATGTTCCGTCAAGAAATTCGCAACGGCGAGCAAGTTGAGCAGCCTGATGAATGGTTGGAAAATGAATTTGTATGGCCATATCTACGTTCGAGTAAGCGTTTTCCTGTGCGTTTTGGCGGCAAAACATGGCGTGAAGGCAAAAAAGTAGTTTGGCAGCCGGAAGAAGAGATTACTGCACAAGCTCATGACCAATTAATTCCAGGCTTTGAAACCACATCAACCAACAGCTTACGTTTATGGTCTGCTCACGCATCTGGTAAAGGTTTTGGTTTATCTGATTTCAACCGTGGTGACTATTTTGCGGCAATGGTAAAACAAAACAGCTCGGAAGATGTTTCCCGTGTGCTTTACCCGGATGATTCCACCTATAACGGCCGTGAGTTACGTTTACGCCAAGAATATTTCCTTTGCTCGGCATCGGTGCAAGATATTGTCCGCCGTCACGAAGCGGAGTTCGGCTCTTGCATCAACTTAGCCGATAAAGTAGCGATTCACTTAAACGATACTCACCCAACCCTTGCCGTGCCTGAATTAATGCGCATCTTAATTGACGAAAAAGGCTATTCTTGGGAACAAGCGTGGGCGATGACACACAAAATTTTCTTCTACACCAACCACACTTTAATGAGCGAAGCGTTAGAAACTTGGTCGGTGGAGATGTTAGGTCGCATTTTACCTCGTCATTTAGAGATTATTTTTGACATCAACGAACATTTCTTAGAGCAAGTTCGCAGCCAATTTCCGGATGATAACGATATTATCTCTCGTGTCTCATTAATTGATGAGCAAGGCGATCGTCGTGTGCGTATGGCTTGGCTTGCGGTTGTGGCTTCAACAAAAGTAAACGGTGTGGCGAAAATTCACTCAGATTTAATGGTTGAATCAATTTTTGCTGACTTCTCCCGCATTTTCCCGAACCGTTTCACTAACGTAACGAACGGGGTAACGCCTCGCCGTTGGATCAAAATTGCTAACCCGGGACTCGCGAATATTTTAGATAAACATATTGGTGATAAATGGCTGACTGATTTAAGCGAGCTTGAGAAATTCAATGTGTTTGTGGACGATGCGGACGTGCAAGCAGAAATTGCGGCAGTGAAAACTGAGAATAAACGCCGCTTGGCAAAATATGTGGAAGAAACCCAAGGTATTAAATTAAATCCGGATGCGATTTTTGATGTGCAAGTTAAGCGTATCCACAAATACAAACGCCAACAAATGAATGTGTTACACATTATCACATTGTATAACCGCATTTTGAAAAATCCGGGTGCTGATTGGACTCCACGAGTATTCATCTTTGCCGGCAAAGCGGCAAGTGCCTACTATGCAGCAAAAAAAGTGATCCGCTTAATCAATGATGTGGCAAATGTGGTGAATAACGACCCTCGCATTAATGATTTAATCAAAGTAGTCTTTATCCCGAACTACGGTGTATCTCTAGCTCAAATGATTATTCCGGCAGCGGATGTCTCTGAGCAGATTTCACTTGCCGGTACTGAAGCATCAGGTACCTCTAATATGAAATTTGCTCTCAATGGTGCTTTAACCATTGGTACACTAGATGGGGCAAACGTCGAAATTTTAGAGTGTGTAGGTAAAGAGAATATCTTTATTTTCGGTAACGAAGTCGAGCAAGTGGAAGAACTTCGCCGCAACGGCTATTCGCCATATCATTACTACGAAAAAGACAGTGAGTTGAATGAAGCGATTTCACAAATCTTAAACGGCAAATTCTCACCGGAAGATCCGTACCGTTACCAAGATTTAATCTTAAATTCAGGCGACTACTACCAAGCCTGTGCAGATTATCGCAGCTATGTAGAAGCTCAAGAAAAAGTGGTTCAAGCTTACCGTAATAAGAAAGCGTGGACACGTTCTGCAATCATCAATATTGCGAATATGGGTTACTTCTCATCAGACCGCTCAGTAATGGATTACGCACAAAATATCTGGAAAATCGAGCCGATGAGTGAAGAACAGCTAAAAGGCGATTCGACCTTTGATAGTATTCTAGAGAGTTCAAATAAACTATTGAATTTAAAGAAATAATGTATTAAAAAATGAGAAAACGGTAAGGTGCACTCCTTACCGTTTTTTGTTAGTGTCTATTTGGATTTCTCAACCGCAGTGAGCATTCCCCTCAATAAATTCAGTTCATTACTTTCTAATTCTGCTCGTTGATAAAGACGGCGAAGTTTTAGCATTACAGCTTCATTACGAATAAAGCCTAACTCTTTATACAAGCGTTCAGTGTGATCAAAAAAATGTTCTAATGCCTGTGCGGTAGGGTACTCTTTTTGTTCTGCAAGCGGTCGTTTTTCTTGAGGATTTTGCAAATACGCCATTCGGATTTCGTAACTTGCCAATTGAACTGCCATGGCTAAATTAAGCGAGCCATAATCCGGATTGGTTGGGAAATTCAGATGATAGTGGCATTTCAGCAATTCTTCATTGGTTAGTCCAACACGTTCACGCCCAAACACGACCGCGACTTTGCCGTTTTTTACTCGCTGTAGTGCCAATTCACCGCAATCTCTCGGCTCAATTAAGGTGCTTTGTAAATGACGAAGTCTGGCACTGGTGCCTATTACCAGCTGACAATCGGCAATTGCCTCATCAAAAGAAGAGAAAATTTGGGCGTTATCCAGCACATCTTTAGCACCGGCAGCAAGGGCGTATGCTTGTTCATCTATCGGATGCTTTGGAGCAACTAAACGTAGCTGAGCTAGACCCATTGTTTTCATTGCTCGGGCTGCTGAGCCTATATTGGCCGGGAGTGACGTTTCAACAAGAATAATGTGAATTTGATCGAGAATCTGCATTGGAGTTTGTTTCTTTTTTGTTAAATTTTTATCTTCCAATAGTGTAGCAAAATTTGTTATCGCTGGAAATTTGAAAAAAATCAGTAATATCCCTTTAAATTTAGAGATTTTTTTACCAATCTGCTTTATTTAGTGGTACATTTAAGAGATTCTTTAAACTTAAACGGGCTATTCATTTAGCTTTTAAATCACAACATACAGGAGTCTTTATGCTTATTGGTGTACCAAGAGAGCTGTTAGACGGTGAAACTCGAGTGGCGGCAACGCCAAAGACCGTTGAGCAGATTAAAAAACTTGGCTTTGATGTCCTCATTGAAGAGAATGCGGGTTTTAAAGCCAGTTTTGAAGACAATGCATTTGTTAATGCAGGCGCGAGTATCGGCACTCAGCAAGAGGTTTGGAATGCGGACATTATCTTTAAAGTAAATGCCCCAACTGAGGCTGAAATTGATTTAATCAAAGAAGGTGCAACTTTAGTCAGCTTTATTTGGCCGGCGCAAAATCCACAATTGATGGAAAAGTTGCAGTCTAAAAAAATTAATGTGCTGGCAATGGACACAGTACCACGTATTTCGCGAGCGCAAGCCTTGGATGCTTTAAGCTCAATGGCAAATATTTCGGGTTATCGTGCTGTGATTGAAGCAGCAAATTCCTTCGGCAGCTTCTTTACCGGTCAAATTACCGCAGCAGGTAAAGTACCACCGGCGAAAGTGTTAGTTATTGGTGCAGGTGTTGCCGGTTTAGCGGCAATTGGTGCGGCAAATAGCCTTGGTGCGATTGTGCGTGCTTTTGACTCCCGTCCGGAAGTAAAAGAGCAGGTGAAATCAATGGGCGCTGACTTCTTAGAAATTGATTTTGAAGAAGAAGGTGGCTCCGGTGACGGCTATGCAAAAGTGATGTCGGAAGAGTTTAATCGCCGTGCAATGGAGCTTTATGCCGCTCAAGCAAAAGAGGTGGATATTATCATTACTACGGCAGCGATTCCGGGTAAGCCGGCTCCACGTTTGATCACCAAAGAAATGGTGGATTCTATGAAACCTGGCTCAGTGATTGTAGATTTAGCTGCTGCTACAGGTGGTAACTGTGAATATACGAAAGCAGGCGAAGTGTTTGTCACCGATAACCAAGTGAAAGTGATTGGTTATACGGATTTTCCGGCACGTTTGCCAACACAATCGTCCCAACTTTACGGCACTAACTTAGTGAATTTATTGAAACTGTTAGCGCCGAATAAAGATGGTCAAATCGACATCAATTTTGAAGATGTGGTATTACGTGGCGTAACCGTTGTGCGTGATGGCGAATTAACCTGGCCGGCCCCACCTATTCAAGTTTCAGCTCAGCCTCAAAAACAAGCGACAGATAATTCACAAGCGGTCAAAAAAGAAGAGAAACCTGCAGATCCACGTGTGAAATATGGCGTAATGGCAGGGGCGGGTGCATTATTCCTATGGCTGGCTTCAGTTGCACCGGCTGCATTTTTATCGCACTTTACCGTATTCGTATTAGCCTGTGTAGTGGGTTACTATGTGGTTTGGAATGTTAGCCACGCATTACATACTCCGCTTATGGCGGTAACTAATGCGATTTCAGGCATTATTATCGTAGGTGCGGTTTTACAAATTGCTCAACCTACCGGTAATTTCTTTATTGATATTTTAGCATTTATTGCAATATTAGTTGCCAGCATTAATATTTTTGGTGGCTTTAAAGTGACGCAACGTATGCTTGCAATGTTTAGAAAAGGTTAAGGAGAAACGAAACTATGTCTTTTGGATTTGTTACCGCTGCTTATATTATCGCAGCTATTCTCTTTATTATGAGTTTAGCCGGTCTTTCTAAACATGAAACGGCAAAAGCAGGCTGCTGGTATGGTATTGTGGGAATGGGAATTGCCTTAGTGGCAACAATTTTTGGACCACAATCACACGGCACCGTTTGGATCTTAATTGCAATGGCAATTGGTGGCTTCATTGGGGTGAAAAAAGCTCTTAAAGTGGAAATGACCGAAATGCCTGAGCTGGTTGCGATTCTTCACAGTTTTGTTGGTTTAGCTGCCGTATTAGTTGGTTTTAACAGCTACGGCTTACATACCAATGCTTTAATGCCGGCAAATTTAGATGAGGTAGCACAAGCAGCATTTTTAGCCGAGCAAGCGACTCTTGCGAACATTCATAATGTAGAAGTGTTCTTAGGTATCTTTATCGGTGCAGTGACCTTCTCCGGTTCACTTGTTGCATTCGGTAAATTAAGCGGCAAATTATTTGGTCGCAAAGTCTCTTCTGCGGCGTTAAATATTCCACACAAACACAAATGGAACTTAGCGGCAATCGTCGTATCTGTGTTCTTGATGATTGTCTTCCTTAATCATCCGGAGAATATTTTCCCGGTATTGATTATGACGATCATTGCTTTAGTGTTTGGTTGGCATTTGGTTTCTTCTATCGGTGGTGCAGATATGCCGGTTGTGGTGTCAATGCTTAACTCTTATTCCGGTTGGGCTGCGGCTGCGGCTGGTTTTATGCTTAGCAACGACTTATTAATTGTCACCGGTGCATTGGTAGGTTCTTCAGGTGCAATTCTTTCTTACATTATGTGTAAGGCGATGAACCGCTCGTTTATCAGTGTGATTGCAGGCGGCTTCGGTAATGACGTGCAATCAAGCAAAGGCGATGAAGAATATGGCGAACACCGTGAAACCAACGCAGAAGAAGTGGCAGAAATGTTGAAAAACGCAAACTCTGTTATTATTACTCCGGGGTATGGTATGGCTGTTGCCCAAGCTCAATATCCGGTTGCAGAAATCACCGCTAAATTACGTGAAAAAGGCGTGAACGTCCGTTTTGGTATTCACCCTGTTGCAGGCCGTTTACCGGGGCACATGAACGTCTTATTGGCGGAAGCCAAAGTGCCTTACGATGTGGTATTGGAGATGGATGAAATCAATGACGATTTTGAAGATACCGATGTTGTACTCGTTATCGGTGCAAACGACACCGTGAACCCGGCAGCATTAGACGATCCATCAAGCCCAATCGCCGGCATGCCGGTGCTTGAAGTTTGGAAAGCGCAAAACGTTATCGTATTCAAACGCTCAATGGCAGTAGGCTATGCCGGTGTGCAAAACCCACTGTTCTTTAAAGAAAATACCCAAATGCTATTTGGTGATGCGAAAGAGCGTGTGGACGATATTTTAAGAGCGTTAAACAGCTAATTATTCTTGAAGAGAAAGCGGACAAAAGTCCGCTTTTTTTTGCTTACAAGCGGTTATTTTTTTCTGGTTTTTTGCAAAAAAATAACCACAGCCAAGGCTGTGGTTTAAAATAGTGTTTTGATTCTTGCTATTTTCTCTTGAAGAAAAATGAGATAACAGAGATCGCAAGGAATACGAAAAAGAGAATTTTCGCAATTTCTGTGGCACTACCGGCAATACCACCAAAGCCTAAAAACGCTGCGATAATGGCAATAATAAAAAATACAACTGCATAATGTAACATACTGTTTCTCCTTATTGTGTTTTAATCAAACAACTTGAAATTAACATAATTGTAATATTATTGCAAATAATATGATTTTTTTAATCTTGGTTAATTCGGCTTGAAATCGCACTTTGTTGATTTTTGTATTTTGCATCTTTGCGGGCATTGTATGGTTTGACTGCATCACCACTTAAGATTTCAAAACTTAATGCCCCGATTGCCATATTAGGGCGTAAGGCAAGGGGTAATTTGCCGGCATTAAAAAATTCCAGCACAATTTTACCTTCCCAACCCGGGTCAATACGGTGTGCGGTAACGTGAACCATTAAGCCTAGCCTTGCTAAAGATGAACGCCCATCCAGCCAGCCGACAATATTTGCCGGTAGTTTGACGGATTCAAGTGTTGTTGCAAGAGCGAGTTCGCCGGGGTGTAGAAAAAAGGCTTCGCCATCTTCAATAATGATTTCATCGCTCATAACTTTATTGAGTTGGGCGGCAACTTCTTCTCGTGGACCGCTTAAATCAATATAGGGGGTGTTGTGTTCACGAAATACGCGAAATGAGTTACCTAAACGCACATCAGCAGTTGCACCGGAAATTTTGTCATCAGCCGGGCGAGGGGTAATGGTAATTTTGCCTTCATCTAGGTAACGTTTAATATCTGTATCACATAAACGCATAGGTCACTCCTATTTCAGTAGTTGCTTGATTTGTGCTTTGAGGATATCAATCGCAATACGGTTTTTTCCACCTTTTGGCACAATAATATCGGCATATTGCTTAGATGGTTCGATAAATTGTAAGAACATCGGGCGAACCGTTTTGCGATATTGGGTAATCACCGAGTCCATTGAGCGACCACGTTCTACCATATCTCGTTGCAAGCGACGGATAAAGCAGATATCTAATGGTGCATCAACGAAAATTGACACATTGAGTTCATTACGAATTTCTTCATCTGTTAATAACAAAATTCCTTCCAAAATAATGATCTTTTTAGGTTCAAAATGACGGGTGGTAGTTTTGCGGTTATGCTCGGTATAATCATATTCAGGGATTTCGATGGCATTACCCTGTTTTAATTGGCGTAAATGTTCAACCAATAAATGATGATCCATTGAATTAGGGTGGTCATAATTGGTTTTGATGCGTTCTTCCATACTGAGATGAGATTGGTCTTTATAGTAGGCATCTTCAGAAATAATACCGATATTATCCGTCCCCAATTCGTTTTTTAATTCTTTATAAATGGTTGAAGCAATTAAGCTTTTTCCTGAAGCTGAGGCTCCGGCAATGGCAATCACAACGCAGGATGGGGTCTGAATAATATTACTCATAAAAAATTTCCTATTAAGTCAAAAGAGTTTCTGCAGAAATTATACCGAATTTTTGCAAAATTTTCTGTATAATCGACCGCTTGTTATACATTTTGGAGAAAAAAGTGGATATTTTTATTCAAGGTTTTATGGTTTGCTTTGGTTTAATTGTTTCTATCGGGGCACAAAACGCTTTTTTACTGAAACAAGGTATTTTAAAACAGCACGTTTTTTGGATTGCCTCTCTCTGCTTTTTAGGTGATGTGTTGTTAATGACTGTTGGCGTATTAGGACTTGGAATGATTATTTCTGAATTGCCGATATTAAGTCTAATTATTTCTCTATTAGGGGCGCTGTTTTTATTGACTTATGGCAGCCGTTCTTTTATCAGCGTATTTAAAAGTACAGACTATTTAACGGCAAGTGGAGAAACTGCAACAAGTCTTCAAAAAGCCTTAATGATTACCTTTGCGATCACTTTTTTAAATCCACATGTTTATATTGATACAGTGGTGATTGTCGGTAGTATTGGAGGAAAATTAAGCTTTGAGGGAAAAATGTATTTTTTAGCCGGAGCATTGATTTGTTCATTTCTTTGGTTTTTTGGCGTTGGTTATGGGGTAAGGTTACTTTTACCTTATTTTGCTAAACGCAGAACCTGGCAGATCCTAGATGCCATTACAGGGCTAATTATGTATTTTATTGCCTTTAGTTTGATTGTGTATGCTTATCAGCTAATTGAGCAAATTTTTTAGAGAATTAAATTTTTCATTGCTGAATAGGTCTATTTTTTGCTATATTTAACGGCAATATTCGCACGATAAAACGTGCCTGATTTATTAAACAATTTTATTTTGACGGATTCTTTTATGTTTAAAAAATTTTTAGGATTATTTTCAAATGATCTTTCTATCGACCTCGGAACAGCAAATACTTTAGTCTATGTAAAAGGGCAGGGTATTGTATTAGATGAGCCTTCAGTTGTTGCGGTCCGCCAAGATAGAATGGGATCATTAAAAAGCATTGCAGCAGTTGGTACTCATGCGAAATTAATGTTAGGTCGTACACCGAAAAGCATCATGGCAATCCGTCCGATGAAAGATGGCGTAATTGCTGATTTCTTCGTTACAGAAAAAATGTTACAACACTTTATTAAACAGGTTCATAGCAATAACTTTATGCGTCCAAGTCCTCGAGTGTTAGTGTGTGTGCCTGCCGGTGCAACGCAAGTAGAACGTCGTGCGATTAAAGAGTCTGCAATTGGTGCCGGTGCACGTGAGGTATATTTAATTGAAGAACCAATGGCTGCTGCAATCGGTGCCGGCTTACCGGTACACGAAGCAATGGGTTCTATGGTTATTGATATTGGTGGTGGTACAACTGAAGTTGCAGTACTGTCTTTAAACGGTATTGTGTATTCAACCTCAGTTCGTATTGGTGGCGATAAATTAGATGAAGCGATTATCGCTTATGTCCGCCGCCATTTCGGTTCTGCAATCGGTGAAGCTACCGCAGAGCGTATCAAACAAGAAATCGCAAGTGCAAAAATTGAGTCTGATGAAGATGTTAAAACCATAGAAGTACACGGTCATAACTTGGCAGAAGGTGCTCCACGTACATTTGAATTAAACTCAAAACATGTTTTAGAAGCTATTGAGCAACCATTAAACGGTATTGTAGAAGCAGTAAAAGCAGTATTAGAGCAATGCCCTCCTGAGCTAGCAGCGGATATTTTTGAGCGTGGTATGGTCCTAACCGGTGGTGGTGCGTTATTACATAATTTAGATCGCCTGCTTTCTGATTCAACCGGGGTGCAAGTGATTGTTGCTGAAGATCCGTTAACCTGTGTTGCTCGTGGTGGCGGTAAAGCGTTAGAAATGATCGATATGCACGGTGGCGATGTGTTTAGTAGCGATGATTAAGTATTTTGTCTAAGCAGATATTAAATTGAAAGTTGGCAATGGATCTTATCTATTGTCAATTTTCATTATATATTCCCATAAATTTCACATAATATTTCTCTAATGAAACCGATTTTTGCTAAAACGCCTTCTTTAGGCATGCGTCTGATTATTGCGATAATACTTTCTATTGCGCTTATTCTTTCTGATGGGCGTAGCTCATTGATGATTCAAGCCCGTAATATGCTTGAAACTGCAGTGAGTGGATTATATTATTTTGCAAATACTCCTCGCTCAATATTAGATGGCGTTAGTGGCAATTTTATCGATAACAATAAATTGCAAATGGAAAATAATTTATTGAAAGAGCAATTAAGAGAAAAAAGTGCGGATTTATTATTACTTGATCAGCTTAAAGTGGAAAATCAGCGTTTAAGACTGTTGCTGAGTTCTCCTCTTCGCCAAGATGAATATAAAAAAATAGCAGAAGTATTGGCTGCCGAAATGGATGCATATCGCCAACAAGTCGTGATAAACCAAGGGCGTTTGGATGGTGCTTTTGTCGGACAGCCGATTATTGATGAACGAGGTGTGGTAGGTCAGGTCATTTCAGTGGGTGAGAAATCAAGCCGAGTGCTACTTTTAACCGATATCACCCACGCAATTCCTATTCAAGTATTACGTAATGATGTACGTGGTATCGCAAATGGTACAGGCGGAAATAATGAACTGGTTGTTGATAACCTGCCACGTTCTATTGATGTGGTGAAAGGAGATGTATTAGTTACATCAGGTTTGGGAGGGCGTTTCCCAGAAGGTTATCCGGTGGCGATTGTAGAAACTGTTGAAAACGATACCAAAAGCCAATTTGCACGTATTGTGGCGCGTCCTTTAGCTTCATTTGACAGGCTACGCTATTTACTTTTGCTTTGGCCAACGTCAGAAGAGAAAAATTACAGCCAAAGTTTATCGCCGGAACAAGTACGTGAAGTCGTAGAGGAAAGACGTAATAGCATTAATCCTTTTGAACGTTTAAAACAGATGTCGAATAAGAAAGTTGAAGTTCAATTAGATGCAAAAGAAGAACAAATAGACGCAGATGAAACTATTGAAAATCCGGCTGAGCAACCGGATATCGAAAATCATGAAAATTATCACACCGAACAAGGAGCTGAATAAATGAGAGCAAATCCGATTTTTCAGCTATTGGTGTTAATTGCCATTTTTGTTGTTTCATTTGTATTGGAAATCATGCCTTGGCCTATTGGTTTCCAAGGCTTACGTCCAAATTGGATTGTATTAGTATTAATTTACTGGGTACTGGCATTGCCGGATAAAATCAGTGTCGGTACAGCTTTTATTGCCGGTATTGTGTGGGATCTGATTCTTGGCTCCATTTTAGGCATACATGCTTTGGTATTATCGATCGCTATCTACTTTGTGGCGAAATATCACTTAATTTTGCGTAACCTTTCCCTTTGGTTACAAAGTTTACTGGTGATTGCTTATATTATTTTGATCCGTTGCTCGATTTTTATTATTGAATTTCTGTTGCATCGTGCAGAATTTAACTCTCAAGAGCTCTTAGGTGCAGTGATAAGCGGTATCTTATGGCCATGGATTTTCTTGTTGATGCGTCATATTCGCCGCCAATTACGGTTACGCTAAGAGATGAGGTTTAAATGAACAGTTTGTCTTTTGATTTCGCAGAAGATTTTCGACCGCTTGCAGCTCGCATGCGGCCTCGGAATTTAAGCGAATACATCGGTCAATCTCATTTGATTGGCGAAGGCAAACCGCTTCGCAGAGCTATAGAGGCTGGGCATAGCCATTCCATGATTTTTTGGGGACCTCCGGGAACCGGTAAAACTACTTTAGCAGAAATTATCGCTCACCATTTTGATGCTGAGGTCGAACGTATTTCAGCTGTTACCAGTGGGGTAAAAGAAATTCGAGAGGCAATTGAGCAGGCAAAGCTGAATCGTCAATCGGGTAGAAGAACCTTATTATTCGTAGATGAAGTTCACCGTTTCAACAAAAGCCAGCAAGATGCCTTTTTACCACATATTGAAGACGGTACCATTATCTTTATCGGGGCGACTACTGAAAATCCCTCTTTTGAGCTGAATAATGCATTACTTTCACGTGCCAGAATTTATATTCTTAAGCCCTTACAAGCGGTTGAAATTGAAAAAGTTTTGCAAACAGCGGTGTCTGATAAAGAGCGAGGATTTGGCAATGAAAATTTGCAGTTTGAAGATGATGTGCTGAGACTACTGGCCGACTATGTTAATGGTGATGCCCGTTTTGCCCTCAACTGCTTAGAGTTAATGGTGGATATGGCGGAAAGCACAAGCGAGACTAAGTTGCTAAACAAGGCTCTTCTGATCGAAGTTTTAGGTGAACGACAAGCCCGTTTTGATAAAGGTGGTGATCGTTATTATGATCTGATTTCTGCGTTACATAAATCTATTCGAGGTTCTTCGCCAGACGGTGCTTTGTATTGGTATGCTCGAATTTTAACGGCCGGTGGTGATCCGCTTTATGTTGCCAGAAGATTACTCGCGATTGCCTCGGAAGATGTGGGAAATGCGGATCCAAGGGCTATGCAGATTGCTATTGCCGCTTGGGATTGTTTTACCCGAGTGGGAGCTTATGAAGGGGAAAGAGCGATTGCCCAGGCGATTATTTATCTTGCGGTGGCACCAAAAAGCAATGCGGTCTATCAAGCCTTTAATGAGGCAAAACGGTTGGCTAAAGAGGCGAAAGATTACGATGTACCTGAGCATTTACGTAATGCCCCAACGAATTTAATGAAATCCTTAGGCTATGGTGAAGAATATCGCTACGCCCATAATGAGCCAAATGCTTACGCAGCCGGAGAAAATTATTTTCCACCTGAATTAAAAGATACTCAATTTTATTTTCCGACAGAAAGGGGAATGGAAAAGCAAATTAAAGAAAAAATGGCATGGCTGAAAGCACAAGATGAGGCTAGCCTGACTCAACGTTATAAATAGTTGCAAGCGGTCGAAATTAGCAAAAAATTTGCAAATTTTTGGTAAAAAATCACCGCTTGTTATTCACCTAAATTGAATTATGTTTGATATTTTATTTCCCGCTTGGCTTGCCGGCGTTTGTTTGGCTTTTATTACTGCACCGCTTGGTGCTTTTGTGGTATGGCGAAAAATGGCTTATTTCGGCGATACTCTTTCTCATTCTGCCTTACTTGGGGTGGCATTAGGCATTTTCTTGCAAATTGATCCCTATCTTGCTGTTATTGTGATGACCATTGTGTTGGCGCTGTTACTGGTTTGGTTGGAGCAGAAAACTCATTATTCGGTAGATACTGTACTTGGTATTATTGCGCATATCAGTCTTTCTCTTGGGGTTATTACCATTAGTTTACTTGATAATGTCAGAGTGGATTTAATGTCCTACTTATTTGGCGATTTATTGGCGATCAATTCCAACGATGTTCTCTTTATTGCTCTTGGTGCGGCTGCTATTTTGTCCATTTTAGCACTCTATTGGAAAGCTTTACTATCAATAACCATCAGTGCTGAATTAGCTCAAATTGAGGGGCTAAATGTTGTACGTCTACGTTTATTGTTGATGATTTTAACTGCATTAACTATTGCTTTGAGTATGAAATTTGTCGGAGCATTAATTATTACCTCATTACTGATTATTCCCTCGGCTACTGCAAGGCGATTTGCCAGAACACCTGAAAGAATGGTGATTATTGCCATTTTATTGAGCATAGTTGCAGTAACGGGTGGGCTGTTATTGTCGGCTTGGAAAGATACTCCGGCAGGGCCTTCTGTTGTGATTTGTGCCGGTTTTATCTTTTTATTATCGCTGTTTAAGAAAGAGAATAGTTAAACGAATATATAACGATATAAAATATAAACAGAAAGCATAATATTTTAGCGAAATGCCATTGAATTTCAGCATTAATCCGTTTAAATTGCATTATTATTTTTTGTGTTTTACTTACCTATTATTTAAGAAGTTATTATGTGTCAATTACTTGGAATGAATTGTAATACGCCAACTGATATTACTTTTTCTTTTGATGGTTTTCGCCGCCGTGGAGGCTTAACTGATCATCATACAGATGGATTTGGAATCGCATTTTTTGAGGGAAAGGGAGTGCGTGTTTTTCGCGATAACCGCCCGGGAGCCTCATCACCTATGGCTGAGTCAATCGGTCAATACCAGATTAAATCTTTAAATGTTGTGGCACATATTCGTAAAGCCACGCGAGGTGATGTTAACCTTGAAAATACGCATCCTTTTATTCGAGAATTGTGGGGCGAAAACTGGGTCTTTGCTCATAATGGTACAGTAGAAGGGGTTGGTGTTTGCGAAGATTGCCATTATCAACCGATTGGTACTACTGATTCTGAAGCTGCATTTTGCAGAATTGTTTCT
Source organism: Mannheimia granulomatis (assembly GCF_013377255.1). NCBI lineage: Bacteria > Pseudomonadati > Pseudomonadota > Gammaproteobacteria > Pasteurellales > Pasteurellaceae > Mannheimia > Mannheimia granulomatis. The sequence goes on from NZ_CP016614.1 coordinate 943,669, forward strand.
GAATTAAAAGAGATGTATCCGGCTAAACCAAGCGAAAAAGAGATTTTTGATGCGGTGGTAAAAATCACCTCAGAAATTGCTGAACACGGTGTATTTAATTTTATTCTTTCTAACGGACATTGGATGATTGCTCGTTGTACCACAAATCTCCATTATGTTTGTCGTAAAGCCCCTTTTGGTAAGGCTCTGCGTGATGACGATGTTTCTATTGATTTTAGCCAATATACGAAAATTACCGATAAGGTGACTGTTATCACAACACAGCCTCTCACCAAAAATGAGAATTGGACCAAAATGAAAAATGGTGGTTATGTTTTCTTTAAAGATGGTGATGTAGTTTATGAAATAGAAGGCACTTTGCCTGAGGCGAAACCTCACGTTTAATCTTAGAAAATATGGCGTTTGATCTGTACCTTAATCAGTTAGCTTTGAATCTAATTATTAGGACAGAGTAATATTATGCTTTTTCATATCATTTATTTTCTTATTCATCTTATTTCTGTCCCACATTTGTGGGATTTTTTTGTTTGAAAGAAAGCTATACATTCAAACTAAACCGTTTTAGCTTGTTTTTTGGTTGAGAATAAATTATATTAAAAACAATTCTCAATTAAACTTTCTACAAGGAAGCTCCATGAAATTCAAACACAGCCTTATTTATTCTGCGTTATTCCTTTCCCCTATTACTTTTGCCCAAGAAAAAGACGTTCAACTTGATGAGGTTAAGGTTATTGCTGAATTAGAAAAAATTAAAGCAACGGATAATCAAAAAGCCGTGGTGGATTTAAGTTTGCTCGGCAAACAGCTGGCTTTTACCTCACCTATTACAGTTGTGAATTACGATGAACAAGCGTTTGCGGATAAATTGCCGCGTAATGTAGTGGATGCCTTGGCAAAAACGGATGCATCAATTATAAATTTTGGTGGTGAAACCAATACGCTGGGGGGCATTTATGTACGTGGTTTGCAGCTGGATGCCCGTCAGTTTAGTGTTAATGGTTTGTCGGGTTTATACGGAGCATACAATACTACTACTTCAGCGGTAGGTTCGGTACAGTTAATCAAAGGGGCTTCAACTGCAACGGTGGGCATGGATCCTGAAGGTGCGGCAGGGGCGGCAGTAAATATTGAAACCAAACGAGCAACAGATGGGCCGATCAATAAAATCGGCTTGGCGTGGTTCTCAAATAGTCGTTTGCAAGAGAGCTTTGATTTTGGCAGACGTTTTGGGACAAATAACGAATGGGGCGTACGTGTTAGTGGGCTTTATCGTGATGGCAATACTGCTCGTCAACATTACAGTGAACTGGCAAAAGAAATTGCACTTGGTGCAGATTATAGCGGTGAGAAATTGCGTGTCGGTGTGGATTATTTCCAAAGCAAACGAGCGACTAAAGGCGGACGTGCAAGGGTACAAGATATGCAAAATTTAACTTTTGCTTTACCGGTTGCACCGAATGGTAAAATTAATTTAGTGCCTAGTTGGTCTCGCCAAACAACTGATGATGAAACCGCATTAATCACCTTTGAATACGACTTACCTTGGCGAATGATGCTCTCAGGGGGCATTGGGCATATGGAGTCCAAATATTACGGCAATTTTACCCAATTAACGATGCTAAATAGCAAAGGGAATTATCGAGCCGTTAATGCGACGGCAATGGATTTCCGCTCTCGTACTACCAGTGGCAATTTAAAACTACAAGGAGAGCTTGAAACCGGCTCAATTTCTCATGCGTGGAGTATTGCTTACGATTTAGTTCAACGCCAACGAGATCACGATAGTAATCCAACCACACGACGTGGTGGCAGATTTAATAGCAATATCTATACACCAGAGTTTATTAATGAACCGAATCACGGTAGCCTTGAGCAAGCCGCTGATAATAAATTTACTGCCCAAAGTATCGCTTTTTCTGACACACTCGGCTTGATTGATAACCAAATTCGCTTAACACTTGGTGGACGCTTCCAATGGATTGAGCAACTTAACCGTGCTACCGATGTACGTTTAAAAGCGGATCGCTTCAGCCCGATGGCAGCGATTGCTTATGTACCGAATAATGATCTGGTTTATTACGCTAACTATTTGGAAGATTTAGAACCGGGTAATGCCGACCCTGATACAGGTGAAATGAATAGCCCACGCGTAACCAAGCAAATTGAATTAGGAATGCGTAAAAATTGGAATGAAACTTTTAGTTCAAGTTTAAGTGTTTATGAATTAAGCCGTCCGGGGATTATTCGTGGTAATACGGCGGCACTTGCGTCAAGTGCAGGTAAAGAGCAAGGAAAAGAACGTAATCGTGGTGTAGAGATAAATCTTTATGCCAAATTGCTGAAAAACACGCTCCGTCCAAGTTTAGGCATCAGTTATAATCAAGGTAAAGTGTTTGATTTTCCAACCTATGCCGACACTATCGTAAACGGTGTGCAAGTGACCAGCCCACGCTGGATTGCCAAAGCAGCTGTGGAGTGGGATACGCCATTCATTCAAAACTTAACGTTGAATGCAGGCTTACAACACTATGGCAAGTCTTACCAAGATACTGCTGCAATTTACCGCTTACCCTCTTACACCACGGTAGATTTAGGCGGGAAATATAGTCTGAAATTTGCTGGAAAACAGGAACTCACTTTGCGTGCGGGGGTGGAAAATCTGTTTAACAAACATTATTGGCAAATTCAACGTGGTCAGTACGACCGCAGTTTTGCTGTAGTTGGTATGCCTCGTACTTACTGGACAAAAGTGGAATATTCATTCTAATTAAAGCCTAAAGCAAGCGGTCATTTTTGCAAAAAAATCTGCAAAAATGACCGCTTGTTATGTTGTTTTTAAATGGCGATTCTCGGTAGAGTCGCAATTTAAAAGCAATCATTGATTTATAAATTATGAACTGGCAAACCGAATTAAATAATAGTTTTTTATGGTTAATCACCGCACTTTTTTGTACCTCTTTGGGGCTGTATCTTTTTGGTCGATTATTGGGATTTACTGAATTTGGACAGCGGTTTTGGCATATCACTCGTCCTGTTTGGCAAAAGTCGAATAAAGTCAAAATCATCGGACTAATTTTGTTGCTGCTTTTTATGGTACTGACAGAAGTGCGGATCAGTGTGCTGAACACCTTTTTCTATAATGGGCTGTATAGTTCAATGCAGAAAATGGAAGTAGAGTCTTTCTGGTTTTTTGCCTTAATCAATTTAATGTTGGTGATCGTTAAAATTGTTCATTCGGTCATCAACTATTTTTTACAACAAGTGCTGGAAATTCGCTGGTTGGAAAAGTTAAATTCAGAAATGCTGGCGCGTTGGCTCGCCAATAAGAATTACTATTTGGTGAAGTATGAAAAAGAGTTGCCTGATAACATCGATCAACGGATTGAACAAGATGCTACGGAATTTATTCATGGCACGCTTGATGCAGTGCGTGGTGTGATCAATGCGATTGTTTCGACCATTGAATTTACCATTATTCTTTGGGGATTATCAGGAGTTCTGGCAGTATTTGGTATTGAAGTGCCGAAAGGCGTGGTTTTCTTTATCTATATTTTTATTCTTCTTGCAACACTTTTATCTGTTGTGATTGGCAGACCGCTTATTCGCTTGAATTTCAACAAAGAAAAATATCAGGGGAATTACCGCTATTCACTTATTCGGGTGCGGGAGAATGCGGAAAGTATTGCTTTTTATTCGGGCGAAGCCCGTGAGCGGGAACATTTACAGCTGCGTTTTCGTACTATGATTGCCAACCGCTGGCAAATTGTGCGTAAAATGTTAGGGTTAGATGGCTTTAACACAGGTGTGACTCAAATTGCGATGATTTTGCCGCTGATGTTACAAGCCCCTCGCTTTTTCACAGGGCAAGTAACCCTTGGAGATATGCACCAAACCGTGCAATCTTTCAATCGTTTAATGCGTGCATTATCCTTTTTCCGCCTATTTTATGACGATTTTACTCTCTACCAAGCACGACTTAATCGTCTTTATGGCTTTTTCACTACACTGGATAAACTTGATGCAATGCCGGTGCATCAACCTTTAGCTTGTTCAAAAGGATTTTATCTGAAAGATTTTGGTGTGAAAGATAGCGAAGGCAGAGTGCTGTTTGGGCAGATAAATATTGAATTAAATGCAGGTGATGCCCTGCTGATTCAAGGCGATTCCGGTTCGGGTAAAACTACTTTGCTTAAAGCGTTGGCAGGGATTTATCCATTTGAAACTATTGGTATTGCCGAACGTGCTTGCGTAGAGCAGCCACTTTTCTTGCCACAACGCCCTTATGTACCACAAGGTACACTGAAAGAAGCGATCTGCTATCCGCATATTCAAGCAAGTGATAATGAGATTAAACAGGTGATGAGCCAATGTCGTCTAGAAAAATATCAGCACGCTTTAGCTCAAGAAAATGATTGGCAAGTGATTTTCTCACCGGGAGAATTACAACGTATTGCCTTTGTTCGGATTTTACTCAGCAAGCCGGAGCTGATTTTTCTAGATGAAACCACTTCCGCTCTTGATGAACCAACGGAAGCTTTGCTTTATCAAACAGTACGAAATACTTTGCCGGAGAGTATTATTATCAGTGTGGGACATCGCTGCACATTGCAGCAGTTTCATTCTAAATCTATTTATCTCACACCGCAGAATAGTTGTGGTTTGCCGGATTGCTGTCGAAATTAGTTGAGAAAATATAGCTAAAAACTGAATATTAAATGTTTCCCAAAATAATTCAATGGCTAAATTCTGCAATGTCCACAGAGCTTAATGTTATTTGGAGTAAGTTCATTGCCATAGTAATAATGTATAAGTTTAACTTTTGGGGCAAACCACTTAGTGTCGGGTATTTTCTCTTAACTTTCTCGTTTTACGATAAAGGAGGCCAACTCTTTTAATGCTGTTGTATCAAAGGGAAGCTTGGCAAGAGAAGTTAATGCTAGTTGATAAAGTGCTTCTGCTTTTTGTTTCGCTCCTTCTAATCCTAGTAGTTTGGGATAAGTGCTTTTATTAAGATTTTCATCTGAGCCGACTGTTTTACCAATTTTATCGGTTTCGCCAATAACATCTAAAATATCATCTTGTACTTGAAAAGCTAAACCTATGGCTTTTGCATAGCTTTCAAGCGGTTGTTTTATCGCTAAATTTTGCGAATGCTCGGAAAGGTTAAAGCCCATCATCACAGAAGATAAAATTAATGCGCCGGTTTTATTGCGATGAACCAATTCAAGTTCTTCCAAACCAATTGATTTATTTTCTGCAATTAAATCTAAGCTTTGCCCCAAACACATTCCTTTTGCGCCGGAAGCTATGGCTAGTTCACCTACTTGGGTGATTTTTTCTCTATCTGTTAAATGAGGATCGGTTGCCAGTAACTCAAAAGCAAAACTTTGTAAGGCATCGCCGGCTAGAATAGCTGTTGCTTCATCAAAGGCAATGTGACAGGTCGGTTTACCACGGCGTAATTTATCATCATCCATTGCCGGTAAATCATCATGAACCAGTGAATAAGCATGGATAGATTCCATGGCTGCGGCACTATGATCTAATTTTTCAAGACAAACACCAAGCATTCTGCCTGTCGCATAGATTAAAAAGGGACGAACCCGTTTACCACCTAATAAAACAGCATAAGACATGGCTTCAATCAAAGGGGAGCCTACCTCTTGGTATTGATTTAATTTATCAGACAAAAAGTGATTAATACGCTGTTGTAGGGTATTTAGATCGTAGGCTAAATCATAGCTCATAGTATTATTCTCTTTCGTAATCTGATAAGTCTGCGTTTTCATCTTTATTCAATAGAATTTGAATACGTTGTTCAGCCTTTTGTAAGCGTTCTTGCCCCTGTTGTACTAATTTAATGGCTGTTTCAAATTCATTTAATGCTTCTTCAAGCGGCAAATCACCAGCTTCTAAATGGGTTACAATTTCTTCTAATTCTTTGAGTGTGGTTTCAAAATCTTGAGTGGGTTTTTTAGCCATTTGGTGTTCTCTATTGATTGTCTAAAGTTGCTCAAGTTTACCGTTCTGTAAGGGGATTTGCAAATTCCTTTTACTTTTTGACCGCTTGCGGTTATGGTAGCATCTATTTCAATATAAGGAGTTTCTATGAAGGTGACAGAACTAAATATTTACCCGATTAAATCCACCCTTGGTACTGCTGTTTCACAAGCTTTTGTGGAAGCCAAGGGGCTGAACTTTGACCGTGAATTTATGCTTACCGAGCCAGACGGCAAATTTATTACTGCCCGTAAAGATAAGGAGTTATACCGTTTAACCGCTTTGCCGATTGCAAGTGGTTTAGTGATTAGTCATGTAAGCGGTGAAAAATGCGTTGCACTTTATCAAGACTTTGTAGAAGAACAGAGCAGTGAGGTTTGGGGAACACATTTTGCTTCTAAAGTTGCAGCAGATTCAGTAAATGCTTGGCTGAGTAAAATTTTTGACAGGGTTGTACAACTTCGTTGGCTCGGGGCTAAAAGTCAAAGAGAGGTTAATCGTTTTCCGGGAAATCCGCTGAGTTTTGCTGATAGTAATCCGGTAACATTGATGTCGGAGAAATCGCTTGAACAAGTTCAGCAATGGTCGCCGATTAAGCTTGAAATGGCACGTTTTCGCCCGAATATTGTTATCGATGGAAATGTAGCTTTTGAAGAAGAGCAGTGGGAACAAATTCAAATAGGCGAAGTCTTATTTACCAAATCCGAATTGTGTACCCGTTGCGTATTGATTACCCGAGATTTAACCACTTTAGAGCTAGATCCTCAAGCAGAACCATTTAGAACTCTAAAACAAAAGCATACCAATGAACAAGGCAAACCGATTTTTGGTATTCATCTTGTGCCACAAAATAGTGGAGTAATTAGAGTTGGCGATGTGATTAGCATAAAAGCATAACAATATAATATTTAAATATAAAAGGAGAATTTTAATGAATCAACGCAGTGAATCAAAAACTGTGCTATTCCCTATTTTGGTGTTTGTAGGGATCAATCTGCTCATATTTTCTATTGCCCGCTTAGGGCTGGCTGTTTGGCAAGCTGAGAGAGTATCTGCTGTGAATGGCTGGTTGCCCTTAATGTTGCAGGGCATTCGTATTGATATTTCAGCACTTTGTTGGTTATTTGGCTTGCCGGCATTACTTAGTATATTGTTATTTCAAAAAAATAAGATTGGCTCAATTTGGCGTACTATTCTAAGAATATGGCTGACAGTTGGCAGTGCCTTTATTCTTTTTATGGAGGTGGCAACTCCTAACTTTATTGAAACCTTCGACCTTCGCCCTAATCGCCTATTTATTGAATATCTTGTTCATCCAAAAGAAGTTTTTACTATGTTGATTAACGGGCATTTAGTCAGTGTAGTTTGTGGTATATTGGCTTTGATTGCTTCATCGGTTATTTATTGGAAGCTATCTGGCTGGGCAACTCAGAATTTACGTTTTCCTAATTGGAAAATGCGTCCGCTACTTGCATTATTAATAGCAGCGATTGTATTTTTAGGCGGTCGTTCAAGCTTTGCTCATCGTGGCATTAATCCTGCAATGGTGGCATTTTCAAGCGATCCTCTTGTCAACTCATTGGTATTAAATTCCGGATATTCCGTGCTTTATGCGGTTCAGCAGTTAAAAGATGAAGATAAATCCTCAGAACAATACGGAAAAATGTCAGTTGAGGAGATGTTAAGTATTGTTAAGCAGAGTCGTAATCGAGCGGAGTCTGATTATATTTCAGATGAAATTCCCACCTTGACCGAAAATAAGGCGAGCTATCAAAGCAAAGCAAAAAATATTGTGATCATTCTAGAAGAGAGTTTAGGCGCACAGTTTGTCGGCTCATTAGGTGGAAAGGATCTTACGCCAAATCTGGATAAGCTTTCAAAAGAAGGCTGGTATTTCACTAATCTTTATGCAACAGGAACCCGTTCTGTCAGAGGGATTGAAGCCGTCACAACTGGATTTACCCCAACACCGGCTCGTGCAGTGGTGAAATTGACTAAAAGCCAAAACAATTTTTTCAGCATTGCAGAATTGTTGAAACACCAAGGTTATCACACCTCGTTTATTTATGGTGGTGAAAAGCATTTTGATAATATGGCAAGCTTTTTCTATGGCAACGGTTTTCAACAAATTATTGATGAAAAGGATTACAAGAATCCAAAATTCACCGCAACCTGGGGCGTGAGCGATGAGGATTTATTTGATAAAGCCAATGAAACTTTTAACGAGCTTCATCAACAGGGTAAGCCTTTCTTTAGTTTAGTTTTTAGTTCAAGTAACCATGATCCTTTTGAATTCCCGGACGGTAAAATTGAATTATACGAACAGCCAAAACAGACTCGCAATAATGCGGCAAAATATGCCGATTATGCTATCGGGCATTTCTTTGACTTAGCTAAAAAATCAGATTATTGGAAAGACACAGTATTTTTAGTGATTGCCGATCACGATTCTCGTGCAGTCGGTGAACATTTAGTTCCGATTCAACATTTCCATATTCCGGCACTTTTATTAGCAGATCATATTGAACCAAGAGCGGATAATCGCTTAGTCAGTCAAATGGATATGCCAACAACATTGCTTTCGGTAGCGGGGGTAAGCGGTCAATATCCGATGATAGGTTACGATTTAACTCAAAATATCGACCCTAATCGTGCTTTTATGCAATATGATGCCACACAGGCAATGATGAGGGGCAATGATGTTGTGGTGATGCGTCCTAATTTACCGATTGAAGGTTTTGAGTATGATCAATCTACGCATAAATTAACACCGAAAACGTTACCTGAGGAATTTAAAAAAGAAGCCTTAGCTCATGCTTTGTTAGGTAGCTATTTATATAAAAACCAATTATACAAATTGCCGAAAGAAGAGAAATGATCTTAAAAAATATCCCCTTCTTAGTTTAAAGAAGGGGATATTTTAATGTAGCTTTATAGATATTATTTCAGAAATAATGCGGCTGCACCACGCGTACCACCGGAGTCGCCGTGAATGGCTTTTTTAATGACCGGCACTTTAGCTGAACGCATTAAATGTTTCGGCAATGCTTTCGGTAAGGCTTGATAAATATAATCAAAGTTAGATAAACCACCCCCAAAAACAATCATATCCGGATCTAAAATCGTAATAAGATTACCAATGCTGATTGCCATTAATTCAATATATTTTTCAACAAACTCGACGACTTTAGTGTCTTGAGTGTAAAAACGTTCGATAATCTCTTTTGCGGATACCTTTTCGCCAACCAGATCAGCAAACAATAACTCAAAACCTCGCCCTGAAATATAGGTATCTAAACAGGCGTGATTACCACAACCACAGTCATAAATCGGCGCTTTCTCCCAACCGAGTAATTTTAAAGCATGGTAGTTGAGCTGCATGTGACCGACTTCACCCGCCATACCGATTCTGCCTGAATGAACTTTGCCGTCAAACACAAAACCACCGCCAAAACCTGTGCCGATAATTAAGCCTAATACGGTTGAGAAAGACTTATTGCTTTCATCCCACGCTTCAGATAGGGCGAAGCAGTTGGCATCGTTTTCTGCTCTTACCTCACGTCCTAAACGTGTGCTCAAGTCTTTAATAATGGCTTTACCGTCCGCAACACGAATATTGGTAATTTCTGCAATGCCTGTTTCTCGGTTTACAAAGCCCGGCAAGCCTAGGCCGACTGAGCCTTTTTCACCGAATTTGCTATCGGCATCATTCACCAAAGTTTCAACGGTATTAAGCCAATCATCATAGTTAGTTTGTGGGGTTGGCACACGTTCGCTATACAGTTTTTCCAATTTTTCACTGAATGCTGCCAGCTCAATTTTGGTACCACCAATATCTAAACCGTAATAAATCGCCATAATTAGACTCTCTTATGAAATAAGTTAAATGGATTGCGTTTTTCTAACCAAGGCACAAACCAAACAAACAGCGCAAGATTTGTCACAAATGCAAGTAAGCTACTGATGAACAAATCAATCGGGTAGTGCATTCCTAAACGTAGGCGGCTAACAAGCATTAAGGCTGCCCAGCTAATTGCAAAAATATGTGCAAAAATAACCGCTTGTCCACGCATATTTCGGCAGAATCCCACTACTAATAATAACCAAGACACGGCAAAAATTGTGTGGCCTGAAGGGAAGGAATAGCCGACTTCTTTTGCTTGGTGGACGGTTACGAAGTTTTGGTTGGCCCCGATTTTTTCCATCACGGCAATGCCACGCTGCTCGCGTGTTAATTGATAAAAGTCTAATGATTTTTCTTGGAAATGTGCCGAAACAAAAGGACGAGGCTCTTGAAACACCGATTTCATTCCACTTTTAATCACTTGTGTTGCAACCATTGAGGCAACACAAACGGTAATGACAAAAAACAAAGAATAGTGCTTTCTGACTACCCAAGTCAATAATAAAGTAAAGATAACACAAGTGGCTATAGCGTAAGGCACAGAACCGGTTTCAGTAATTAAAAATAAAAAGTAATCAAAACCATATTCAGGGTATTCAATCGCCAAAGACCATTGCCAATTTGCCAGCCAGGTGACTACAGGAATAAGGAGCATAGCTAAAGTATAGGCAGAAAATTTTTTAAACATAATAGGTTACCGATATAAAAAACCGCCTGAATACAAGCGGTTGGATTAATAGAAAAATTTGCAACTAAACAGCTTTTTTCGCTTTTGGCAAACTGATTTTTTTCTCTTCGCTTTGGCGATAAAGCACTAAAATATGCCCGATAGTTTGCACTTCTGCCGCTTTAGTTTCACGCAAAATCGCATCAATGATAAGTTGTTTGGTTTCACGATCGGCACCGGCAACTTTTACTTTAATTAACTCATGATATTCCAAGGCATTGTCGATTTCAGCCAGCACACCTTCGGTTAAGCCATTGCCACCTAGCATTACGACAGGACTTAAATGATGGGCTAAGCCTTTTAAATATTGTTTTTGTTTGGTTGTTAATATAATTGACATTATTTTTTCCATTCATTGATTCGTTGATAAAATTTGGCGTAGAAAATAGCACAAAAACAGTTATTTTTAAAGTAAAATGCGAGAATCTCATTAAAAGATTAAGGAAAGATTATGCCAACGTTAAGTGTTACAATGATTGTAAAAAATGAAGCCCAAGATTTAGCCGCTTGCTTAGAGACCGTAAAAGGTTGGGTGGATGAAATCGTGATTTTAGATAGCGGCAGTACCGATGAAACCGCTGAAATTGCGGCTCACTACAATGCGAAATTTTATACTAATACTGATTGGCCGGGCTTCGGTAAGCAGCGGCAGCTTGCACAGCAATATGTTACAGGCGATTATGTGTTATGGCTGGATGCTGACGAGCGAGTGACCGAAGAGCTGAAAAATTCGATTTTACAAGCGGTCAAAAATGATGAAAAAAATACCGTTTATAAAGTCAGTCGTTTAAGCGAAGTTTTCGGCAAGCAAATTCGCCACTCGGGCTGGTATCCGGATTATGTGGTGAGATTGTATCCAACAGGCTTTGCAAAATATGGCGATGAGTTGGTTCACGAAAAAGTACATTTCCCGAAAGAAGCTAAAGTAGAGAAGTTACAGGGCGATTTGCTGCATTTTACCTACAAAGATATTCATCATTATTTAGTGAAATCTGCAAGCTATGCCAAAGCATGGGCAATACAACGGGCAAATGTCGGTAAAACCGCAACTTTATTTGATGGTGTAAGCCACGCTATAGGCTGCTTTGTGAAAATGTATTTATTAAAAGCCGGCTTTTTAGATGGAAAACAAGGCTTTCTGTTAGCGGTGCTTTCTGCTCATTCTACCTTTGTGAAATATGCGGATTTATGGAATCGCACTCGAAAATAGGACTTTCCACTCTCGCTGATTTTTCTTCTAAACGAAGAAAAATTTCTCTCTCCCACAAAGGGAGAGAGGGATTTATCTCCACATTTTCTCAATAAAAGGAATGACTGTTTTTAATGTTTCTGAAATAGATATTAGCGTTAAGTTCATTTGCGATGCTTTATCTGATGGAGGACAAAAAGCAATATGCTTATCCGCATCATTAATAGGTCTCCATCGGCGTGGAATAGCCGATAAACGGCTTGGGTAAAAACCCACGGTTGGAATATTCAACGCACCGCTAATATGAAGTGGGCCGGTTGAGCCGGCAATAAAGAGATCGGCACAGGCAAGCGAGCGGGAAAAATCCGCTAATCCCTCATTTTTATCATAAACCACCACATTCGGTTGGTTGATTTTCTGAGCGAGTTCATTCGCTTTTTCACTTTCTCCTTTACCTGCCGTTAAAACCACATAACAATCAAATTCCGCCAAAATACCCTGAATTAATTGGGCATATTGCTCAACCGAGAGATTATTGGCAGAACCACCTGTGGAGCTATGCACAAACAACCATTTTTTATCTGATGAGATCTTTAACTGTTCGGATAATTTGGCTTTTTGTGCTTGCAGGATATCTGCGCCAAATTGCAAATAAGGTGTCCTTGGTTCGATAATTTGAATGTTATGCTTGGTTAAGAAAGCACGAGCTAAATCTAAATTATATTCTGATTCCGCTTTTGCTGATTGCGAACGGCGTTGGGTTAAGCGATGGTTGTATAAGAATTGAAACAATTTAGTTGCCGGAGCTAGGCGATATTTTATTCCACTTAGGAACGTGAGTTTAGCATTGTACCAATCCGACACAAAACAAATTACTGCATCAAATTGCTCTTTTTTGACCGCTTGTAAGATGCGGTTAAATTCAGTTTTATCTTTTTTATTAGCAGTATCGATAATTACTTTGTCGATAGAAGGGCAAAGCTTGGCAAGAGGTGCGGTATAATTTGGCACAAGCGCGGTAATTTCAACATCGGGTAGGGATTGTTTTAGCATCGCAAATGCCGGAAAACAGACCATAAAATCCCCAATTTTATCATTTCGGATAACTAGCAGTTTTTTCATTGTTGTTTTTCTCTATTTTGAACCTCAGTCTGACTCATTTAAAGTATTTGGGTAAGCGGTTGAATTTTATCAAAACTTTGCAAATTGAGTCAGTAAATTTTAGATGAATTTTTAGTGTATTTCAGCTAGAATATTTTATTTGAATGCAACTGTTTGCGTTTAGTTATCTTAAAACTTACAAGTCAAAATTTATAGGAATTCGTATGTCAGCAACAATTTTAGAAGCTCTACCATTAGGTCAGAAAGTAGGTATTGCATTTTCAGGTGGTTTAGATACGTCAGCAGCATTACTTTGGATGCGTAAAAAAGGTGCAGTACCCTATGCTTACACGGCAAATTTAGGTCAGCCGGATGAAGATGATTATAACGCAATTCCAAGAAAAGCGATGGAATACGGGGCAGAAAATGCGCGTTTAATCGACTGTCGCCAACAATTAGCTCACGAGGGTATTGCAGCGATTCAGTGCGGCGCATTCCACATTTCAACCGGCGGTATTCCTTATTTTAACACCACGCCACTAGGCCGTGCGGTAACCGGTACAATGCTGGTTGCAGCGATGAAAGAAGATGATGTAAACATTTGGGGTGATGGTTCAACCTTTAAAGGTAACGATATTGAGCGTTTTTATCGCTACGGTTTACTAACCAACCCGAAATTAAAAATCTATAAACCTTGGTTAGACCAACTTTTCATTGATGAGCTTGGTGGTCGTTTAGAAATGTCACAATTTTTAATTGCCAACGGTTTCGACTATAAAATGTCAGTGGAAAAAGCTTATTCAACAGACTCAAATATGTTAGGTGCAACGCATGAAGCGAAAGATTTAGAAGAATTAAGCACCGGTATGAAGATCGTAAAACCGATTATGGGTGTGGCGTTCTGGGATGAATCTGTGGAAATTAAAGCAGAAACTGTGTCTGTGACCTTTGAAGAAGGTGTGCCGGTAGCATTAAACGGTAAACGTATTGATGATGCGGTGGAATTAATTATGGAAGCGAACCGCATTGGTGGTCGCCACGGTTTAGGTATGTCAGACCAAATCGAAAACCGTATTATTGAAGCGAAATCTCGCGGTATTTATGAAGCCCCGGGAATGGCGTTATTACACATCGCTTACGAGCGTTTAGTTACCGGTATTCACAACGAAGATACGATTGAACAATACCGCATTAACGGTTTACGTTTAGGTCGTTTATTGTATCAAGGTCGTTGGTTTGATCCACAAGCGTTAATGCTACGTGAAACGGCTCAACGTTGGGTAGCGAAAGCGATTACCGGTACAGTAACGCTTGAGCTACGCCGTGGTAATGATTTCACTATTCTGAACACAGAGTCTCCAAACTTAACTTACGAGGCAGAGCGTTTAAGTATGGAAAAAGTGGAAGATGCACCGTTTACACCTGCTGATCGTATTGGTCAATTAACCATGCGTAATTTAGATATTGTGGATACTCGCGGTAAATTAGCGGTTTATACCGATGCCGGTTTATTGGCGGCTAACAATAGCGTTATTCCTCAATTAGGCAAAAAATAGTTAGATCAAAAGAATAAGTTGATCGAAATTCTAATAACTTTTAGAATTTAACAAAAGCTGCCCCAAAGTTAATGCTTTGGGGCTTTTGTTTTCAAAGATTAAAGTGATGAAATTAGTTGAAATTTTTACAGATGGTTCTTGTTTAGGAAACCCCGGTAAAGGCGGAATCGGTATTTTGCTTCGCTACAATGGGCACGAGAAAACTGTCAGCAAAGGTTATTTTCAAACCACCAATAACCGAATGGAATTGCGTGCGGTGATTGAAGCATTGTCAATGCTAAAAGAGCCTTGCAAAGTGCAATTGAATAGCGATAGCCAATATATGAAAAACGGTATTCAAAAATGGATTTTTAACTGGAAAAAAAATGATTGGAAAACGAGCGATAAAAAACCGGTTAAAAATAAAGATTTATGGATAGCTTTAGATAAAGAAATTCAACGTCATCAAATTGAGTGGATGTGGGTTAAGGGTCATTCAGGGCATCGGGAAAATGAAATTTGTGATGAACTGGCGAAAAATGGAGCGAATAATCCAACTTTAGATGATGTTGGCTATATTGTAGAATAAACAGTCTTTTCAAGCGGTCATATTTTGCAAATTTTTTGCGAAATGCAACCGCTTGTTATTTTGCGTAGATTGCTAAATTTTAACAAAATAGGGCTACGCAAACGTTTTCTTTTTTTGTAGAATAGGAGAGCTTTAAGCTTTAAGGTGTTTTATGGTTGATTTAATTGTTATCGGGATCATTGCTTTTTCTGTATTAGTCAGTTTATGGCGAGGTTTTACTAATGAAGCATTATCGCTGCTTGGATGGGTAATTGCATTTTTTGTGGCAAGCTCTTTTTACCCTTATCTCAGTAGTTATCTTACCCAGATAAATTCGGTTTACCTGCAAAATTCGGAATTTTTACGTAATGGCTTGGCAGCAGCAATTCTTTTTATTTTAACCTTAATTGTATGCGGTGTAATAAACGGTTTGCTTAGTAAAATTATTGATTTAAGTGGGCTATCTATTACGGATCGAATTTTGGGCGGTGCTTTTGGTGCATTGCGTGGTATTTTAATTGTTTCAGCCATTTTATTTTTCTTAGATACCTTTACCCAAGCAAGTCAGACAGAATTATGGAAATCATCGTTATTGATTCCGCACTTTGACTTTATTGTGAAATGGTTCTTTGAACAGTTACAAACAAATTCAAGTTTTTTACAAACGACTAAATAAAGAGGTCTTTCTATATGTGCGGCATTGTCGGTATTATTGGGAACTCGCCGGTGAATCAGGCGATTTATGATGGTTTAACATTACTACAACACCGAGGACAAGATGCCGCAGGGATCGTAACAATAGATGATGAAAATCGCTTCCGCTTACGTAAAGCAAATGGCTTGGTAAGTAATGTTTTCCAGCAAGAACATATGATTCGCTTGCAAGGAAATGCGGGGGTTGGCCATGTCCGTTATCCAACTGCAGGTAGCTCTAGCGTATCGGAGGCTCAACCTTTCTATGTGAATTCACCGTTTGGCATTACTTTAGTGCATAATGGAAACTTAACTAACAATGCCGAGTTAAAAGAGCGTTTGTTTAATGAAGCCCGCCGTCATGTCAATACGAATTCCGACTCTGAATCTCTTCTTAATATTTTTGCCTACTTTTTAGATCTTTACTCAACTCAACACTTAAGCCCAGATAATATTTTTGAAACGATCCGTAAAACGAATAATACTATTCGTGGTGCTTATGCTTGTATTGCAATGATTATCGGGCATGGTATGGTAGCGTTTCGTGATCCGTTTGGTATTCGCCCGTTGGTATTAGGTCAGCGGGTAGTTGAGGGCAGAACCGAATATATGTTTGCTTCAGAAAGTGTCGCTCTTGATGTTGTTGGTTTTGATTTCGTTCGAGATGTATTACCGGGGGAGGCGATTTATATCACTTTTGACGGTCAATTATATTCGCAAATTTGTGCAGATAATCCAAAACTCCATCCTTGTATTTTTGAATATGTGTATTTTGCCCGTCCTGACTCTGTGATTGATGGAGTATCCGTTTATGCAGCCCGTGTGCATATGGGAGAGTTATTAGGTGAGAAGATCAAACGTGAATGGGGTCGTATTATTGATGATATTGATGTAGTTATCCCAATTCCGGAAACGTCAAACGATATTGCCGTGCGTATTGCTAATGTGCTTTATAAACCTTATCGCCAAGGTTTTGTTAAAAATCGCTATGTTGCCCGTACCTTTATTATGCCGGGGCAATCTCAACGTAAAAGCTCGGTTCGCCGTAAACTTAATGCGATTGCTTCGGAGTTTAAAGGTAAAAGTGTACTGTTAGTTGACGATTCTATCGTGCGTGGCACAACTTCAGAGCAAATTGTTGAAATGGCACGAGCCGCAGGAGCGAAAAAAGTCTATTTTGCTTCAGCCGCTCCGGAAATTCGCTACCCAAATGTTTATGGTATTGATATGCCAACTTGTGAAGAGCTGGTTGCCTATGATCGTTCAGTTGATGAAGTAGCGGAAATGATTGGGGTGGATAAACTGATTTTCCAAGATTTATCAGCTTTATATCAATCGGTACAGATGGAAAATCCAACTATCCACCACTTTGATGCTTCAGTCTTTACCGGTGAATATATTACCGGCGATGTGGATAAATGTTATTTAGATGCGATTGCCAATGCCCGTAATGACCAAGCAAAAGCGAAAGCGGCAAAACAAGCCACTAATTTGGAAATTCATAACGAAAGCTAAACGCCAAATATAAAAAGAAAACTCGCAATAGATATTGCGAGTTTTTTGTTATTTATAGACTTTAGGTAGTGTATTTTGCACTCGTGTATACACATCTTGATAAGTAAGCTTAAAATCCTCACAGAGTTCTTTATCAACATTTGCTTTTTGATGATTTAATTTAGTATGCAATAAATTGAAATAATTCATTGAAGAGTCATCTGTTTGCATCATATTAAAATGTTTCTCACCTAACAATTCTTTCAGTATTTGGTGTTCAAAATACTGGATAGTGAGTGTCTCAGCGACACTCCATTTGCTGTAAATCTCTTTATAATTATGTTTACCTAAGTCAGGGTAAATACATTGTTCAATATTGTTAAGCTGTCGGATAAAAATCTTCATATCCATATCGGATATTTTATATTTAGGCTCTGTTGAAGCGGTTGTATTTTCCGGATCATTTGCAAATACAAGATTTGAACAGAGCAATAAAATAACTAAGACTTTTTTCAACATATTTACCTACTTAAAAATTAATTTAGTACCCAAACACGACCATAGTGTTTTATTAGCCCGGCTACATGACCTGCTTTATCGCCAATACCTTGATATAAATCGAAGTGATGACCTTTTACCGCACCGCCCACATCAAGAGCAATCATTAAACGCATTTCGTGTTTTCCTGTCCAGTTTCCGTTTTTATCAATAAGTGGCATTTCCACTAATAAGACACTGCCGGAAGGCACAATACTACGGTCTGAAGCAACAGAGGCTAATGCAACTAATGGTACACCGGCAGAGCCTTTTACTTGACCGGTAGGATCATTTTTAAAGAAAACATAAGATGGATTACGTTCTAACAACCCTTGCACGCGGCTTGGATTACGCTCACCCCAGTCACGAATGGCTTGCACAGACATTTTCTCTTTTGGAATTTCACCATCTTCTACTAACAAACGCCCAACACTCGCATATTTAAAGCCGTTTTGACCAGCATAGGCGAAATAATTTAAACGTCCATCACCAAAATCGACATAGCCACTTCCCTGTACGCCTAATAAGAAATTATCAAGCATAGAATCACTATAAGCTAGCTCTAAGCCTTGACCTTGCAATGCACCGGCATAAATGTCAGCACGTGAGAAGCGTTTATTAGCCGGTATAGCATAAATTGGATGCTGATATTTTCCTTGTGGTGTGCGGCGTGCATTAATAACCGGTGAATAATAACCGGTCATCAGCACATTTTGATAGCCATCTTCACCACGCATTAAACGGGTAGTAATGCCATGTTTTGCCAGATCGTTGATATTCGATCCTGAGGCGATCCAGCGACTTACTTTACCATAAGCAATAGAGTGAGAATCCGCTAGGCTGCTATAAGCGCGAACATTTGATAGCTGCTGTAAAAAATCACGCTGATTAACCGGTGCGGTATTTAAAATTAAACGTCCGCTTTGGAAATGGATACCATAAGGCATAAATTGTCGGCCACTATATTTAGCCCCAAATTTTATTTTTTCGCTATCGTATCCACCGGCTTTTGTTTTGGTACCGGATGGCGATGAACATCCGACTAAAATAGTAGTAGCTACTGCTATTGTTGCGAATGCAATGGCTTTTTTATATGCTTTCCAACTCATGTAAAATCCTTGTTTCATAAACTATCAAATCTGAAATAAAGGTGAAGAATAGCAAAAATGCAGTTAAAATAAAACAAGAATATATTTGTATGATTTTAGCTCAATAAATGGATTTTTATACTATTTTTGTGCTAATTTAAATCAATTAAACTAAATATCTACTTTTTTACTTGTTATTATTCTGTATTGCTATATTATAGCTTCCATCAGACGCGGGGTGGAGCAGCTTGGTAGCTCGTCGGGCTCATAACCCGAAGGTCGTTGGTTCAAATCCAGCCCCCGCAACCAAATTTCAAGCCTCCGATTTATCGGAGGCTTTCTTTTTGCAATTTTTTCATAAAAAATAACCGCTTGTTTTCTTATTGGCCCTTTCTCTCATCTTAATTTCTCGCTACACTGCATAAAAATTCTTTCAATTTTACGATTATGAGCAATATTTTAACCGTCACTCAACTGAACTATTCTGTCCGTCATTTACTTGAAATGGAACTTAGCCAAATTTGGCTAACCGGTGAGATTTCCAATTTCAGCCAGCCTGTTTCCGGCCATTGGTATCTCACGTTAAAAGATGATAAGGCTCAAGTACGTTGTGCGATGTTTAAAATGAAAAATGCCAAAGTGCATTTTCGCCCGCAAAACGGTATGCAGGTTTTGGTACGAGCAAGTGTTACCTTGTATGAACCAAGAGGGGATTACCAAATTATTATTGAAAGTATGCAGCCGGCTGGAGAAGGTTTACTGCAACAGCAATTCGAGCAACTTAAAGCAAAGTTAGCTGCTCAAGGTTTGTTTGCTCAAGAGCATAAAAAAACGATTCCATCTTTTGCTAAACGAGTGGGGATTATTACCTCATCAAGTGGTGCAGCACTGCAAGATATTTTGAATATTCTACAACGCCGTGATCCTAGTTTATCTGTGGTTATTTATCCTACTTTAGTGCAAGGTAAAGAGGCTGCACAAGATATTGTTAATGCGATTGAATTAGCAAATCGTCGCAATGAGTGCGATGTATTAATTATAGGGCGTGCTGGAGGTTCATTGGAGGACCTTTGGTGTTTTAACGAAGAGGTGGTTGCTCAAGCGATTTATCGTTCTCAAATTCCAACCATTAGTGCCGTTGGACACGAAACAGACATCACTATTGCTGACTTTGTGGCAGATCTTCGTGCACCGACTCCTTCTGCAGCGGCAGAATTAGTAAGCCGAGATCAAAGAGAATTATTACGCCAATTGCAGCACCAATTCGATAAAGTTAATTTAGCTTTTGATCGTGTTTGGAGTCGAAAAGTTGGGCATTTCCAACAGTTAATATTACGCTTAAATGCTCAGCATCCAACCAGACAGCTCCAATCGCAGCAGCAAAAATTCGCTCATATTAAATTCCGCTTGGAATATACGATTAACTCTCTTTTAGCCGCTAAAAAACAGTATAGCAAAGAGCTTGGCTTACGCTTGGCGAGTCAGCATCCTAAAAAGCAGATTGAGCGTCAGAAGCAAACTTTAAGCCAAGCTATGAAAAATTTACAGTGGCAAATAGAACAATTGTTACTTAAAAAACAACAGCAGTGGACGTATTGCGCCAAAAGGTTTGAGAAAAATCCATTTCCTTATCAACTTAAAGAAAAGCAAGCGTTATTCACTACATTTTCTCAGCGTTTAGATTATGCAATTGAGAAGAAAATGCTGACAGATAGTCAACGCTTTCAGTCATTATGCACTAAGCTAGATGGGCTAAGTCCATTGAAAATCCTGACTCGAGGCTATTCCATCACTCAAACGGAAGACGGAAAAATGTTGACTTCCACCACTGATTTGAAACGGGGAGATAAAATTACTACCCAGCTAAAAACAGGAAAAATAATAAGTCAAGTAGTGGATTTTTTGTAGGGGAAATTTTGAACGCCCTGAATTTTGAAAATTAAATATATGAAAATCAGTAGGTTAAATATCTATAAACAGGGTTGTGCACTTAGTTATCCACAGAGTGTGTGCATAACTATTTTTGTAAAGATGAACTGACTGCTGGTTTTTAAATCAACCGATTTTTAAGCCCCTTTTTATGCTTGCACAAGCGGTTATATTTTTCTATAATTTCGCAAAATTTAAGCCAGTGTGGCGAAATCGGTAGACGCAGCGGATTCAAAATCCGCCGCCCATAAAGCGTGTCGGTTCGAGTCCGACCACTGGCACCATTTAGTTAAGAAGAACCCAAAAGAATAGTGATATTCTTTTGGGTTTTTTGTTTGCTATTTTGCTGAATGAGTCAATAACTCACAGGCATAATAAATACCAAAAAGCGTATCCATACCTGAGGAGTGACCAATCTTTTCAAATTGTGTTTGGATGTGAGAAATATTGATAGATTTGCTTTCATTTAAGTTTAAAAAGTCTAAAACAGTAGCAGAAAATTGTTGCATTAACGCACATTCTAGAAATCTTGCGCTAATAAGATTTGTTTTATCTAGGTTTTGTTGGATCTGCTCTGTAAGAGTTTGATAAAAAACGTTTTGCGTCAAGTTCATACGTTGAAAAATTGCTAAAAATCCACAAAGAAAATCATCTCCGCTAGGAGTTAGTCCAATTCCTAAGCCAATAAATTTTGCCAGTTTGTAAGCAGCATTATACATATCTTTGTTGTGGTAGAGGTTTTGTACCTCGTATAGATATTTTTGGCAACTGAACAAAATCAGATCATCAGAACTACCTTTTAGTATCTGTGTGAGTCCTGCTGTATTTGTTTGTTGTAGAATTTGTTGTGCAGTATTAGAATACAGGGAAAGTAAGTTCTTTTCTGATGGAATACAAGCGGTCAATTTTGAGCAAAAAATTGCACAATTTTGATAATGCAGATTAAGCCGATATTGTTGTTGTGGAAATAGTGAAAGTTGTTGAAATTGTGCTACCGATAAACCGGTAATCAAGCTAACCGGTGAAAGATAGCTGCCTTTGGGCTGTAAAGCAAAAATTTTATTGTGAATCAATAGGTTAATAGTTTTGTTATAGATGGAATGAATATATACAATCGGCATATTTCCAACTAACTCTTGGGCATAATCAGAGGTGGCTGAAAGGGAGATGTTTATTATTTGTTCTTTTATATTCATGTTTGTAAAATACCTATTGATTTCGTATGATTTTATTCTTTAGTATAAACAAAGCTTGGAATGATGTTTCATATTTTGCATTTTCCTTTCAAACTATCAAAAGTCAATAAAAAGAAGGTTCATTATGTATGATTTAATTGTTAAAAACGGACAATTAGTAACGCCGGATAGAATTTATCCTGCTACTATTGCAGTGAAAGAGGGAAAGTTTGCAGCATTTTTCTCGCCTGATATAGAAGTTCAAGCCAAAGAAGTTATTGATGCTAAAGGTAATTTTGTTTATCCCGGGATTATTGACTGCCATGCCCATTTAAATGAACCTGGCTTTGATTATCGAGAAGATTTTGAAACAGGTTCCCGTGCCGCAGTTGCCGCCGGTTGTACGACGCTCATCGATATGCCTCTGAATAACGATCCTTCCCTCATCAATAAAGATGTCTTTAAATTAAAACACGCCAACGTAAGTAAACATTCCTTTATCGACTTTGCCCTTTGGGGCGGTATTGTCGGTGATTATGATGACAGCCCTACTTCAATTAAAAGTAACTCTGCCGATTTAGTCGATCTTGAAGCTTGCGGTGTTGCTGCCTTCAAAGGCTTTACTTGCCCGAACGGTGATTTATTTCCAACCGTAAATTTAGGCAACGTGCGTAAAGCATTGGAAATTTTAAAACCGTTTAATGCGTTGTCGGGTTTTCATTGTGAAGAATTTGGTCAGGTAAAAGAGCGTGTTAAAGAGGCAAAGGCGAAAACAGGCTTAACCAATCAAGAAAAGATCCGTGAATTTTTAGATGCTCACGATGTGTGGGTGGAGTATGTCGCAACTAAAAATATTATTGATATGTCACGTGCAACCGGAGGGCGTGTGCATATTTGCCATGTAACACACCCAATGGTGGCACAACTTGTTAAAGATGCGATTTATGAAGGCTTGCCGGTATCGGGTGAAACTTGCCCACACTATTTAGGCTTTACCGAAGATTTTGTGTTTGAAAAGGGCGGTCCGGCAAAATGTACCCCTCCGTTGCGTAAAAAAGAAGATATGGAAAAACTTTGGGATTATGTGATTGACGGCACGCTTTCTTGCGTGGGTAGCGATCACTCGCCGGCAGCGGATGAAGAAAAAAATAACGAGACTCACGATATCTGGGAGGCTTGGGGTGGTTTAAACGGTATTCAATTCTTCTTACCGATGATGTTTGATATGGTCGTTCATCAACGCAAACTTAGCCCAACTTTGATTGCGAAAGTAATGGGTGTGAACCCGGCAAAATTATTCGGTTTATACGGTCGTAAAGGGGCGTTTGAAATTGGTTTTGATGCGGATATCGTGATTGTCGATCCGGAAAAACCGTGGAAAGTCGAGCAAGAAAAACTCTTCACTAAAGGTCATGTGACTTGCTTTAACGGTTTAGAAGGAAAAGGTGCAGCAACCCATACCTTTATTCGTGGGCGTTTAGTGGCAGAAAACGGTATGTATAAACAAGATGCAATGGGATACGGTGAATTTATTCGTCCGGTCAAACGTTAAAGATTTAAGTGCGGTCAATTTTTGAAACTGACCGCACTTTTATTATTAAAAATAACATTATACGATTTACAGGAGCAACAACATGTCTGAAAAAAACAATCTACAACCTATTCCGGAAAATAAGCGGATTATGGATCTACTTTCTTACCTCTTTCTTTGGCTTGGAGGATGTGTATCTATCGGCACCTTTGCCCTAGGGTCGGGTCAACTAGAAAAAGGGCTAAATTTAACGCAGGCTTTTGTCGCAATGTTAATTGGTTCGTTATTGCTGATTGTGTGTTTATGTTTAAACGATCAAATGAGCTATAAAAGCGGCGTGCCTTATGCAGTTCAATTAAAAAGTGCCTTTGGCACAAAAGGCGGTATTTTACCGGCAATGTTACGAGGTGTTCCGGCAATTGTTTGGTACGGGGTGCAAAGCTGGCTAGGTGGCTCAGCAATTAACCAAATTTCTATTCTTTTATTTGGTTATGATAACTTAGTTCTTTATTTCTTATTATTCCAATCATTGCAAATTTGGATTTCAACCACTGGTTTCCATGGTTTGAAATGGTTAGAAAATATCGGTGCGGTTATTATTATCGCTTCTCTTGCTTATATGTTCTATGTTTGTATGACTAAGTTTGGTGGGCGTATTGAAGAAAACCTCATCAATAAAGAAGGTACTTGGGGCTTGCCATTTGTGAGTGCAATTGTAGCATTCTTCGGTGTAAATGTACTGGTAATGTTAAACGTAGGCGACTATGTTCGTGAATTAAAACCGGGCTATTCTACAGTAAAACGTGGTGTAGTGTATTTCTTAGCAATGGTGCCAACTACCGTATTTATGGGGGTTATAGGCTTAATGATTTCTTCTGCAACAGGTATTGCTAACCCAATTAATGCCTTTGCACAAGCAGCAGATAATAAATTCTTAGTAGTTATCACATTAATCTTCATTTTATTTGCTCAAATGACGACTAATTTAGCGAGTAATGTAGTACCGCCTGCTTATGCATTAATGGATGCATTTAAGATCAAACATAAAACTTCCGTTATTCTTATTGGGCTATTAGCAATTGCAACTTGCCCTTGGTTAATTACCTCCGATGCCTCTTCAAAAGGCGTGGATATTTTCGTCTTAACTTATACGGTGTTCTTTGGTCCGATTTTCTCTGTGTTATTAGTGGATTATTACATTTTACACAAAGGCAAAATTGATATTGCTGAGTTGTATGATGAAAACGGTAATCGCAAAGGCGTTAACTGGGCGGCAATTATGGCTATTTCGGTTGGTGCAGTAATTGGTTTATTTAATGCAGATATTTCATTCTTAACAGCAACGATTCCAACTGCATTAGTTTATTATTTCGGTATGAAATATATGGCATCAAGTGCACGTTTTAGAAAAGGGACGATTTTGGAGAAGTAATCTCTGAATAACCCCATACGAGCCGTATGGGGGCAATAGACAGAGCCACCTTGTGGCTCAGAAAAATAAGTCCCTGCGGGATTTGGTTTAATTAGCCTAGCACGGCTCGTGCTAGGTATTTTGAATAAACTCGATGGTTGCCTTCAACAATTCCTGCGTATGCACAGATTGTTCATCACGATCAAAATCGTGGAGGTCGGCAGCAATCACAAAGCGAGTTGGATTGAATTTTTCACACAGTGCCTGAAATTCAGCAAATGGCACATCGGGGTCATTGGTTGCGTGAGCAGCAAATATCGGTAGGTTCAATTCAGCCAAGCGTAAGCTGTAATCAAGGTAGAAGAATTTATCTCTGCCTTGATAAATAAGCGATTTCCATTTGCCTGTTTGACGGGCATAAATATAGGTGCTGAAGTGAGTATTTAATGCGGCTTCTTGGCTGGGAGTTGTTATCAGTGATTGAAAGGTGCTTTCACTCACTAATGGCAATTTTAAATAATGAGGGCTTGGACTATCAAACCATCCATCGGTTAAGAAACCATAGCCGTAAAAAGAAATCACGCCCTTGGGCTGAATCAGTTCATCTTGTTGGCTTAATTTGGTGGCAGCTAATAAAGCAAGATAGCCACCAGCAGAACGCCCGAAAAGAAAATAGGGAAGCTCAGTTGCAAATTGATTTTGTAACGTTTTTAAAGACAATAAAATGGATTGCATAATTTGTTCAAGCTGAGCCTGTGGTGCAAGCGGGTAATTTATCGCAAAAATTTGCAAACTTGCTTGAGTAAATTGGTTAAGATGAAGTGCAGGTAAATCCTCTTTACTGCCATACAGCAAACCGCCCCCGTGCAAATAGATAAGATTGGCTACAGGTTGGGTTTCATCATCTTGGTAAAGTGTTGCCTCAATAGGCAGTACAGTGTGTTGAATTTCAATAGAGTTTAGGGTGATTTGTGTCTTTTTCAGCATAAGGATCCTCAACGGTTTTGTGCATTATAGTACAAGATAAATTCAAGTTATCAAACTCACTTAAGGTAAAGGAGAATGTCATGGGATATTTGAATGCTCAAACAGGCTATCGCAAAGGATTACTTGAAACACGTTCGGTAGTTCGTAAGAATAACTTTGTGATTTTGGAAACGGACGGTTTAGTGAAAAACAGTATTCCAAACTACCATCATTGCGATATTAGTATTTTATCTTCACCAGCATTAGGTGCATCTTTTGCGGATTATATCGCAACAGTTCATCCAACGGGTGGCTGTACACAATTAGGGGGTAATGGCATTGAGGTATTTGTCTACTGTGTAAGCGGTCAATTATCGGTAAAAAATTGCGATACTGAAGCGACTCTTGAAACCGGAGGCTATATTTTCTCACCTGCTGATAAAGTACTCAGTTTTATTAACCATTCTTCTAGTCCGATTAAAATTTATATTCACCGCCGCCGTTATACTCCGCTTGAAGGCCAGCAAGCGAAAACCTACGTCGGCAATGTAAATCAAATAGAATATAGTGAATATGAAGGCATGAAAACCTGCTTGATTAAAGATTTACTCCCTTCTGCCACCGATTTCGGTTTTGATATGAATATGCACATCTTATTATTTAAGCCGGGTGCTTCACACGGTTACATTGAAACCCATTTCCAAGAACACGGAATGCTATTTCTTTCCGGTAAAGGCATGTACCGGTTAGACGATGAATGGATCCCGGTGAAAAAAGATGATTATGTCTTTATGGATTCCTATTGCCCACAAGCCTGCTATGCCGTTGGCGATGAAGATTTTGTCTATATTTACTCGAAAGAGTGTAATCGTGATGTAGAACTTTAATTTAACGTTGAGGAATTGACTATGAAACTATCAAGAGAAGAATTAAAAGACTTAATGAAAGCCAAATTAATGAAAGCCGGCTTAAACGATCAACACGCAGAGATTACGGCAGAAATTTTAACTTGGTCGGATGAGAGAGGCTACCACTCCCACGGAGCGGTGCGTATGGAATATTACTGTGAGCGTATCTTCAAAGGGGGGATTACACACGATCCTAAATTTGAGTGGAAAGAAACCGGCCCAGCATCGGCGATTTTTGAAGGCGATAACGGTTGTGGTTATGTTGCGGCAACCTTTGCAATGGAAAAAGCCATTGAAATGGCGAAAAAATCAGGTATTGCGATTGTGGGAATCCGTAATATCTCTCACAGTGGTGCGATTGGTTACTATACTGAAATGGCGGCAAAAGAGGGATTGCTAGCGATTTCATTCTGCCAATCTGACCCAATGGCGGTTCCTTATGGTGGCTCTGAGCCTTATTATGGTACCAACCCGATTTCTTTTGCGGCTCCTGCTGATGAAGGACGAAATGTGGTATTTGATATGGCAACAACGGTTCAGGCATGGGGTAAAATTCTAGATAAACGCTCTCGTGGTGAATCTATTCCAGATGATTGGGCAGTAGATGCTGAGGGTAATCCGGTTACTGATCCAAACAAAGTCAATGCGTTAGTGCCAATTGCCGGGGCGAAAGGCTACGGCTTAATGATGATGGTGGATATTTTCTCCGGTATTTTATTAGGTGTGCCGTTTGGTAAGCACGTTTCATCTATGTACCACGATTTATCGGAAGGTCGCCGTTTAGGTCAAATGCACATAGTTATTGACCCGGCACGTTTCTGTGGTGCAGAACAATTCCGCGAAAATATGACGCAATCTATCAATGAATTAAATGAAATGGCCCCTGCACCTGGCAATGATAAGGTTTATTACCCGGGGCAACGAGCCGAAATGCGTCGTGATAAATATTATGCAACCGGTGGTATTGAAATTGTAGACAAAGTGTATGAATATTTAATTAGTGATGATATCCACTTTGATAGATACGACCACAAAAACCGTTTTGCGGATTAATCGGATAACTAGGCAGATTATTGCCTAGTTAAATAAACAAGAGCCACAAAGTGGCTCGGTTCATTTATCCCTATACGGCTCGTATAGGGAAATAGTAGGGAAATAGAATGTTAAAAACCGTAGTAAAAAAAGGTAGCTACCATGATTCGGTGGTATTAATGTTACTCACCAATGCCATTTCAGGCTTAGAGGGGGTTAAAAAAGTCTCTGTTATGATGGCAACCCCAGCGAATAAAGATATTTTTGCCCAAAGCGGATTAGATACCCCCGAATTATTAGAAGCGACTGCCAATGATATGGTGGTGGTGGCAGACGTTGAGCAAGAAGAATTGATCAATGTCGTAATGGAAAAAGTAGAAGAATTTTTAAAACAAAAATCACAAGCAAGCTCCGCTCAAGCCGGTACTGAAATCGTAAAATCTTGGGACAAAGCGACCTCTAAATTGCCGGATGCGAACCTTGCCGTGATTTCTATCCCGGGGGCTTATGCAGCATTAGAAGCAAATCGTGCGTTGGATGAAGGTTTGAACGTCTTTATGTTCAGCGACAACGTGAGCGTGGAAGACGAAAAAGCGTTAAAAGAAAAAGCTCACAGCAAAGGCTTAGTGGTAATGGGACCAGACTGCGGAACGGGCATTATCCAAGGTGTACCTGTTGCATTTACTAATAGCGTGACGCCGGGTACTATCGGTATTATTGGTGCATCCGGTACAGGTATCCAAGAATTAACCACTATTATTGACCGTCTAGGCGAAGGGGTAGAAAACGCTATCGGTACAGGTGGTCGTGACTTGTATGAAGACATCGGTGGTATCACAATGTTAGACACCATCGAAGCGATGGAGCAAAACGACAAAGTGAAAGTGCTGATTGTGATCTCTAAACCACCTGCAAAAGCAGTGCGTGAAAAGATCTCTGCACGTTTAAGTCGTTACACCAAACCGGTAATTACTTTATTTCTAGGCGAAAAACCGACTTTCCACGAAGAAAATTTCTATCACGCTTATACTTTAGATGAGGCCGCTCGTTTAGCAGTAGCCTTAGTGCGTAACGAGCCAATCCCAACCTTTACAAAAAATAATATAAATTCGACCGCTTGTGGTAAGACTTTAAAAGCTTACTATTCAGGTGGTACATTGGCGGGCGAAGCAGCAATGTTGCTGAAAGATGCGTTAAATGTTGAAGGCTCAAGTGCGAAAGCAGATGGCTTTATGTTTAAACAAGACGGTCACATTGTGGTAGATTTAGGGGACGATGTTTACACCCAAGGCAAACCGCACCCGATGATCGACCCAACCAAACGTATCGAATGTATGCGTGAGGCAGTAGATGATGCCACTACAGGCGTGATTTTATTTGATATCGTGTTAGGTTACGGCTCGCACGAAGATATGGCAACCGCATTAATTCCAACCATTCAAGAGTTACAACAAAAGGCGAAAGCTCAAAATCGTGATGTGGCTTTTGTGGCAACCGTATGCGGTACTCGCAGCGACTATCAAGGCTACGATGAAACCGTACGTAAATTAAAAGAAGCCGGTGTGGATGTATGCGAAACCAATAAAATTGCGGTGGAAAAATCATTAGCCTTATTAGGTTTACAATTCGATGAGCCAGAAAAAACAATCCAAGTGAAAACAGTGATACAAGGTGAAAACACACCTGCTTCAACTCAGTTGTTACGCTTATTATCTGAAAAACCGAAAATTATTAACATCGGTCTGAAAAGTTTTGCGGACGTGGCAGAAAAATTCGGCTGCCAAGTGGTGCAATTTAACTGGCAACCACCGGCGGGCGGTAATATCCAGCTAATCAAAGCGTTGAATTTCTTAAATGAATATGAGGCGGTGGATATTGATGAAGCCAACCGTAAAGTGATTGCGAAAGTGGTAGCAGCAGCTCCAATCATTCGTGATAACGTGTTAGCGAAAACCGTGATTAAAGAGCTTAACGAAGGTAAAGTGATTTTACACGCCGGCCCGCCGATTCAATACAAAGATATGCCTCATACAGTACAAGGCTCTTGTGTGGGGGCAGTATTATTTGAAAAATGGGCAACAGATGAAGCTTCAGCTCGTGCATTATTAGAAAGTGGCGAAATCAAATTTATGCCTTGTCACCACGTCAATGCAGTTGGCCCAATGGGCGGTATTACTACAGCTAATATGCCGGTTTGGGTAGTGGAAAATGCCACAGACGGCAACTTTGCTTACTGTACGATGAACGAAGGTATCGGCAAGGTATTGCGTTTTGGTGCTTACTCTGAGGAAGTGATCACTCGTTTAGAGTGGATGCGTGATGTGTTAGGCCCGACTTTAGGTAAAGCGATTCGCTCTATGGAAAACGGCTTAGCAATAAATCCGCTTGTGGCAAAAGCAATCGCGATGGGTGATGAATTCCACCAACGTAACATTGCTGCTTCAATGTCATTCTTTAAAGAGGTTGCCCCACGCATTACTGCAATGAGCGATTTATCTGAAAACGATAAATATGATGTGATTAAATTCTTAGCCGACACAGAACAGTTCTTCTTGAACATAATGATGGCGGCAAGTAAAGCGATTATGGACGGTGCAAGAACGGTAACTGATGGTACGGTTGTTACAGCAATGTGCCGTAACGGTGTGCATTTCGGTATTCGCATTGCCGGTATGGGTGATGAATGGTTCGTTGGGCCGGTGAATACGCCACAAGGTCTATACTTCACAGGCTATGACGGCGAAGATGCTTGTCCGGATATTGGCGACTCTGCTATTACTGAAACTGTGGGTGTAGGTGGTATGGCGATGATTGCGGCTCCGGCGGTAACTCGCTTTGTGGGAGCGGGTGGTTATGAAGATGCTCTTCGTACCAGTAACGATATGATGGAAATTTGTATCGACCGTAACCCGAACTACGTTGTGCCGAACTGGAACTTCCAAGGAGCTTGCTTAGGCATAGATGCACGTTTAGTGGTAGAAAAAGGCATTACGCCTGTTATTAACACCGGTATTGCACACAAAGTCGCCGGCTTCGGTCAAATTGGTGCGGGTACGGTGCGTCCGCCACTTGCTTGTTTTGAAAAAGCAGTGTTAGCTTATGCTAGAAAAGTAGGGTTTAAAGAATAACCTTTCGTGACTTAGTACAAGTAGTGCTAGGCTGTATAAGCCAAGTCCCTATGGAACTTTACTGAGCCACAGAGTGGCTCAGATAATAGAACTCCATACGGCTCGTATGGGGCGGCGGTTAAGGAGGAATAATGTCAAAACAAACCATCGTATTAGCTTTAGGTGGAAATGCCTTGGGCAATAATTTAAAAGAACAGCGTGAAGCGGTAGCTAAAACGGCAAAAGTGATTGTGGATATTTTAGAGCAAGGTAAAAATATTGTGATCACCCATGGCAACGGCCCGCAAGTAGGAATGATCCAACGTGCAATGGACGATTTTTTCAAAACCTCAGGTGATCAAATTCCATTGCCAACCAGCGTGGCAATGAGCCAAGGTTATATCGGTATTGATTTACAAAATGCGATCAAATATGAATTGGTTGCTCGTGGCATTGACCAAAAAGTCAGCACTATTTTGTCGCAAATTGAAGTGGATGCTAAAGATCCTGCCTTTGAAAATCCGGATAAACCGATTGGCCGTTTCTTAACTGAAGCTGAATCTCAAGAGTTGGAAGCCAAAGGTATTCGCACGATGGAAGATGCCGGACGTGGTTATCGCATTGTGGTACCTTCGCCAAAACCACAACGTATTTGTGAGTTAGAAACCATCAAAACTCTCGTCAATGCAGGGCATATTGTGATTACCTGCGGCGGTGGCGGTATTCCGGTGGTGGCTGACGAACAAGGTCGTCTAAACGGAGTGAATGCGGTGATCGATAAAGATAACGCAAGCTCGCTATTAGCTCAAAAATTAGGTGCAGATTATTTGGTGATCTTAACTGCAGTAGAAAAAGTGGCGATTAACTGGGGCAAACCAAACCAAGAATGGTTGGCAGATTTAAGCACTGCACAAGCTCGCCAATATATCGCAGAAGAGCAATTTGCCAAAGGCTCAATGCTACCAAAAGTAGAAGCTGCACTGAAATTTGCAGAAAGTGGTGCAAACCGCAGAGCATTAATTACCTTATTGGATAAAGCGGCAGAAGGTATTGCCGGTGAAACCGGTACGGTGATTTATTCATAAAATACCTAGCACGAGCCGTGCTAGGATAAATAAACTAAGTCGCTCTGCGACTTTTGAAATGAGAGCCACAGAGTGGCTCGGTTGATTTAACCCCATACGGTTCGTATGGGGTATATACAAGCGGTCATATTTTTTAAATTTTTTACAATTAGGTTTTTCAATCAAAAATGGATATTCCGGTTAATTTTTTTATGTGGTTTATGGCGTTATTGCCAATTATCACCTTAGTTATTTTGATGGTGAAATTCCAGTGGGGAGCAACTGAAGCAGCACCTGTTGGTTTGCTCATCACTATTTTTAGTGGTCTTTTCTTATATCAGGCAGATATTTCACTCATTGCGATTGAATCCGCCAAAGGCATTTGGAATGCGTTAGTCATTTTGCTGATTGTTTGGACTGCTGTCTTGATGTATCAGGTCAGTGATGCGGCAAAAGCCTTTTTAGTTATCCGCACGGGAATGAGTAAATTATTCCCAAATGAACTTTTGCTTGTGATGACAATGGGCTGGATTTTTGAAAGTTTCTTACAAGGTATCACAGGCTTTGGTGTGCCAGTGGCAGTCGGGGCTCCGTTATTAATCGGTATTGGCGTTCGTCCGTTATGGGCGGTGGTATTGCCGTTGCTCGGTCAGGCTTGGGGGAATACGTTCGGTACTTTAGCCGCAGCTTGGGACGCATTGGCGGTATCGGCTGGCTTAGAGGTGGGTAGTGAAGATTACTTCTTAACCTCACTTTGGTCTGCTGCCTTTTTATGGTTTTGGATTGTCGTCACAGGGCTAGCGATTTCTTGGTTTTACGGTCGTGGCAAAGCGTTGAAAAAAGGTTTATTGGCAACGGTGATTATTGCCACCATTCAAGGCGGTGGCGAGTTGGTATTAAGCCAAGTCAATACCACGATTTCTGCCTTTATTCCGGCCTGTTTATCCATTTTAGCTATCGTATTCATCAGCAAAATGAGTATGTATAAAGACAACTGGCGTGTGGAAGACAGCCCAATTATGGATAGAAGCAAAACCACCGAAAGTACAGAAGAATTGCCAAATATGAATTTACTACAAGCCTTTATTCCTTATATTGTGCTGTCTGTAATGACTTTAGCGATTTTGGTGATTACCCCTGTAAATCAATTCCTATCACAATTTAAATTTGGTTTTGCCTTCCCTGAAACAGTCACAGGTTACGGCTTTGTGAATAAGGCTCATAGCTCTTATTCGCCGATTGCGATTTTCACTCATGCCAGTATGTTCTTATTTGTCTCTTCTATTCTTGGCTTATTCTATTATCAATATAAAGGCTGGATCGGCAAAGGTGGTGCGAAAGCGGTATTTGCAAAATCAATTTCAATGACAATGCCATCCGGTATTGCGGTAGTCGGCTTAGTGATTATGTCTAAAATTATGGGCGGAACAGGGCAAACGGCGGTGTTAGCACAAGGAATGGCGGCGGTGTTAGGTAAATCTTATGTGATCCTTTCCCCATTTATCGGTTTCCTCGGCACCTTTATGACCGGCAGTAATATGAGTTCAAATATTTTATTTGGTGATTTCCAAATGACCACCTCAAAATTACTGAACGCCAACTCAGCGGCAATTTTAGGGGCACAAACAACAGGTGGGGCAATTGGTAGTGCCATTAGCCCAAGTAAAATTATTTTAGGTACCACAACCGCCAATATTTTAGGTAAAGAAGGTGATGTAATGAAAGCTATTATTTGGATTACGTTACTGCCGACTTTATTAATCGGCGTTGTGGCGTATTTTGCATCGCTTTAGTAGAGGATTAGATTAATGAACTTTTTTAAAACCAAAGCAGGTAAAATGACCTTAGCTTTTATTGTAACGATGCTTGCCTTTGCATTGATTATGTTTGGGATTGATCAAGCTAATAATATGTTTATCTATATTGGATTTATATTGATGGTAGCTGCTATGGTCTATTCACCTATTGATGTATTTATTCTAAATCGAAAAAAATGATGTCAGGGCGAATGACTATTCGCTCATAGAAAGAGGAAGCCAAAAATGGAACAAATTACACAACGTATTACGCAAAATTTAGAAGCTTTGAAACAATTTACTGCTACACCAGGCAATGGTTGTACTCGTTTGCCGTTCTCTCAAGAAGCCAGAAGTGCGGTCAATTATTTAAGAGATTTGATGGTGGAAGCCGGCTTGCGAGTGAAAGAAGATGAAGCAGGCAATATTTTCGGCGTATTGGAGGGCGAACAACCTAATTTGCCTTGTGTAATGTCTGGTTCTCATTATGACAGCGTATTGCACGGTGGCGATTATGACGGTATTGCAGGTGTAATCACAGCATTAGAAACAGCCCGTTTATTAAAAGAAAGTGGCAAAAAATTTAAACGCAATTTCGTGGTTGTAGGTTTTAACGATGAGGAAGGAATGCGTTTCGGCACAGGCTATTTCGGCTCTGGTGCAATGTTAGGTCTTCGCGATACGGAGTATTGTAAAAAATTTCTAGATAAAGATGGTGTTTCAATTTACGAAGCAATGCGTAATTACGGATTAGATCCGGAAAAAGTACAAAATGCGAAATGGGAAGAAGGTTCAATCGGTCATTTTATCGAAACCCACATTGAGCAAGGTCCGGTGTTAGATACGCACAGCATTGAAATTGGTTTGGTAACGGGTATTGTTGGCTTACACCGCCATATGTTTACAGTTCACGGACGTGCCGATCACGCAGGTACAACCCCAATGGATATGCGTTTAGATGCGGTTGATGTTGCTACAAAAGTGATTTCAAAAATTGCCGACTGGGCAAGAGAGAAAAATGATGGTACGGTGGCAACTGTTGGCTATATGAGTGTGTTGCCGGGTGGGATTAATATTGTTGCAGAAAAAGTGGTTTTCAGCGTGGATATTCGCTCACTAAATATGGCAAATGTTGAAGATATTACCGCTAAAATTGAGCAAGCATTAGCCGAAGAAACAGCAAAAATCGGTTCAACTTTTGAGAAAGAAACTAAATTGATTATTCAACCGGTAGCATTAAGTGAAAAAATGCTCAGTATTTTAGAAGAATCTACCAAAGCTCACCAATTCAGCTATAAACGCTTACCGAGTGGAGCAGGGCACGATTCCTTAGAAATCGGGCAAAAAATCCCAACTGTGATGATTTTCGTACCAAGTAAAGAGGGCAGAAGCCATACGCCGGTGGAGTTTACTGAATATCACTATTTTGCGAAAGCGGCAGTGTTGCAGCAAGAATTAGCAGAGAAGTTGTTGGACGAGTAGTATTCAAGTAAGGGGGATTTGCAAATTTTTTCGGAAAATTAACAGCTTGCAAATTTCCCTTAAATAAAAATTTAATACAAACATAACTATAAGGAGTATTCGACTATGTACGATCTCGTCATAAAAAATGGGAAGATAGTCTTATCCGATGCCGTTTTTGACGGTAATATTGCGGTCAAAGCAGGAAAAATTGCTGCGATCTTAGAAGATGGTTCTGTACCTGATGCGAAGGAAGTGATTGATGTAAAAGGAAACTATGTTTTCCCGGGGGCGATTGACACCCACGCACACTTAAATGATCCCGGCTATGAATGGCGTGAGGATTATGCACACGGTACGGCAGCAGCGGCAGTCGGCGGTTATACAACCATTATTGATATGCCGTTACAAAATGAGCCGGCTTTAACTAACAGCAAAATTTTTGATGCCAAAATTGCCAAAGTGTCGCCAAATGCTTATGTGGATTACTGTTTCTGGGGCGGTTTGGTTCCAACGAATTTTGAATATTTAAGTGAATTAAACGATAAAGGTTGTGTAGCATTAAAATCCTTTATCGGACCTGTCTCTCCTGATTATGCCTCTCTTAACTACGGTCAAACCTATGAAGCAATGGAAATTATCCAAAAATTCGGCGGCCGTGCCGGTTTCCATTGTGAAGATTTCTCAACGATTAAATGGCAAGAGCAACGAATGAAAAAAGAAGGTCGCTTAGACTGGAGAGCTTTCTTAGATTCCCGCCCGCTTATCGCAGAAATGCTGGCAACCATTAATATTATCGAAATTGCAAAAGCTACCGGCTGTAAAGCCCACATCTGTCATGTTAGCCACCCTGATGTTGCCCAAAAAATTAAAGAAGCTCAACAAGAAGGTTATGATATTACTGCCGAAACCTGTGCTCATTACCTCTGTTTTAGCGAAGATGATGTGATTGAAAAAGGTCCATTATTCAAATGTGCTCCGCCATTACGTTCTAAATCTGATGTAGATCGCCTTTGGGATTATGTGGTTGATGGCACATTTAGTGGTATTGGGAGCGACCATTCGCCATGCTCTTACGATGAAAAACACAATGAAATTTTAGGTCAAAAAATTGAAAACGTATTTGATGTTTGGGGCGGAATCAGCGGTATTCAAAGCTGTGTGCAAGTTGCTTTCTACGAAGGCTGCATAAAACGCGGTGTTTCCCCAACGGTATTAGCCAATGCAATGGCAAAATTACCGGCAAAAGCATTCGGCATTTATGGACAAAAAGGCGATATTCAAATCGGTTTTGATGCGGATTTCACTATTATTGATCCAAATAAAGAGTGGGAAATCAAAGCGGAAGATTTGCAGTATGCTAATAAAATATCTGCTTATGTGGGTAAAAAAGGGAAAGGCTTACCAGTTTGCACCATAGTGCGTGGTAAAGTCATCGCCCAAGACGGTAAATTAACCGACAGTAAAGGTTTTGGTAAATTCATCCGCAAAACACAACAAGGAGTATAACTATGATGGATAACAAAGAACTCAATCCTGAGTTGGCTAGAGGCGTGAATTCTGATCTTCAGCCAACCAAGGAGCGAATTATGGATAATTTCTCCTATTGGGCAAGCTTCTTAGGAGGCTGTGTATCTATCGGGACATTCTCAATGGGAGCAAGTTTGATCGGGGCATTAACAGTAACACAAGCAATTTTGGCAATGTCAATTGGCTGCGTGGTTATTGCTATCGGTTTAGTACTAATTGGTAATGGAGGTCATAAATACGGTATTCCATTCCCGGTTCAGTTACGTAGCTCTTTTGGTACGACAGGGGTGAAAATTCCGGGCATTTTGCGGGGTGTGCCGGCGATTGTTTGGTTCGGCTTCCAAAGCTGGGTTGGTGCCGGTGCAATCAATATGTGTTTAAAACTTCTGTTCGGTTTTGACAATTTACCGGTTGTTTATGTGCTATTTACTGCATTACAAGTGGCATTATCAATTAATGGCTTCAAAGGCATTAAATGGTTAGAAAACGTCTCTTGCGTGTTCTTAATCGGTATTCTTGCCTATATGCTTTATGTGGTACAAACCCAATTCTCTGTGGAAATCGGCAACCGCTTCTCAAGTATTGAAGGCTCATGGGGAATGCCATTCTGGGCAGCAACCACGGCGTTCTTAGGTATTTACTCAACCATGATCTTAAATGCCTCTGACTATTCTCGCCATGTTAAAGAAGGTACAGGCTCTGTAACCACAGGGGTTATCTACGTGCTTTCTATTTTACCTGTTACCCTCTTTATGGGTTTAATCGGTTTATTAGTCACGGCAGCAACAGGCAACAGTGACCCAATCCAAGTGTTTGCGACCGCAATGGATAACAAATTTCTCACCGTTATCACCTTATTATTTATTGCCTTTGCTCAAATCACCACCAACGTACTAAACAATATTGTACCGCCATCTTACATTTTGATGGACTCATTCAAAATGAAATGGTCACACGCAACCATTTTAGTCGGTATTCTTTCAATGTGTGTAATGCCGTGGAAATTAGTCACCGCAGAATCGGCTGATGGTTTGTCGTTATTTATTAAAATCT
This sequence comes from Mannheimia granulomatis, assembly GCF_013377255.1. Lineage (NCBI taxonomy): Bacteria > Pseudomonadati > Pseudomonadota > Gammaproteobacteria > Pasteurellales > Pasteurellaceae > Mannheimia > Mannheimia granulomatis. The sequence goes on from NZ_CP016614.1 coordinate 981,468, forward strand.
ATTCAGCATTCTTAGGCCCAATCTTCGCGGTAATGGTGGTCGATTACTACATCTTGAGAAAACAAAAACTCAATGTAAACGATCTCTACAACAAAGAAGGCATCTTCAAAGGTATCAACTGGGCGGCGATTATTGCGATAGCTATCGGCTCGCTCTGCTCACTTATCATTGTTGATCTTTCTTGGTATATCAGCTTGATTCCATCAGGTTTAAGCTACTACATCTTAATGAAATCATTAAAAAGCTCAGAATCTTTCCGTAAAGGCACGATTTTAGAGCATAAATAACCGATACAAGCGGTAAAATTTTATGAAAATTTACCGCTTGTATTAAGATAATTGAGTATTAAAAAACGGCTAGTATTAAAAATATTAGCCGTTTTGTTGTTTATGAGGGAATTATTTCTCCGCGTCTTTATACACTGCTAACGCTGCGGCAACTGCATCGCCCGAAGGCACTTTTACTTTGTGGCTTAATAATACCGCTTCTAACGCCCCGAGGGTTAATAGCACGTTACGTTTTTGGCTGGAGAAGCCCATATTACCGATACGAATCACTTTGCCGTCTAGAGGGCCGAATGAGGTCGCAAGTTCAATGCCGAAGTGGTTTAAAATATCGCTACGTAATGCCGGGCCGGTAATGCCTTCCGGAATGTGGAATGCAGTCACAACCGGAGCTTTGTGTTTGCGATCACCAAAGATTTTTAAGCCCATTGCCTCTAAGCCTGCACATAAGGCTTTATCGTTTAAAATATGGCGGGCAAAGCGGTTTTCTAACCCTTCTTGTAAAATAATGCGTAAGGCTTCGTGAATACCGTACTGAGCACTGGTCGCTTCGGTATGGTGGTTTAAACGGCGTGGACTCCAATAATCTTGTAACTGTGCTAAGTCTAAGTAGTTACTTGGAATTTGAGGTAAGGTGCCATCTACATCAGAATCCGAGCGAATGCCTTGTTCTACACGTTTACGTTTTGCAATAATTTCTTCAATGCGTTTGTTATAAGTAATTAATGCTGTGCCTGACGGGGCAGAAATACATTTTTGTGTACCGCCGATACAAGCATCAATACCCCATTCATCCACGCGAATATCCACACCGCCTAAGGTTGCAACGGTGTCCACAATTAACATCGCATCATATTGCTTACAGATTTTGCCGATTTCTTCTAACGGCTGCATCATTGAGGTTGAGGTTTCGCCATGAATAATTGCGACCGCTTTATAACCGCCTTTTTTCAATTCTGCTTCAATTTCTTCCGGCTCGAAAACGGTTCCCCATTCTCTTTCAATCACGGTAATATCCGCACCGCTGCGAGATAAAATTTCATTTAATAAATAACCGAAACGACCAAATGCCGGAATTAATACTTTATCACCCGGGCAGATTGCCGCAGTTAAAACGGTTTCTAAACCACCACGGGAGGTAGAGTTTACCACATAGGTTTGTTCGTTTTTGGTTTGGAAAAGGCGGCGTTCCATTTCCATGGTTTCATTCATAAGAGAAGTAAATTCCGGGTCAAATTGCCCTAAAATCGGGGCTGACATGGCACGCAATACACGCGGATCAGCATCTGTCGGTCCGGGGCACATTAATAAACGCGGGGAAGGGTTAATTTCTCTAAATTGCATAATTTTTCCTATTGTGTTTGAATTAAAAAAACTTATGGATTCTACAATAAAAATTTGTGATTACCCAATATTTTTGGAATGTTATATAAATTTTTGTACAAATTATTTATAGATTGTTTGAAATTTATTCGCTTTTGTTGCTGGGTGATAACCCGAAATAGCGTTTATATTCTCGGCTAAATTGGCTTGGGCTTTCGTAGCCGACTTCATAAGCGGTTTCTGAAATTGCTTTACCTTGTTTAATCAATTTTTGTGCCTCCGTGAGCCTTAGCCGTTTTTGATATTGCAATGGCGACATTCCGGTGACTTTTTTAAAGTGATTGTGAAAACCCGATACTGACATACCGCTTTGATAGGCAAGCATTTCAACCGTAAACGACTGACTTAAATTCCGCTCAATCCATATTGCCGCTCGGCTGATCAGATTGGTGTGAGAATCTTGTGTAAGCAAATTTTGTAATTTTTCGCCTTGATCACTTTGCAATAGGCGGTAATAAATTTCCTGTTGAATCAGCGGGGCAAGAAAGCCGATATCATTTGGGGTTTCGAGCAAAATCAGCAGGCGAGAAAACGCATTTTCTAGCCCACTGGAAATTTGCCATTGCCCGAAAGCAGTCTGATTTTCGGCTTTTTTTACAAAATTTTTTGGCAACTGAGCCAACACTTTGGCTACAGTTTGCAAATCAATTTTCATTGAAATGCCCAAATAGGGTTCGTTTTCAGTTGCTTGTGGAATTTCTATAGTAACAGGCAAATTCACAGGGCAAAACATAAACTGTCCCTGCCCAAATAGATAACATTCTCCGCCATTACAAATTTGTCGCCTTTGTTGTAGGACAATACAAATACTCGGCTCTTGAATATAGGAAGAAAGTTGAGTGGGTTGATCGCAACAGTGAATTGTTAAGCCTTGGATAGGCGTGTACCACACTTCATTTTTGGGTGAAATAGCAGTTAGGCGTTGGATTAAATCTGAAGTAAACATATGTAGAATTAGGCAAGGAATTTGGAGAAATCGTATAACAGTTCGGCAAATTGAGCAATATAATTTGCACCATTCCAGAAGGAAACGAATTTCACACAATATAGGAGATGAACAATGAATCAAACTGTAATCAATAAATTGAATGAATTACTTGCTGTTTATCAAATGGCTAATATCCAGCATCAAACCCACGCTGCACTATTTCGTGCTTGGGGTTATGAAAAATTAGCGGATATAACCGTTGAACATATTACTGATGAACCCGAAACGATTATTGCCTTGCAAAACCGTATTTTAGATTTAGGTGGCGAAATTTGTTATACCTTGCCACAACCTACCTTTGGTACAGATATTCACTCAGCGTTTAAAGCTGATTTAGCCTTACAAATCAATGTTCGCCCGAATTTAAACGCTGTTGTTGAATTATTCCAATCAGAACATGATGCCACATCTCGTATCTTAGTAGAAAATATTTTGAAAGATGAAGAAGAGCATCTTGCTTGGCTAGAAGCCGAAATCAGTTTATTAAATCGCTTAGGCGACAAACTTTACCTTGCAAAAAGATCATAAAAATAGGAGCAAAAAATGCGTGTATTTGATAAAAATTACTTAAACAACCCTTTCAAACAAGCGGTGCAAAATCACCAAGTGCAAATCGGCTTTGGTTTAGGTTCAGGCTCGGCAACTGTGGCAGAAATTGTGGCGGGTTCCGGTTTTGACTTTTTATGGATTGACGGCGAACACGGTCCGAATACGATTGAGACCATTCTTGCCCAAGCTCGTGCGATTGCTGCTTACGATAGCCACCTTGTGGTACGTCCATTAGAAAGCGACCGAGCGTTAATCAAGCAATTATTAGACGCTGGTGTACAATCCATCATCGCCCCAATGATTGAAACAGCAGAGCAAGCAAAATACGTTGCCGAATCTATGTATTATCCACCAAAAGGTAAACGTGGGTTTGGTGCACCGGGAGCAAGAGCTGGGCGTTGGGCGAGAATTCCTGACTATGCGGCAAGTGCAGAACAGCATCTATTCCTAGCTCTACAAATTGAGAGCAAATTGGGAGTGAAAAATGCCGAAGCGATTGCTAAAACTGAAGGCGTTGATGCGATTTTCTTAGGCCCTGCCGATTTAGCCGTAGATATGGGCTACTATGGCGATTTTTCAGGCGAAGAAATGCAAGCAACCATTAAAAAGCTGATCCAAGATATTCGTAGTTGGGGCAAACCTGTTGGTACGATTGCAGGTACGCCAGAAGAAGCAAAACGCTATATTGAATGGGGAGTAAGTTTTGTTGTGGTGGGAGCAGATGTGATTGCTCTTGCTTTTGTCGCCGATAATCTTGCTCAATCCTGTGCTGGGTTGAAAAATCTTGGCTAAATTTGAACTGCACGCCTTGCAAACGTGGCTTTATCAACACATTCCGGCAACAGCGTTACTGGATATTCAACTTGAACAAGCTGACTTACAAGCGGTGCGTTTGCGGGCAAATTTTGCAAAAAACCGCAATCATCACAATACGATGTTCGGTGGCAGTATGGCGTTGATCTCCACTGCTTGTGGTTGGCTATCGGCTTTTGTTCAAACCGATCAGAATCCCCAGATTGTGATCAAACGGAGCGAGATCGACTACCAATTGCCGGCCACAGGTGATTTAATTGCCGTTTGCCAACCGATTTCAACCGAACAGATGGAAAAATGCCAAAAAATGTTAAAACGTTTTGGCAGAGGCACGCTTCACATTGCGTGCCAATTAATCTGCGAGAATAAATTAGCCGCACTTTGGCAAGGCGAATTTGTGGTCTATGCACAAAGCCTTAAACATTAACACCGTACAAGCGGTGTTTTTTTATGGATTTTTTTGCAATTTTAGAGAATTAGGCAAACATATTAGAGAAACAAGATAACCTTCAATAAAAAAAATCGCTATGATATACGCATTCCAAATACAGGAGAACGTTATGTTAGATTTTGAAACCACCGTTAAAACCCGCCAATCAATCCGTAAATTTTTACCGACCCCAATGACGGAGCAAGAGATCAAACAGATCCTTGCCGATGCTCAAAACGCACCATCAGCGTGTAATACTCAACCTTGGTTGGTTCACGTTGCATCAGGCGAAACCTTAGATCGTTTGAAAAAACGCTTCCAAGCCACTTTTGCTCAAGGTATCAACCAAGCTGATTTTGAATTTGATCAAGGCAAATTCAAAGGGGATTATGAACCACGTTGGCGTAATCAATATTCGCACGTTTTCACCACCAGCTACGGGATTGCCCGTGAAGACAAAGCCGGTCGCCAAGTGGTTTATGACGACAACATTATCGGCTACGGTGCACCGCATATGGCATTTTTGTTTATGCCGGCGATTGATGGACACGATGTGAATATCGCTTCAGATATCGGTATGTATTCACAAACTTTTCTGCTTTCGCTTACAGCTCGTGGCTTTGGCGGTATTCCGCAATTAGCTCTTGCAATGTTCGCTGATGATGTGCGTGAAGAATTAGGTATTCCAGAGAATTATAAACTGCTACACGCCATTTCATTCGGACACCCAGATTGGGAGGCGATGCAAAATAAACATCATCTAGGGCGTGTTCCTGTAGAAGAGAGTGCAACTTTGCATTGGTAAACCTATTGCAGAATCGCTCAATCAGTTAAATACAATCATTCAAAAGGATCAAATATGAAAATTTTTTATAAAACTTCAGCAACCGCAACTGGTGGTCGTGATGGACATACTCGTATTGATGATGGCTCAATCTGCTTTGATTTAGTCGGTTTCCAAAACGAAATAGGCAAACAAGGGACTAATCCTGAACAGCTTTTCGCAATGGGCTATGCTGCTTGTTTTGACAGTGCGATGAACCACGTTGCCCCAACGTTGGGAATTAAACCAACTAAATCTTCTACCAGCGTGGCAGTGGGGATCGGGCAAAAAGCAGACGGTGCATTTTCGTTAGATTTAGATATTACCATTACCGTTGAAGGTGTCAGCGAGGCAGATGCACGTAAACTGATTGAAAAAGCACACGAAGTTTGCCCATATTCTAATGCGGTGCGTGGCAATGTAGAAACGCGTTTGCATGTGAATTTAATTCAATCTTTTGATTTATAATGACAAGCGGTCAAAAAATTGCAAAAATTTGACCGCTTGTTTATGATGGGCGAGATGAAAGCTCCTTAATAGAGCTAAGTTCTATAAGGTTAATTTTAGATATACTATTTGTGAGGCAATGATGATTACACTGCATTATCTTAAACAATCTTGTTCGCACCGCATTGTTTGGTTACTTGAGGAATTAGGGCTGGATTATGAACTGAAAATTTACAATCGTAACCCGGACAGCGCGTTAGCTCCGCCTGAGTTGAACGCTCAACATCCACTTGGCAAAGCTCCGGTATTGCAAGACGGGCATTTAGTGTTGGCGGAGGGGAATGCAATTATTCAGCATTTACTCGACCGCTACGACCACGAAAATCGTTTTACGCCACCACAACAAACAGATGATTATTCACAGTATGTCTATTGGTTAAGCATCTCTGCTTCAATGTTCTCTGCTAATTTGTTGGCGTTATTAACTAAACAGGGCGATTTTGGTGATTTCAGCCAATATGCTGCGGCACAAACAGGGCTTTATTTTAACCATGTGGAACAAACCTTATAGGGTAAAACTTGGATTATTGGTGAGCAATTAACCGGGGCTGATTTCTCATTAAGTTTCCCACTTCAATGGGGGTTAAATTATGTGGATAAATCGAAATATCCGAATATTTGTCGCTATCTCTCGCAAATTGAAACGCATCCGAGTTATCTAAAAGCTAATGAAAAAACGGCAGGTGGGTTAGATTTAAGCAGATTTTAAATTATAAAGAAAAGCCCTGAATATTCAGGGCTTTCTATGAAAGATTTTAAGAAATTAGGCGAGCAATCTTTCCACCAAAGAGGTGTAGATATTAACGCCTGTTAAGAGTTGTTCCTCATCAAAATCAAATTCGGCTTGGTGGTGTTCGGCAGTTCTATCTGCTCCAATAATAAAGTATATGGCCTTTCCACCATTATCTTGCACTCGGCGGCCGAGAATAGTGGCATCTTCGCTGGCATTGAAAGCATATTCTTTGTCGCTGCTATGCACTTGCGGTTGTGCAATGGCGATTTCTCTGATTAATTCAACCAATTCGGTATCATTGTTCATATCTACCGCTTCGCCCATAATTTCGGTTTCATATTCCACACCAAAACTCACCGCAATACCTTGGGCGATTTGCATTACTTGATCAACCATATATTGATTGATCTCTTTGTTTTCGCCTCGTACTTCAAGTTTGATTTCGGCATCGGCAGGCACGACATTTCGTCCGGAACCGCCTTTAAACACACCGACATTAATTCGTGTCATACCGCTACCGTGGCGGGAAATCCCGTGCAGTTGGGTTACGGCGTGGGCGGCAGCCAGTAAGGCATTATGCCCTAAATGCGGAGCAGCACCTGCGTGTGCCGGTTTGCCTTTGTAGCGAATATCAATTTTGGTGGTGGAAAGGAAATTTTTCGGATCGGCTAACACGGTGCCGGAATTGGCACAAAAGCTGATGTGTGAACTAACAAAGTAATTGGCATCATCAATCACACCACTCGCGGCAATCGCAGCGGCACCACGCACGCCCTCTTCGGCGGGTTGGAAGATGATTTTCACTTTGCCCTTGAGCTCGTCTTTGTTTTCCATTAACCAGTGAGCCACGCTTAAACCGATAGTGATATGCCCATCGTGACCGCAAGCGTGCATTTCGCCTTCGTTTACGGAAGCAAACCCAAGTTGGTTGGCTCGGTGTTCGGGAGATTTGGTTTCGCTCACATCTACGCAATCAATATCAAAACGCAGAGCAACGGTCTTGCCCGGTTTGCCTGAATCAAATACTGCCACACAGCCTGTGTAGCCGTCCATTTTTTCCAGCCATTTGGGATTTGTACCGTAATTAATGGCTCGTTGAATGCCTTTTTCCACAATCGCTTTATTACGACCACGCACAAAATCAGGGTGAATAATCTCTTTACCTAATAAAATTTGAAAGCCGATTGCCTCTAAATAATCAGCAATTTTCCCGGTTGTCCAAAATTCACTCCAGCCTGTTTCAGGGAATTTGTGAAATTCACGGCGTAGTTCAATCAGTTGTTCTAATGAAAGGCTCATACTGTTCTCCTTATAAAAAAGCCCTTTACGCAGGGTAAAGGGCAATTCGGTTATAGCATAAATAATGCAAGGAATAAGGTGGCGAGGATCATTCCCGGAGCGGTTCGTTTAATCATTTCAACCGGGTTCACACCTGCGATACCGGCACACACAATGACCACACCCGCAATCGGCGAGGCGGTTCGACCAATCGCCCCGGAAATGGCTGCTGCCATACCTAAATTCACGTGGGTGTAACCTAATTCTGTTGCGTGTGGCGTAACGGCAGTGTTAAAGGCGATGGCAGCTGCATCACCTGAGCCTGTTACCACACCCATTAGGAATGGACCGACGGTTGAACCCCAACGCACAAATTCGTTTGAGTGTTTTAAGAACTCGATAGCAGCATCAATTGCCCCTGTTGCTTTTAAGCCGGCTACAAACACACCGGCAGCGATGATAATACCTAATACGTTCGCATAGGCATTACCCATACCATTAAAGAATTCATTGGTAATTTTAGCCGGTGAGGTGCGGGTAACGATTAAGCCGTAAATCGCACCGATTAACATTGCTTGAGGCACGCCCATTTTGGTCCAGTTCAACCAAGAAATTTGCTGTAAAGAAGTACCACCAATAACTAAAATTACAAGTGGCACCAATGGAGCAATCGCAAATAAAATATTGGTTTTAGTTTCGGTTGCGTGAGTGTGGTTAGATTCAGCCAAATAAGCATCACGGTGCTCTTTACCATAATCTTTTAAGATTAACGCAATGATAGTGAGCGTAACTGCACCAATTGCCCCTGCAATCATAGTGTAGGGTGCGTGAGAAAGGTTTACCTCAGTAACGGTTAAGCCTGACATTTCACTAATCATTGCAGAATGTGAAGAACCCGGACTCATCATTGAACCAAAAGTACCGGCAAGAATTGCTGCACCGGCAGTAGCTGGGCGAACACCGGAAGACTTTAATACCGGAATTAAGGTTGCTCCCACCGCAGCAGCACAACCGGCAGCCGATGGAATGGCAATATTGATAAAGAAGGTAATAATGGTTGCCACAGGAATTAAAAAGAATTTTAATCCGCTTAACGGTTTCGTTAATAATTGGACAAGATGGCTGTCGCATTGGGTATATTTCATCACATAGGCGAAACCCATACTCGAACAAATCGCCATAATTAATCCGCCTGAGGTCATACTTTTAGCAAAAGCATCAAGCGCTGCCATTGGTTGCAGGGTCAACATTGCCATACCTAAACCGACGGAAATTAACACCGTTCGGGTTTCATGTTTTTTTATCAGCAAATAGACGGTCGCAATAATTCCGATTATTGCAATCACAAGATTGAAGGTTTCCATAGATTATCTCCTTAATAGGTAAAAGTTGAATCCGGTTCAAGGGTTTTTAATTGCATATCTCGGCTGAATTGTAATACAGAATTTTCGCCTAAAACGACCGCTTGATCTCCTTTGATTTGTAACGCAGTGCCTTCCGGTAAGCCGTAAACTAATGCAGTTGGATTGACGATCAAAAATTCTTCTAAGCGTTCTTCACGACTTTCGCCGTTATGCCCCTGAATTTTGCCGGCAATAAAATGTGGGTTGATTTGATGAGGGAATAGATTTAATGCCTGAAAGGATGGCGGATAAGTAATCGGCATATCGTTAGTCGTCATAATTGAACTACCGGCAACATTTGCCCCGGCACTCCAACCAAAATAAGGCGTACCGTTTTCGACTTTGTGGCGAATGCAATCCAACACATTGTTTTCATACATCTGTTTAAGCAAGCAGAATGTATTACCGCCACCAACTGCAATTACGTCTGCTTGCTCAATAATATCGGTATGTTTATTGCCACGATGAACAGAGATAATTTCAAGGTCTAAATCAGCTAATGCTGCTTTTACGGTGTTTTCGTATTCGTTATAACTTCGTCTTACGCCCGCATAAGGCAAAAAGGCGACTTTTTTGCCTTGATAATCCGCTAAAAACGTTTTTAACCAAGGAATAGTGTGAGCCAAATATTCCGTATTTTTATACTTAGAACCACTCATTAATAACATTTTTTTCATCGCCATCTCCTTTTTATCTTGTTAGGAATATGTGAATAAATTTTGATACAGATAAATATTTCTATACCTCAGTGTAGTTATAATTATAGCGAGATTACACAGAAAAGGGGTGATTTATGTGAATTAATATGCAGTGAATCCATAGTTTCACATTGGTAGCAAATGAAATTACCCGTTTGGTGTTTACCCAAGAAGATATTGCCGCCCGAAATTACGTGATTGAGCTTTGTAAAAAGTATGATTTAACAGTGATAGCCGTGATTAATTTCATCACATACATACCATAGATATTGTTTAATTTTAACGTATCATTCCAAACGTTCACCGTGAATACTGATATCTAAGCCTTGACGTTCATCATCTTTATCTACACGTAAGCCTCCACAAAGAAAGCTAATAATTTTGAGTAAAATAAAGCTCATCACACCGCTATAAAGCACAGTAATTATGACATCTTTAGCTTGAATAAGTAACTGATAACCTACTTTTGATTCGCCTGCAAATACAGTGTTATTAAATAAAATACCTGTCAGTAATGCCCCAACAATACCGCCAAATCCGTGTATGCCAAATGCATCTAATGAATCATCATATCCCAGTTTATGTTTCATTAAGGTAACAGAAAAATAGCAGGAAATAGATGTGAAAATACCAATAAAAATTGCTCCTTGTGCATCAACAAATCCTGCTGCAGGTGTAATACCAACTAACCCCGAAACTGCTCCAGAAGCTAAACCAAGTGATGATGGGTGGTGTTTTGCTAATTTTTCGCACACTAACCAAGCCAATGCACCTGCTGAAGCTGAAATTTGAGTAACAGCGAGAGCCATTCCTGCTGAAGCATTTGCTGCTAATGCAGAACCTGCATTAAATCCAAACCAGCCAATCCACAGCATAGCAGCACCAATTAGAGTAAATGCCATATTATGTGGCGGCATTGCCTCTTTTTTATAGCCGATGCGTTTCCCCACCATAATGGCTGCCACTAAGCCTGCTACTCCTGCATTAATATGAACAACGGTTCCTCCAGCATAATCTAAGACCCCTCCTTCCGCCATAAAGCCACCGCCCCAGACCCAATGGCAAACAGGGACATATACAAGCAAAAACCATAATCCGGAAAACCACATCATTGCAGAATATTTAATTCGCTCTGCAAAAGCACCTGAAATAATAGCAACTGAAATCACAGCAAATGTCATTTGGAAAAACATAAAGACTGTTTCAGGAATACTTCCGGCATTAGGGGCTACAGTACCTTGTTCATTAGCAAGATCTAATCCCATTCCACTTAGGAATAAGCGATCAAAACTACCAATAAAAGCATTTCCTTCAGTAAAAGCAAGTGAATAACCCACCGCGACCCATAAGAAGCTAATTAATGCGGCAACAGAAAAACTGTGCATCATAGTGCTAAGGATATTTTTCTTACGTACCATACCACCATAAAATAAAGCTAAGCCTGGAATAGTCATAAATAGCACTAAAATGGCTGATATCATAACCCAAGCTGTATCCCCTCCATTAATTTCAGAAAGAGGCTTCCACCAATTTGTTTCAGCATAGCAAGAAGCGGGGAGAAGAAAAAAAGAAAGCAGAGAATATTTTTTCATAAAATGTTCCTAATAAGATTTCTATATTGCGTCGTTATCCATTTCGCCTGTGCGAATTCGAATAACTTGTTCAACGGGTGAGACAAAAATTTTTCCATCTCCTACCTTTCCTGTATGAGCAGCTTGAATGATGGTTTGTACCACTGAATCAAGCATTTCATCAGAGATGACCAAGTCAATTTTTATTTTAGGTAGGAAATCAACTTCATATTCTGTACCACGGTAACTTTCTGTATGACCTTGTTGCCTACCAAATCCATTGACTTCAGTAACAGTCATACCAGAAATACCTAAATCAGAAAGTGCCTCTCGGACATCAGCTAATTTGAATGGTTTTATGATTGCGATAACATGCTTCATATAGACCCCTGTATATTATTTGATTAGTTTTTTTAATTATATAGATCAAAAAAACTAATGCAATAAATTTTTTCTCTATTGATTTATAATTTTTTGCAAAATCATTTTGCAAAAAAATCCTTCAAAACAACCGCTTGTTACTATTTGTTTTTCTTTGCAAAACCTTGTATTTCAAGTACAATTCTCCGATTAATTTTAGATAGACAAATAACAAAACAGGACATTAACTGCCCGATGAAAATGCAAAATATTCGTAACTTTTCGATTATCGCTCATATTGACCACGGTAAATCAACCTTATCAGACCGCTTGATTCAAACTTGTGGTGGCTTATCAGACCGTGAAATGGAAGCTCAAGTATTAGATTCAATGGATCTTGAACGTGAACGCGGTATTACGATTAAAGCTCAAAGTGTAACCTTAAACTATAAAGCAAAAGACGGTGAAACTTATCAGCTGAACTTTATCGACACTCCAGGGCATGTGGATTTCTCCTATGAAGTTTCTCGCTCGCTTGCCGCTTGTGAAGGGGCATTGTTGGTGGTGGATGCAGGTCAGGGCGTTGAAGCTCAAACCTTAGCTAACTGCTATACCGCAATCGAAATGGATTTGGAAGTAGTGCCGATTTTAAACAAAATCGATCTACCGGCAGCCGAGCCTGAACGTGTGGCAGAAGAGATTGAAGATATTGTCGGTATTGATGCCATTGATGCAGTACGCTGTTCGGCAAAAACAGGTTTAGGGATTGAAGATGTTTTAGAAGATATTGTGAAGAAAATCCCGGCACCGGAAGGTGATCCTGAAGCGCCATTACAAGCATTGATCATCGACTCTTGGTTTGATAACTATTTGGGCGTGGTTTCTTTAGTGCGTGTAAAAAACGGCGTGCTGAAAAAGGGCGATAAAATCAAAGTGATGAGTACTGGACAGTCTTATAATGTAGATCGCCTTGGTATTTTTACCCCGAAACAAGTCGATACTACCGAACTGAAAACCGGTGAGGTAGGCTGGGTAGTCTGTGCGATTAAAGATATTTTGGGTGCACCAGTGGGCGATACGTTAACCCATCACCATAATTCTGCAACGGAAGTATTACCGGGCTTTAAGAAAGTAAAACCACAGGTTTACGCAGGTTTATTCCCGATTAGTTCGGATGACTACGAGGCCTTCCGTGATGCGTTAGGCAAATTAAGTTTGAACGATGCTTCATTATTCTACGAGCCGGAAACCTCAAGTGCGTTAGGTTTTGGCTTCCGCTGTGGCTTCTTGGGCTTGTTGCATATGGAAATTATCCAGGAGCGTTTAGAGCGTGAATATGATCTGGATTTGATTACTACTGCTCCGACGGTAGTGTATGAAGTAGTGCAAACAGATGGCGAAACTATTTATGTGGATAGCCCATCTAAACTCCCTGCAATCAATAACATCGCAGAAATCCGTGAGCCGATTGCAGAGTGTAATATGCTTGTGCCGCAAGAGTTCTTAGGCAACGTAATTACCCTTTGTGTGGAAAAACGTGGTGTGCAAACCAATATGGTGTATCACGGCAACCAAATCGCCTTAACTTATGAGATCCCAATGGGTGAAGTGGTGTTGGATTTCTTCGACCGCTTAAAATCGACTTCTCGTGGTTATGCCTCATTAGATTACGGCTTCAAACGCTTCCAAAATGCGGATATGGTACGTGTGGATATTATGATTAATGGCGAGCGTGTTGATGCGTTGGCGATTATTGTCCACCGTGCGAATGCGGCTTATCGTGGTCGTGAATTAGTGGAAAAAATGCGTGAATTGATTCCACGCCAACAATTTGATATTGCAATCCAAGCAGCAATCGGCAACCACGTAATTGCTCGTTCAACAGTTAAACAACTGCGTAAAAACGTATTGGCGAAATGTTATGGTGGTGATGTAAGCCGTAAGAAAAAACTTCTACAAAAACAGAAAGAGGGTAAAAAACGTATGAAATCCCTCGGTAATGTAGAAGTACCACAAGAAGCGTTCTTAGCAATTCTTCACGTTGGCAAAGATTAATTTGCTAAAAAAATGCGAAATTCGACCGCTTGCAAGCGGTCATATTTCTTGAAAATTTTGCAAAAAGCCTAGTACGCTTAGCGTGCCGGGGTAACTAAAAAGGAACATTCAATGGCACAATTTATGCCAATTATTTTTTTAGGCATTATTTACAGTATTTGGAAATGGTTGGATTCAATGCAGCTACCGAATACGATTTCAATTATTTTAGTTGTATTAGTTCTAATCTGTGGTGGATTTTGGGCATTTTATAAATTTAGTGCCGATCCAAGACGTAAACGGGCAATTGCACAACAACAAAAACGCTTAGGTAGAGAATTAACGGCAGAAGAGATTGCAGAGATTCAGCCAAAATCATCAGTCGGCGAATTTTTTGCTTCACTTTTCGGTGTGTTGTTTTTTGTAACGGTTTTGCGTTCATTTTTATTTGAACCCTTTCAAATCCCAACCGGCTCAATGGAGCCAACTTTACGCGTGGGTGATTTTTTAGTGGTAAATAAATTTAACTACGGCATCAAAGATCCGATTTGGCAAAACACCTTAATTGAAACCGGTAAGCCTCAGCGTGGTGATGTGATCGTATTTAAAGCACCTACCGAACCGCATATTGATTATATTAAGCGTGTAATTGCAGTAGGTGGTGATAACCTGAAATACGATTTTGCCACTCAACGCTTAACCTTAACCAAAGCCAATGGAGAAGTACAGTCGTTTGAATATAGTGAAGGCAAGCCAAACGCGGATTTCTTCTATAAAGGTGAAATGCAAGTTGAGCGTACTGAAAAAAGTGATGTCACTCACCAAATTTTAAATCACCCGATGGCATTTAACTACGCCCCTTATTTCTTTAAACAAGAAGGGCAGCCGGAAGGCGAATGGGTAGTGCCGCAAGGACATTATTTTGTAATGGGCGATAACCGTGATAATAGTGGCGACAGCCGTTTTTGGGGATTTGTACCGGAACAAAATGTAGTAGGCAAAGCCAGCTTTATTTGGTTAAGTATTGATAAACAACAAGACGAAAGTTCGCTCAAAGCCTTATTTAGCAAAGGGCTTCGTTTCTCAAGAATGTTTACTTCCATCCACTAATAAACTGACAGGGCGTATTGCATACGCCCTTTATTCAAATTAAAGGCAAGCAAAAGCCTAAAATAAATACTATGCAATTAGAACGATTACAGAAAAAATTAGGTTATCAGTTCCATAACCTTGATTACCTCACACAAGCCTTAACGCACCGCAGTGCGGCGGCTAAAAATAATGAACGCCTTGAGTTTTTAGGCGATTCAATTTTAAATTTCACAATTGGTAAAGCCTTATACGACAAATTCCCTAAAGCTAATGAAGGGGAGCTTAGTCGTATGCGGGCAACCCTTGTTAGAGAGCAAACCTTAGCTATTATTGCTCGTAAATTTGATTTAGGCGATTATCTTAAATTAGGACCGGGCGAGCTAAAAAGTGGTGGATACCGCCGAGAATCTATTCTTTCAGATTGCGTTGAAGCCATTATAGCAGCAATTTATCTCGATCAAGATATGGCAAAAGCAATGGAAAAAGTAGCAGATTGGTACGCGGATTTATTGAATGAAATAAGCCCGGGCGATTCGCAGAAGGATCCAAAAACACGCCTACAAGAATTTTTACAAGGCAAAAAATTGCCGTTGCCGGAATATGATGTGCTGGATATTAAAGGCGAAGCACATAACCAAACTTTCCGAGTGACTTGTAAAGTGATTAACTTAGATGAAATTTTTATCGGCATAGGCACAAGTCGCCGTAAAGCTGAGCAGAATGCAGCAGAGAAAGTATTGGCTGTAATTAAGACAAAAAATAATTAATTCCCCTCTTTAAGCTATGAGGGGCAGAGGGAATTTGGTAGAAGTAAAATATTCTCATACGAAATTTTAATATCGTAATCAAATCTCCTCTAACCCCTCTTTTCTAAAGAGGGGAACTTATATAAAAGGAAAACCAAATGACAGAACAAACCAAAACCCCAGCAAAAACCTATTGCGGTTTTATCGCTATTGTCGGTCGCCCAAATGTTGGGAAATCGACCTTATTAAATAAAATTTTAGGGCAAAAAATTTCAATTACATCACGTAAAGCGCAAACCACCCGTCACCGTATTATTGGTATTCATACCGAAGATCAATATCAAGCGATTTATGTCGATACTCCGGGGCTTCACATTGAAGAAAAACGAGCAATCAACCGTTTGATGAACCGTGCGGCAAGCTCAGCAATTGGCGATGTGGATTTAATCATTTTCGTAGTGGAAGGCACAAAATGGACAGAGGATGATGAAATGGTGCTGAACAAACTGCGTGCATCCAAAGCCCCGGTATTGTTGGCGATCAATAAAATCGATAACATCAAAGAAAAGGAAGAATTATTGCCACACATTACCGAACTTTCACAAAAATTCAATTTTGCGGAGATTCTCCCAATTTCGGCTCAACGTGGCAAAAACGTTCATATTCTGCAAAAATTTGTTCGTGAGTCACTACGCCCGGGTGAACATCATTTCCCTGAAGAATATGTCACCGACCGTTCGCAACGTTTTATGGCATCGGAAATTATTCGTGAAAAATTAATGCGTTTCACTGGCGAAGAATTACCTTATTCTGTAACGGTGGAAATTGAACAATTTAAAATGAACGAACGTGGCGTTTATGAGATCAACGGCTTGATTTTGGTTGAACGTGACGGACAGAAAAAAATGGTAATCGGTGCCGGTGGTCAAAAAATCAAAACCATTGGTATTGAAGCCCGTAAAGATATGGAACGTTTGTTCGACAACCAAGTCCACCTCGAACTTTGGGTGAAAGTCAAAGCTGGCTGGGCAGATGACGAACGCGCGTTGAGAAGTTTGGGGTATATGGACGAGTAGTCTAAAACTGCTCATATTCTGAAGTTGATTTTGAAATCTTGATCAAATCTCCCCCTCCCCTCTTTGCTAAAGAGGGGTGATCATTCAGTTTGTTATTTGTATTCATTGGGCTATTTAAGAGCGTAATGAAGACCAGATAAATTTAAAATTTGTGGTGATCTATCCCCCCTCTTTAGCAAAGAGGGGAGGGAGAGATTTGGCAGAAGTATTAAAACCTCATAATTAGTAAGAACACTATGACCACAGACCAATGGCAACGAGCCTTTGTACTTCACCGTCGAGAATACAGCGAAAGTAGTTTGCTTGTGGATTTCTTTACAGAACATCACGGGCGGATCACATTACTTGCCAAGGGGGCAAGGCGTTCTCGTTCGCCGTTGAAGGCGGTATTGCAGCCTTTTACGCCGTTGTTGCTTCGTTGGACAGGCAAGGGTGATCTGAAAACTTTAACCAAAGCAGAACCGGCAGCGTTAACCTTGCCGATGAATACTATTTCACTTTACAGCGGTTTTTATATCAATGAAGTACTTGCAAGAGTATTGGAAAATCAGACCGCTTACCCAACGCTTTTTCAACATTATTTAACCTGCATCACTCAGTTAGCCACTCAGCAAGAGGTCGAGCCGATTTTACGCACCTTTGAATTTCAGACCCTAAAAGCACTTGGTTATGGTGTGGATTTTACTCATTGTGCGGCAACAGGTTTGGCGGTAGATGCGGATATGAGCTATCAATTTAGAGAAAATGAGGGCTTTATTGCCTCGTTACTGCAGAATAATTATAGTTTTTTAGGGCGGGATCTGCTGGCATTTGCCGAGCTGGATTTTTCGGAAAAGTCTACTCAACAGGCAGCAAAACGCTTTACCCGAATTGCATTAAAACCTTATTTAGGTTCTCAGCCACTAAAGAGCCGAGAGTTATTTCAAACTATTTTGCCGAATAAATTAAAAGGAAGTTAAACTTTATTTAACAACAAGCGGTTGGATTTGCAAAATATTTTACAAATCCAACCGCTTGTTGTTAAAGAGAGTTAGTTTATACTACGCCCGATGTCATCGGTTTCCCCAATTGCTTGCTTAAATGAATTAAGGAGAGATTCCCTATTATTGGCAGAGTAGTAGTTATTTTTCCCTACACATTTCTCCCAAGCATTTCTGGATTTTGAAGAATAACCAAATTCAACAAACACGATTTTAGTATTTTGATCTCTATTATGTTGATTTAGCTTCTCTCTAATTTGATCACATGCATTTAAGGATAATTTTCTACGTTGAGTTTCATCTTTAAAATAAAGTGGAAGTGAGCCTACATAACGTCTATCTTTGTCATAAAAGTCTTGATTATTATTAGCTTTCTGAGTTACTTCTTCCTGACCTAAAAGAAAGTTTTCGGTAATTCGACTATATTGTGTAAATGGAGTGCCTTTATCACCAGCAGTTAGCTCATCATTACCATCAGATAAAACTAAAATTACCCGTTTAGTCTGTTCTCCTAACTCTTCAGTCCGGCTTTTTTCTTTAAGCATAATTGTTGCTGCTGTAAGCAAACCTGAGCTGACTAATGTACTTCCTTCAGCATGAAGTCCTTCTACTAAAGTAAAAAATTGACTTGATTCATTTTTATTATACCATTTATGGCTATTTCTATTGCGTTCACCTAAACAAAGTTTGTTTTTGTTGAAAATAATCGGATCTTTAGGATATTCTTTTCCAATGGATTCAATGGTTTTTTTGATATCAACTAAATAAGCCAAGCTGTGTGCAAATTTGATTCTATCAATTTCATGCCGATAGTAACCAGATAAATAATTAGTAATACTTTTTTTCATACTCTCACTAGAAGTATAATAAGCTCTTCGATAAGAATATATTTGATCATTTTTTAATACAAATGGAAGTATACATTGATTATCTGAATATTGTGCACCTAGTGCAAAAGGTGCAACTGCAATACGGTTGTTATCATTAGATTCCGGGCTAAATAATGATTTCGCAGCCAATTCTTCAAGCACGGATTTTAATATTCCCAGTTTACTGCTTCCATTATTGACTTCACGTGTATTAGTTAAATCATATCTCATTGAACCGGATAAATCGGTTACAACCATTAGGTCAATTGGAATATTAAAGCTATTCTTTTTGAATGCTTTGGACTCGCTGGCAACAGATACATTTTGGGGGATAACAGTAATATTACCTACAGTGAGTGGAAACCATGAAAGGTGATCAATATTACCGGCAACAGTACAAGTGACTTCACTTGAACTTGTATGCCCTTTTTTATTTGTTTCATGCTTTGTTGTACAGACCGGCGTTAATTGCATTTTCTCTTCATTTGTTTGAGGGAGATAGACTTTTACAAAAGTTTTGGTGATTTGATGATCGCGTTTTCCCACTTCGGAATGCATATTAAAGCCGTCATTGTTTGTATTACCGCCAGATAATTTATAATCAGTCGCCTTTCGCCCACTGTTATTTTCAGCGGTCAGTGCTAAAACAGCTTGTTCTAGACTATCGGCAAGGCGTGCTTTATCTTGAATAATCGCAGCGCCTTCAAGAGAGACGAAAATAAGTGCAAGAATAGGGAGTGCTAATAGGCCACCCATAATGGTATAGACACCCGATTCGTCTTGAATAAAACGTTTAGTTTGAAATAGTGATATTATTTTCATAAGCTCAATCCTCTAAAAATAAGATTAGCGACCTACGCCTAAGGCTGAAGCTCTTAAAAAACCTGACTCATAGTCACTTTTTGCTAGGGTTAGCCCTTTGAATAAATTCGTCATTTTTCGACATACCGTAACATGATAAATGGAAGCATAACGGTTTGAACCTTTAAAATTTTCGGTAATAGGGGATGCATCTGTAATATTGGTTGTATAAGCAGATTTGCAATTATTACTGTTTGTTGAAATATTTTTTGACGACGGTTTGGTTGTCTTTGGCGGACGAGTAGCGTCACCATTCGGATTCTGAGGTTTAATTGATTCAAATCCATAATAGTGTACAGTTACATCAATAAGAGATTCATCTGACTCTCCCATTAAACGTGCAGCAAGTTTCTTCAGTTTTTTTACATCTTCTTCAGTTACTTCTTCTTTACCGCCATCGGAGATATTGCGTTCTTTTACTACGTTGAGTATGGAATAAGAAGTACGTTGTAATTTTCCCGTTGTTGATTGCAAAATCGCAACATCAATTAGGAAAATAAGTAATATGGAGAACAGGAAGAAAATAAATATAAATTCAACTGTTACAGACCCTTGGTTATTTTTAAGGAGTTTTATTATCTTTTTCATATTCTTGAAGGACTACAATGTTACGTGTGAATAATGGTTCAACTGCAGTTTTAGACACCCAGAAAAATAAAGGTGTATATTTATACTTAAAAGTATATTGTGCAAAAGGCGAGCCGACAGAACTACCATGAAGCTTGCCGGAGACCAGATCATCAAAATTATTTGCATATTGCACTGTTACTTCAGTAATGGCATTTTGGTTGAGAAATGTCCAAAGCTTATCTGGGCTTTTTATATTTTGTGTAAATATTTCTTGATAGTTACTTCTGGCAGGATTTTTCTTGGCAAAACGCGAAGCCTCTGAAATCGATAAATCCAAGTAGGAGGAAAGCAGTGCAATTCGGCAGCCTTCCGCAATCATAAAAAGGACGAGAACAAAGAGTCCAATCGTGAGACTGAACTCAATTGTTGATGTACCTTTTATATTAGAAATAAAACGAGATACAGATCTTTTCATCATTTATTCATGCTCACTTTAGGCAATTTTTCGGTTTTTTTGAGTGCATTGACTAAATCTTCAGGCGAAGTATTTAAGTTTTCTTTACGGATAATATCTAATGCGTAATCAATATCACCGCTTTTAACCAGCGCAAAGACTAAGTTATGAACTAGGCGAGGATCTTTAGAACCGCTTAAATATTGTGGTAATAGTAAATTGACTGCATTACGATAATCAGTATTTAGAATGCTTAACATCGCGATATTATTAATAGCGGTGATATCATTAATAAATAGCTCACGTGCTTTATTTATATCGATCTCTGCATCTGCCAGTTTTCCCATTTGAGCTAAGCTAATACCTCTTAGGTTATAGGCTTCACTATTTCTAGGAGCAAGTTGAATTAAATCAGTGGCAGCTAAATAGGCATCTTGGTATTGACCTAATTGGATTTTATTACGGATATAGAGCAATTCAATATCTTGATTGAATGGGTGCGCACTAAATCGTAAAGGTTCAAGGTAGATAAGTGAGGATGCACTGTCTCCCAGATGATAGTAACTTTTCGATAGTTTAAATTGTGTCAATGGATCTTGATTTAATTTTAGTTCATCTCGATACATTGAAATAAGTGCGCTGTAATTTTTTGTGTTTTCATACAATTTTTCCTGTTCTGCTTTGCGTTCAGGCAAATTATGTGAAGATTGATTTAAGGTTGAACAAGCAGATAAAGTTAGTAATAAACCAGAAACAAAAGTAACTTTTATAAGTTTATAAGACATTTGGTAAAACCCTCATTGCACCAGGTGCTACAATTAAAATAATGATTGGAAACATAATGAATAGAATAAGAGGAATACTCATTTTAGCGGAGAGTGTTCCAAGCTTTTCTTCCATTACCAGTAATTGCATTTCACGAATGTCGGCAGACAATTGTGTTAAATGTTCATAAAGCGAAGAGCCAAAATTTAAGCTTTGTTGTATTACTGTACAGAACATCCGAATTTCTTTAGTTGGTAAAGAAATTGCCAGATCTTGCAGTGCAGCGCTAAAGTTGGTTAATTCCGCTTTGCGAATAATTCGTAAGATGACATAAGTTAAATCGGCATTTAAATGTTCAAAATCTATAGCGACTTGCTTAAACGCAGACTCAACACCTATACCTGTTTGAACATTTACTGCAACTAAGTCGATAAAACCGGGAATGTCATTCATAATACGTTTAATTTTACTTTTTAAAATTGTATTAATTACAATACTTGGAATTAGAATAGTAAGTACAATAATAAATGCACAACCTAATATAAACGCAGTTTGATCTTTATTAATTAAGTAATTAATAAAAGTTAAAAATAAAATGGCAAATAATTTTATTTTAATATTTTTATCAATTAGCCCTAATAACTTAAGTAAAGGGCTGTGATTAACCAGTAATAATTCCAGCTCAATTTGCTGTTTCGTTTTGCCTTTTGGTCTTTCTTCTTCGTTGTTTTCTTTAGGGCGGTTACCTGCTAGTATCTCTTCGTGATAATCAATCTTTTTCTTATAAGAAAATGCCATTATAAAAATGAAGACGCCTAGTAAAATAATCAGTAAAAAGAATAATATGATTTTCATTATGTAGATTTCCTCATTAACCACCAGATAATAAACATACCTAAAAGTTCGCTTCCTATAACGTAGTATAGGATGATACGTCCAGAGGGGTTATTAATTAGAAAATCAAAATTCTCTGGAGTGGCGATTTTCATAAAGAAGAAAAAACCTATAGGAAAACACGCAACGATAGCTGCAGACATTCTAGCTTCAGATGTCATTGCTTTCTTTTTTTGTTCCATTTTATTTGAATCAGCTATTGCTCTACCTAAACGAGAAATAACTTCACGCATTTGCCCACCTCTGGAAAGATTGGTTCGAACAATGCTGATAAAGAAATAAAATTCTTTGTAAGGGTAGCGTGAATAGCTATCATTGAATACTGCCATAGCGTCTTCACCTCGAGCTAAACGTTTATAAATAATTTGGAATTCCTCACCTATAGGTCCTGTAATATCTCTACCGCATCGCTCAAGTGCTTGTAGTAAACTAATGCCTGATGATGTTGCAGAATTAAGAACTTGTATTATTTCTGGAAATTTCTCATTAAACATTTTTTTATTACGACGTTTTCCCAATTTCCATACAATCAGAATAAAAGCAAGAATTTCTGCAATTAGGAAATATTGGTTGTCAAAACGAATAAATGAAGCATTTAAATAATACAAGCCGGCAAAAATAGCGAAATGAATAATAAGGTTTTTAACCAAATTATCTTTATTACTTGCCATGAAGTAATAAATCCATAAGTTAATGCTTTTCTTGATTTTTTTTATCAAATGAGTAAATTTTTCACTCAAAGTTGTTTCTCTGGCATTAACTTTTTTACGGGTTTTAATCCAACCTGAAGCAGTAAATATGAATAACAATATACCGAAGGTAAACACAAGATAATAAAGAACAGTCATCCATGCTCCTTAAAAATATGTTGTAATTCGTTACTTAAATTAAACAATTGAGCGTTTTGGTAAACCGCAGAACGTGTTAAAAGTCCATGATTAATAAATTTACCGATAATATTATTGTTTGCATCACGCTCTTTACTTGGTTCATAGGAGAAAATATCTTGTAAAACGATTTGGCCGTTTTCCATACCCATTACTTCCGTAATATTAGTAATTTTACGTGAGCCATCATTTAAACGAGATGCCTGGATAATAATATTTACTGCAGAGGCAATATTTCGGCGAATTGCTTCTAGAGGTAATGAGGCATTCGACATCATTACCATACTTTCTAAACGTGCAGTTGCATCACGTGGGTTATTGGCATGTAGAGTAGACATTGAGCCGTCATGTCCGGTATTCATTGCCTGTAACATTTGGAATGCTTCTGCTCCACGACACTCACCAACGATAATACGTTCCGGGCGCATACGTAATGCGTTAATAACCAGATCTTGCATTGTAATTTCACCAGTATGCTCTACACCTGCTAAACGCGTTTCCAAACGAACAACATGAGGTTGCTCTAAGCGTAATTCAGCCGTATCTTCTAACGTTAGTACTCGTTCTGTATGAGAAATATAGTTAGAAAGTGCATTTAAAAGTGTCGTTTTACCTGAGCCGGTTCCACCTGAAACAATAATATTTACTCTAGAGCGCGCAGCAATAATTAAGAAATTCGCCATATCAAGTGTCATTGAGCCAAAATTGACAAGATCTTGTAATGATTTCTTCGATTTAGAGAATTTACGAATAGAAATAGATGTACCATCTATTGCAATGGGCTTAATAACCACATTTAAACGGCTACCATCAGGTAAACGAGCATCTACTAATGGCATTCCTTCATCAATTCGTCGTCCGATACGTGTGACTAAACGCTTAGCAATATCTGTTAATTGTTCGTTATTGATAAAGGTTTTATCTGTTTTTTCCAGAATACCTGCACGCTCAACCCAAATATTATCAGGACCATTTACCAAGATGTCATTGATAGATTCATCTTCCATTAATTCTCTAATTGGCCCATAGCCATCAATTTCATCGGCAACAATTTCAGCCATATAATTAGCATCTTGTGGCGTAAGATAAATATTACTGTTACTCGAAATACGTTGAAGAGATTGGGTTAGTTCTTCAATTAATTTTATCCGCTCATTTTGGATTTGATCTAGTTTCTCTATATCCAGATTACTTAATAATTCAGAACGGAAAAATATTTGTTGTTCTTTTGTTAGCATAATAATGTTTAGTTAAAAAGTTTCTTTAAGAAAGATGTCCCTGTTTTATTAGGTACCTTAACTTTTTGGCGAGATAGAATACCTATTACTTTCATTGTGAGAGATTCAATTTCTTTCTTTCCATTGCGACTTAAATTAGCATTAAGTACTTTATCGTTAGATGTCATATGTTTAGAATAAGGAATTACACTATCTACTTCACATCTTAATAAGCGTTCAATATCAGTGGTCGCCATCAGTTTTGATATTTCAAGATTATGATCTGAAATACATATGAAAGTACGGATTAATTGCCCTGAAGTATTTTTAAGCCGTTCACATTCATCTAAGAATTGTTTAGCAACCCGTAATGAGCTGATTTTTCTCTCTACAATTAAGATAAAGGTATTACTTTCTTTTTGAATATCAGAATAAAATTCTTTACCTAGATTAAAAATAGGTTGGTCATAAACAATAAAATTATATTTATTCAATGTATCCGTAGTTAATTGAGATGGAGCTCCTTTATATAAGTCAAGATTTTCTGTACTTTGAACAACATCGCTTTGGATTTTTTTATCGAATAATAAATCAAGGTCCTGGGAACCATTTTTTCCTTGAGCAAGCAATACAGGAACTTTTTTCTTCGTTGCAATGGTATTGGCAATATGAGCACTAATAAAACTTGCACCAATACCACCTTTGCAACTTAAAATACTCACTTTAATAGTATCCCGAATAAGCGGTATATTTACGCCTGTAATAATACGCTCTACCATTTGGGTTAATTGAGTCTCTGTATTAAAGTAAAGAACACCTTGTTCGAGTAACTTTTGAGCAAGAGAAATAGAGTCACTATTACCAATTACACAACACCATACGTGTTGTGGCACAATACTGTGAATGCGATCGGTTATTTCAGTAAGATGCGTTTTATTTCCTATATCGATAATGACTCCTAGAGTTTCTTCGGCAGAAATGGATAAATTATCTGCCGCAAAAAAATCCATATTAATTAACTCAATATTTTCTAAACCACGGGACCGTAAAAGTTGTGCAACATGGTTATTTAGCTGATTTTGTTGTGAAATAACCGTTATTTTACGTACGCTATCAACAGTACGGCTTTCTTGATCGAGTAGTAACATAGTAATCCTTTTGTAATTTAAAATATAAGTTGTAGCTTGTTATTGTGCTTTAATGTACAAGCCTTATATGGATCAAAACTCATATGATCTTCTGCCGTATCTGCTTTGCAAGGTTGCATTTTTCTTGCTGTTTGATGAATTTCTACATAAAGAGGATATAAGCTGTTTGTAGTTTTTCGATGTTCTACATAAATCATATTTTTTATTTTTTCGGATTTAAGGCGTTTACTTAGTTCTTTGGCTAAGTCTTTTGCTCGGTTTTCTAAAGAGATCAGATGAATGGTTTGTTCATCTTTTGTGCTAGTTGCATGGCGTTTAATCTCAGTAAGCAAATTTTCGATTGCTACAGCAGAAAAATCGGCTAAAACCAAACGTTTTATATTTAGAGATTTATGAGTAACTATTTCACTATTAGTTGGTTGAGCCGGTCGAGTATTACTTAAAAGTTCAGTATTATTTTTGGCAAAAAGGGGTAGCGACAAACTTAAAATGCTACATAAGGTTAATAATCTTCTCATTGTATAAAACCACCATTTTTTAAGAAGTTAGACGTTAGTGTTTTGTGGTAAACATTTTTTAATGATGTACTGTTAAAAAATCTTTCCATTGTTCCGGTATTTTCAAATGTTGGATAAAGTATTTGTGAGCCATCAACCGGTTTTACTAAGTTTACTGTCGCAACTACGACAAGTTCCTTACTTTCACGAGATGAATTTGCACTGCGGAAAAATGCTCCTAAAATCGGAATATCTCCCAGAATCGGTACTTTCTTCACTCCTTCAAGGTCTTGTTTATTCAATAAACCGCTGATAATAAAACTTTCACCATTACCTACTTCAAAGGTTGACTTAGAACGACGAGTATTAAAGATAGGAATAGAGTTATTCTCAATTTCATAATTTCCAGCAATTGTGCTGACAGATTGTGAAAGAATTAAACGAATACGATCGCTTTTTTGTACTTTTGCACCAACAAGTAATTTAATGCCAAACTCTTTATAAAGAATATTGAGTTCACCATCTTTATTGCGTTGTACAAAAGGGACTTCGCCGCCAACTAAAATATCGGCAGTTTCTCCGGAGAGCATAGAAATATTTGGTTCTGCTAAAATTTTGCCGTTATTTTGATTGTCTAATGCATTAATGAGAACATTTAGATTATTGGAATTAACTAAAGCTAATTGTCCTCCCTTATTACCAAAGCCTCCACTAATTGAGGCTCCGCCTAAATTTTTGAAGAAATTACCACTTAAGTTATTCCAGTTAATACCGATTGCATCAGAGAAAGTTTTGTTCACTTCTGCAACAGTTAATTTCACATTAACTTGAGTTGCAGCTTCTTCATTCGCATTATTGATAACCCCATCATATTGATATTTATTCAAGAAAGGGACTTCTTCTTCTGCGTTATCATGTTTAATTTTCTTTTCGATCACCTTTTTCTGAGAACCTAAGGCTTCGCCTACAATGCGGTTAATTTCTTCACTTTCAATTGAGTTTTTAGCTTTACCTTCAATAACATAAGCCTTACCAATTTTCTTAACGGAAAGACCACTATCCGGAAAACGAGTTTGGATTTGTTCATTTGTTGCAGAAATGTTATTTATTACATTGTTTACATTAACAAAATCTTCTGTTAAAGCATTACCGTTATTATCAAATGCAATAATTTCTGCTTTACCCTCATTTTTGGCATAAAGCATAAATGTGTTGTCATCTAAAATTTCATAATCTGCAACATCCGGTGATGAAACAAAAATAGTATCAATTTTCTGTGAAGTCTTAATTAATTGACTTTGCCCTTGTTCTAAATTAAATGTTTTTGCAGAAATATGATTAGGTAATGCAAACAAACTACACATTGCACAATAGAATGCTGCTCTTTGGAATTTATTAATTAGCATTATTTTTTCCTCTTAATTGGCGAATAAACATTCCACGATGATTTATCGTTTGAGTATTAGTACCCATTGGCAGAGCAATGAGTTTGGCCTGTTTATCTAGCGAATAAAATTCTTTTACTTGTTGTGCATTCATCTTAATGCTCACATAGCCTAGATAATCTTTATTATTTGAGCTTTCATTCTTTGTATCTTCTTGAGTAAATTTTTTTACTTGTAATACTTTGAAGTTATCAGCCAATTTTGTCATTGAAGTTTGTTCTCTTTCTTGATGAGCAAGATCTTGTTGTACACTATAAATAGAAACAACATCTCCACCACGTAGTGAATCCAATAGATATTGTTCGGTATCGCGAATATAAATGCGATAAGCAACTTCTTCCGTTGAATCAATACTCATCAAAATAAAACGAGGATCTTCAGGTGAAATTAATAGTTTAGGATTAAGTAAAGAGCCTGATTGTGTATCTTCCGAGAGCAAAAAACCTTGTAAGGAGTGGCTTTCTACGCTATCAAGCAGAGGCTTAAGATCTGACTCGGTTAATGGATCTGTTTCTCCTACCTTTAATTCAGATAAGGAATAATCCTCTGATTGCAGAAGAGAGCCTTTAGGTAAATCTCGGTTTAATGTAATAACGGTAATAGTTTTTTCCGCTATTTCTGTAGATTCTGCAGATGAACTCTGCACATCATTTTGTTGGGGGGCTTCTACAGTAGTTTCTGAATTTTCTGTATTTAAATTCGGCAACATAAACAACCCGCCAAACCCAATAAGAATAATGAAAAGAGAGGTGATAAATAGTACCCTGTAATTCATTGTCTATTTCCTTAAGTGATAAATCGTTATAGGCTAAATAGCACGACTGTCGCTAAAAAGCCCGAGCTAATTGCAATCCCATAGGGGAGCCCTTTTTCTCGAATAGAACGAAAAAAGAACAAGCTACCGATAATAATGAGTATCAGCCCTGATAATGCAGTTAGAAAAAGAAAATATGGGGCATATTCTGTGGGGACAGCCAACATCAAGACAGAAAGTAATTTCACATCGCCGGCACCAATTACTTTACATAAAAAAAGCAGAAAACCGATGATTAAGCAAAGTAACGCCGGTAAGAAGTAGAACGTACTATGTGTAAGCCAACTGAATGGGATAATTACACATACCAGTGCTACGATGATTCGATTACTAATAATACGTTGTTGGAGATCTGTCCAAGAAAGCCTTATTAACAATAAAATAATGGCGGCAAGTAAAATAGAACGGAAGTGAAATAACAACATAAAAGTAATTCACCTTAATTATTATTTGTACATATCTGCAACTGATTAAAAGGATCACGAAACGGTCAAAAGTGCGCTTTTAACTAAGTTTGCAAATTGCTCAAATTTTATTAAGGTTTCTTTGCTGAAGCTGTTATCACCGTATAACACAAATACAACAAATACTGCCACTGCACAACCAATTAAGCCATATTCAATTGAGGTAATCCCTTTTTGTTGCTGACAAAATCGAATAAAGTCTTTAATGTTCATAATGGACTAAAGATATCCTTATGTCTAAAAGACATAAGGATATTTGTATGCTTACTATTTCTTGATAGTAGTAGCTGCGCCTTCGATAGCTTTTGTCAAGTCACCAAATTTAGCTTGTAATTTTTGAATAAAGCCATCTTTGCTATAGAACACAGCAACAATTAATACAGCTACCGCTACAGCAATTAAGCCGTATTCAATAGCAGTCACACCTTTTTGGTTTTCTTTAAATGAACGAAAACCTTCAGTTACAGCAATGTAAGCTTTTGTTGTTAGAGTTGATAACATGATTTGAGTCTCCTTTTATTTTAAAATAAAGTATATATAATAGTTTAGAAATTTTATTAATTTCCATTTGGTAATGATACGCAATAACATCTACTGCGTAATGGAGTGTATTTTAGATCTTTATGAAAGTTATGTAAATGCTACAAATTTAAGATTCAAACAAACCAATGTTATATTTTTGTAATTTATTATTTTATTGTTAATATTTTGTTAATTTCTTAATGGTAAAAAATGTGAATAGTAAATTTATTTGGAAACTTGAATTAATCTAGATTTGTAATCAATTTTGAAGTATGAAAAAATTGTTAATGTTAAGTGCTTTTTGGTTGATTTTTATACGTTTTTGAGAAGTGGTCGGATTTCAATAAAAAATTTATGGCAATAGTGCGTACTTTGGCTTGGTTGAATGAATTTTGAGCAAAGATCGGTTTGCCATATTTTTTCTTTATAGTAATGTGTAAGAAATGAGGCAAAATTATGCATAGCACATAATAATATGCTACATTTATGGCAATAAATAAGCTAAAAATATAAGGAATTTATGATGTCGAATCATCTTACAGAACACCGCTTTATTGATTTCCCTATTCACACGAATGTATTAAATGCCTTAGATAGCAAAGGTTTTGAATTTTGTACACCGATTCAAGCAAAAACGTTTCCGATTACGCTTTCCGGTAATGATATTGCAGGGCAAGCTCAAACAGGCACGGGAAAAACGTTAGCCTTTTTAGTCGCAACTTTCCATTATTTGTTAAGTAATGAAATTAAAGCAGCTAAAAATCAGCCTAGAGCATTAATTTTAGCTCCTACCCGAGAATTAGCCGTGCAAATTGCAGCAGATGCACAGCTTTTCCTACAACATTCTGATCTGAAATTGGCCCTTGCTTATGGTGGTGATGGTTATGATAAACAGCTACAAGAAATTGAAAAAGGTGTAGATATTTTAGTCGGTACAACAGGGCGTGTGATTGATTATGTTAAACAAGGCATTATTAATTTAGATAAAATCCAAGTAATTGTGCTAGATGAGGCGGATCGAATGTTTGATCTGGGCTTTATTAAAGATATCCGTTACCTTATGCGTAAATCGCCGCCACCGCAGAAACGCTTAACACTATTATTTTCAGCAACGCTTTCCCCAAGAGTGAGAGAGCTTGCCTATGAAGATATGAATAACGCCGAATATATTGAAATTGAGCCGCTACAACGCACGGGGCATCGTATTAAAGAAGAGCTATTTTATCCCTCTAATGAAGATAAAATGGCCCTATTATTAACGTTACTTGAAGAAGAGTGGCCGGAGCGTTGCATGGTTTTTGCTAATACCAAGCATAAATGCGAAGAAATTTGGCAATATTTATCTGCAGATGGCCATCGTGTAGGTATGTTGACCGGAGATATTCCACAGAAAAAGCGTCTGTCCTTACTTGATAATTTTACTAAAGGCAATTTAGATATTTTAGTTGTAACAGATGTTGCCGCCCGAGGTTTACATATTCCGGATGTCACACATGTGTTTAATTATGACTTACCTGATGATAAAGAAGATTACGTTCACCGCATTGGTAGAACTGGTCGAGCAGGGGAGAGCGGGCATTCTATCAGCTTCGCTTGCGAGCGTTACGCGGTTAATTTGCCGGCGATAGAGGAGTATATCGGGCACCAAATTCCCGTTAGTCAATATGATAAAAGCTCGTTACTACCTTTGCCGAAAGTAAATCGTTCAAGAAATAAACATGCTTTTGTACAGAAACGAAATGGGCGTAACTAGAACAAAATGATTAATAGCAATTATGTTTTAACAACTCAAATTGAAGGGAGAAATATGAACTTACCTAAGTTCGCGGCAATCGTGTGTAGCATTCTGGTGATTGCAGGGTGTAGCACATTAGATAAATGGGAGGAGGATATGGGGTTATTCTCAGAGTCGGCGAATCAACATGCCTCTATTGATAAATCAACAATCAAAAGAGAACGTATAATTTCTAAACTAGCTACCTTCCCAACATCAAGCAACCAGCCTGTTGTAAATCCTAAGGTAACAACCAAGAGAATTAATACAACAGCTTGTAAAGACAGTGATGATTGGTATTTAGATGGTTATCGTGTAGGAAAATCTTTCCAGACTCAGAAACTACGGATGCTACAGCAGCGAAGTGAATATTGCGGTTATAATGTAAAGCAACTTCCTGCACAATATCGTAGTAATTGGGATAGAGGATTCCTTATCGGAACAAAAAGTTAATTCAAAGAAGAGAATTTGATATGAGTTTATATAACATTGCTCAAACCGAATCAGGGGAAGTGATTTCTCTGAATTCAAAAATGGCGAATCGTCACGGTTTAGTGGCAGGGGCGACTGGTACCGGTAAAACCGTAACTTTACGCAAATTGGCAGAAGCCTTTAGTGATGATGGCGTGCCGGTGTTCTTAGTTGATGTAAAAGGTGACTTGTCAGGCCTTGTACAAGCGGGCAATTTTTCCGGAAAAATTGCAGAACGCATTGAAATGTTTAATTTAGGTGGCGAGGCGTATTTAAACGGTTATCCTGTGTCATTTTGGGATGTGTTTGGTGAGTCTGGCATTCCGCTTCGCACCACGATTTCAGAAATGGGGCCAATGTTGCTTGCTCGTTTATTAAATTTAAACGATACACAAGAGGGCTTATTAAATCTTGTTTTCCGTGTGGCGGATGACAGAGGTTTACTGCTCATTGATTTAAAAGATTTACGTGCGTTATTAAAATTCGTTGCCGATAATGCAAAAGAATTTCAAGTGGAATATGGGAATGTTTCCGCTGCGAGTGTGGGAGCGATTCAGCGCGCGTTGTTAGCACTTGAAAATGAAGGAGCAGCGAATTTATTCGGTGAGCCTGCATTAGATTTACATAATTGGCTCCAAACCCGTGACGGTCGCGGTGTAATCAATATTTTAAATTCGGAAAAATTAATCAACTCACCAAGAATGTATGGAGCGTTCTTACTTTGGTTTATGGCAGAATTATTTGAAAACTTACCTGAAGTAGGCGATCCGGAAAAACCGAAGTTTGTGCTTTTTTTTGACGAGGCTCACTTATTATTTGATGGCGCCCCGAAAGTATTGGTGGACAAAATCGAACAGGTGGTACGTTTAATTCGTTCTAAAGGTATAGGTGTTTATTTTGTAACACAAAATCCGTTAGACTTGCCGGATTCGGTGTTAGGTCAGCTAGGTAATCGTATTCAACACGCATTACGAGCTTTCACTCCGCGTGATCAAAAAGCGGTGAAATCAGCAGCGGAAACCTTCCGTGCCAATAAAGATGTGGATGTGGTAGAAGCCATTACTCAATTAGGTGTTGGGCAAGCCTTAGTTTCTGTATTAGATGAAAAAGGGATGCCAACGCCGGTTGAGATTGCTTATATTTATCCACCGAAAAGCCAGCTTACACCGCTTGCAACCGGTGAGCGATCTGCGTTAGTGAAACAAGATGATTTATACCATCACTATAGTCAATTTGTAGATAATGAATCTGCTTTTGAACGCCTTAATGCCAAAGCAGAACAAGTTAAGGCTGAGCAAGCGGCGGCAGCAGAAGCGAACAATGATTTCTTCGGTGGTATTATTTCTTCGATTTTTGGCTCAAAAAAGAAAAAAGATCAATCTGTTACCGAACAGGTCGTGAGCCAAGTGGCACATTCTGTGGGTAGAAATTTACGCAACCAAGTGACCAAGCAAATTATGCGTGGAATTTTAGGCGCGATCACTAAAAAATAGGCTTAATTATCCTTACAAGCGGTCGGATTTTACTCTCAAAATTGTGTGCAATTTTGTTCGCTCCTATGGAGCCGTTGGCAAAGCCAACGTTCAAAACGCTGTGCGTTTTGTGGCAAATTTTTGCAAAACCGACCGTTTTTCTTTTTGTTATCTTTTGCATTTTGAGTGCGAAAAAGAGTGGTAATGCTGTCTGTTTTTTGGCATAATATGCACCGTTTTTTGTCTGTTTCGGGCAGAAAGCGTAAACATTTATTTTTTAACACTAAAACACACACATATCACAAGCTAGAAATTGGGGTGTCTATTTTATAGATCGATTTTCTAGGATATGTGGAGGCTAAACCCCGTTTTGCCGTTCATAAGTGGCAAAACAAACAACTTTGAAGGAAAATTCTTATGGCACAAGTTTCTATGCGCGATATGCTTAATGCGGGCGTTCACTATGGTCACCAAACTCGTTACTGGAACCCAAAAATGAAACCATTCATTTTCGGTGCACGTAACGGTGTTCATGTAATCAACTTAGAAAAAACATTACCATTATTTAACGAAGCATTAGCGGAATTAACACGTATTGCAAGCAATAACGGTAAAGTATTATTCGTTGGTACAAAACGTGCGGCAAGTGAAGCAGTTAAAGCAGCAGCAGTAGATAGCCAACAATTCTACGTTAACCACCGTTGGTTAGGTGGTATGTTGACAAACTGGAAAACCGTTCGTCAATCAATCAAACGTTTAAAAGATTTAGAAACTCAAACTCAAGACGGTACTTTTGACAAAATCACTAAAAAAGAAGCGTTAATGCGTACTCGTGAGTTAGAGAAATTAGAGTTAAGCTTAGGCGGTATCAAAGATATGAACGGCTTACCGGATGCAGTATTTGTAATCGGTGCTGATCACGAGCATATCGCAATCAAAGAAGCAAACAACTTAGGTATTCCGGTATTTGCGATTGTTGATACTAACTCAACTCCAGATGGCGTTAATTACATCATCCCTGGTAATGATGACGCAACACGTGCAATCCAACTTTACTTAGATTCAGCGGTTGCTGCAATCAAAGAAGGTCGTGGTCAAGAAGTTGAAGTTGCCGCAGAAGCAGCAGCTGAATAATTCAGTTTGTAAGGGCAGGTTTTAACCTGCCCTAAACGATAAAATCTCTAGACAGGTGAATGCCTGTCTTTCCCGTATCAAATCAAGAGGAATTAAAAAATGGCTGAGATCACAGCATCATTAGTTAAAGAACTTCGTGAACGTACCGGCGCAGGTATGATGGAATGTAAAAAAGCATTACAAGAAGCAAACGGTGACATCGAGTTAGCGATCGATAACATGCGTAAATCTGGTCAAGCGAAAGCAGCTAAAAAAGCAGGTAACATCGCAGCTGAAGGTGTAATTTTAGCTCGCGTAGCGAAAGGTTTCGGTGTATTAGTTGAAATGAACTGCCAAACTGACTTCGTAGCAAAAGATGCAGGTTTCTTAGGTTTAGCAAACGAAGTTGCAGACTATGCAGCAGCAAACAAAGACATCTCTATTGAAGCATTAGCAGCTCAATTTGAAGAAAAACGTGTTGCATTAGTTGCTAAAATCGGTGAGAACATGAACATTCGTCGTGTTAAGTTCTTAGAAGGTAATGTGATTGCACAATACTTACACGGTGCGAAAATCGGTGTATTAGTAGCTGGTGAAGGTTCTGAAGAAGAATTACGCAAAGTAGCAATGCACGTTGCTGCAAGCAAACCTGAATTCGTAAACCCAGAAGATGTTTCTGCAGATGTTGTTGCAAAAGAGCGTGAAATCCAAATCGAAATCGCGATGAACTCAGGTAAACCAAAAGAAATCGCTGAGAAAATGGTTGAAGGTCGTATGGCTAAATTCACCGGTGAAGTTTCATTAACCGGTCAACCATTCGTAATGGATCCATCACAAACTGTGGGCCAATACTTAAAATCAGTAGGTACTTCAGTATCTAACTTCATCCGTTTAGAAGTGGGTGAAGGTATCGAAAAAGTTGAAGAAGATTTCGCAGCAGAAGTTGCTAAAATCACCGGCGGTAACGCTTAATTCAAACTTTGAGTTGATGGAAAAAGCAGGCTTTTGCCTGCTTTTTTACGTTCTATTTTTTATTATTCATCGGAATGGCAACGGCCGGATCTTCAACGGTTGATTGGGTTTCAATGATTTTTCTCAACCCATAATCGTTTTTATCCGCCTGATTGCTAAATAAATCAATTTCTTTATTCAATAACGGATTCTCAATTCCCATCCAATTTGCAATACCGTCAGTAAAATTTAAGCCGGATTTAAAGGCTTTATAGACATTACGCTTAGTATCATCACTCGAAATTTTAAATAATGGGATATCGTAGTGTAGTTTACTTTTATCCTTACCGTTTTGAATCAAAATGTTATCTTTACTCATTTCGTGTGATAAGCCATGGTCAGATAAGTAAATCATTGAAAATGAACGCTGATTAGCTGTTTGGTTTTGAACTAAAGTTTCATACACACGTTTGAGAAATTCGTCTGTTTTCTTAATAGAAGACACATAGCAATTCACATTAAAATACCGTTTTGGTAATTTATTATCGTCAAACATTTTCGG
This sequence comes from Mannheimia granulomatis, assembly GCF_013377255.1. Lineage (NCBI taxonomy): Bacteria > Pseudomonadati > Pseudomonadota > Gammaproteobacteria > Pasteurellales > Pasteurellaceae > Mannheimia > Mannheimia granulomatis. The sequence goes on from NZ_CP016614.1 coordinate 1,016,966, forward strand.
ATAATCGGTTAATCTGTCACAAGTAATCGGGTGAGAGCCGTATAAATGTAAGAAAATAAAGCGTTTGCCGCTTGCAGGCTCTCTAATCACTTTACTGAAATGCGGGAGCAGTTCAAAATCGCTTACATTGGTATTTAATGAATCGCCAGCTTTGGTGAAGATTCTGATATCGCTTTTATTGCCGATAGAAGAAATCGGAGTGTCGTAATTACCCAAATAACCTTGATTGGAAATCCAGTAGGTTTTCACCCCAGCAGACTTAATCAAATCAATTAAGGTCAAAGAATAGTTTGCTTCCCATTTTTCCGTATCCGGTTTAGTGAGCATTAACCGCAGAGAGGCGATCGTGTTAGTGCCGCCGGCAGTTAGGCCATCAATTAGCGTTCCATTTGCTGAACTCATAAACGGTGTGTTAGGGACCGGGTAGCCATAAGCATGGTGGTAGTCTTTTCTTGCACTTTCGCCCATAATTAAGATGTAGTCATCATATTTAGCATTTTCGTTGAGTGTTGATTCTCCCCATTTTGACTCCAATGTTAAATTATTTAATACCTCTAACTCTTTTTTGACTTTTAAGCTTGATTGGTAAAATTCATGGAAGAATTTAAAAGGCGCAAGAGAGAAGAGCATCAAAATAAATGCACTCATCACAAAGGTTTTGTTTTTTAGAAAACGAATATGATAAATATTGGTAATTTTTCGATAAAAAATGACCGCTAGTACAATCCCAATGCCTGCTAAAATATGCAATATGGGCAGTTGAGCAAGAAACTCACGACTTTCCATCATATCGGTGGCAAAAATAGAAGCAATATATTCATAGGTAGGCTTACCGAAATTAATCCCAACCGGGGTATAAAAAGCGTAGGCAATACTGATTGGCAGCAGCAGAAAATAGTAAGTCCACTTGGAACTGGCTAATGCAATGATAAGAAAAATCCCAAAAAGCAGCTCTAAAATAGTCGGCTGTGGGAAAAATCCTGAGCCGATGAGCATAAGATAGCTTGCAGAACTTGCTAAGAAAAGAGCTGTAATAATGCCGAAAATTTGTTTTGAATTCATTTAGTTAAAATTTTTCAGTTTATCGTAGAAAAGGATTGTTCTATAATAGCGTAATTTTGTGTTTAGTCCATACAGTATAAGAGGCAATTAAAATGAGTAACCCAATCTATAAACGAATTCTTCTCAAATTAAGTGGCGAAGCTTTACAAGGGAACGAAGGTTTTGGTATCGATCCGTCCATTCTAGATCGTATGGCGTTAGAGATTAAAGAACTTCTCGCCGAAGGCGTGGAAGTGGGTGTTGTTCTTGGTGGCGGCAACTTATTTCGTGGTGCAAAATTAGCAAAAGCGGGAATGAACCGTGTAGTGGGCGATCATATGGGCATGCTTGCCACTGTAATGAATGGCCTAGCAATGCGTGATGCCTTGCACCGTGCAGAGGTGAACGCAAAATTGATGTCAGCATTCCAGTTAAACGGTATTTGTGATACCTATAACTGGTCTGAAGCAATTAAAATGTTAAGAGAAAAGCGTGTAGTCATTTTCTCGGCAGGTACCGGTAGCCCGTTCTTTACGACCGACTCGGCGGCTTGTTTACGTGGTATTGAAATTGAAGCTGATGTTGTATTAAAAGCCACAAAAGTGGACGGCGTTTATGACAAAGACCCGGCAAAATACGCAGATGCGAAACTCTATAATAAACTGACTTATGCACAAGTTATCGACCAAGAATTACAAGTGATGGACTTAGCGGCATTCACTCTTGCTCGTGATCACGGTATGCCGATTAGAGTGTTTAATATGGGCAAACCGGGTGCATTACGTAAAGTCGTGTTTGGTACCGAAGAAGGTACAACCATTTCTGAATAATTTATTTCTCTGTTTTTTTATAAAGGATAAAATCAATGATTAACGAAATCAAAAAAGATACACAAGATCGTATGGAAAAAAGCCTAGAGGCTTTAAAAGGTCATATTGCGAAAATTCGTACAGGCCGTGCTCAACCTTCTTTATTAGATGGCATTCAAGTTGAATATTATGGTTCAGCGACACCATTACGCCAAGTTGCAAACGTAGTTGCTGAAGACGCACGTACCCTTGCGGTAAACGTGTTTGATAAATCTTTAATTTCAGCGGTAGAAAAAGCGATTTTAACCTCAGATTTGGGCTTAAACCCATCATCTGCCGGTACCACTATTCGCGTTCCACTTCCACCGTTAACAGAAGAACGTCGCCGTGATTTAATCAAAATCGTCAAAGCAGAAGGGGAGCAAGGTAAAGTAGCTATCCGTAATGTTCGTCGTGATGCGAATGATCAAATCAAAGCATTATTGAAAGATAAAGAGATCAGCGAAAACGAGCAGCATAAAGCCGAAGAAGATATTCAAAAAATTACTGATACTTTCATCAAAAAAGTTGATGAAGTATTGGCAGCAAAAGAGAAAGAGTTATTAGATTTCTAATTTGCAAAAAAGATGAAAAAATTAACCGCTTGTAATTGATGATTACAAGCGGTTGTTTTTTATCGAAAATTTACCATTATAAGTAACGTTTGCTGATAACTTTTAAGTTATCGTCTAATTCATACACTAATGGTTGACCGGTTGGGATTTCTAAATCCATGATATCTGCGTCAGAAATTCCTTCAATGTGTTTTGCTAATGCACGTAATGAGTTACCGTGAGCGGTTACAAGAACACGTTTGCCGGAAATTAATGCCGGAGCAATTTGATCTTCCCAGAATGGTAATACACGCTCAAGCGTGATTTTTAAGTTTTCGGCATTTGGAATTAAATCTTTCGGTAAATTTGCATAACGGCGGTCGTTATGAGCAGAATTTGGATCTTGTGGGTCTAAATCCGGAGGAGAAATATCGTAAGAACGACGCCAGATGTGAACTTGCTCATCACCGTATTTTTCTGCTGTTTCTTTTTTGTCTAAACCTTGTAACGCACCGTAATGACGCTCATTTAAACGCCAGTTTTTCACTTGAGGAATCCATAATTGATCAGATTCTTCTAACACGATATTACAGGTTTTGATTGCACGAGTTAAAACAGAAGTGAAAGCGATATCAAATTCAAAACCTGCTGCTTTTAATTTTTGACCTGCTGATTTTGCTTCTTCAATACCACGCTCTGTTAAATTAACATCACGCCAACCTGTAAATAAGTTTTTAGCATTCCATTCACTGAAACCGTGGCGGATAAATACTAATTGCATAATAACTCCTTGCTTTGAGTAAAAAATAACGGATTTAAAACTGCGTTATTTATAGCAAAATTCTCTCCATTTTGAAATAGATAGTTAAATTCTTTCACTAAAAAGCTGATCTTAAGCAAATAACCGATTAGAATATAGCCTTAGCGATATTTGGAATAAAAAAGGAATACTTGTGAAACGAAGAAATTTTGACTTTTGGGCATTACTATTGGGCGGAGCAATTAGCCTTTCCGCATCTTTTTCTTTTGCAAATAACCTTAATCAGATTCAGCAGAAAATTCAGCAACAAACTTCTAAAATTAATGAGCAGAAACAAAAGCGTACTGCTTTACAATCAACATTAAAAACCCAAGAAGTTGAAATGGGCAAAGTGTTAGATAAACTGCAAAAAACAGAAATGTCATTAGGTGAAATTCGCCAAACCATTAAGGCAACTGAGCTTGAAATCAGTCGTCTTGAAAAACAAGAGAGGCAGCAAAAAGAAAAATTAAAAGAACAACTGGATTCTGCTTATCGTTCAGGCGTTAATCCTTCTGTATTAGAGCGTTTAATGTCTGAAGATGCAAAAAATGCAGAAAGAATGACCGCTTATTATGAGCATATGAATAATATTCGTATTGATGCCATTCACGAAATTCGCAAAACACAGGCAGACTTAAAAGCCAGACGAGATGAGTTAAAAGGTCAGCAAAAAGATCATCAATCACAATTAAACGAACATAAAAAACAAGAGCGAGATTTAAAGAAAGTACAAGCCCAGCGTGAGAGTACGCTACGTTCCATTGATAAAACGCTTGAGCAAGATCAAAGCCGTTTAAAGAATTTGCGGAATAATGAAGCTGCTTTAAGGCAGCAATTGGAACAGGCACAAAGAGAATCTGAGCAAGCTCAAAAACGTGAGCAGCAAGCAGCAAAATCTAAGTCTCAATCTAACGCTAACGCGAAAGTAGATACTACACCAATTAAGGCCGGTAGATATACGATGCCGGTATCGGGCAACGTGATTACTAAGTTTGGTAATAATTGGCATGGTGTTGTTATTGCCGCACCTGCCGGTACATCTGTGAAAGCAATGGCTTCCGGTCGGGTGATTATGGCACAATGGCTTGCAGGTTATGGGCAAATGGTTGCAATTGATCATGGCAATGGAGATATTTCCCTTTATGGCTATAACCAATCAATTTCCGTTAGCAAAGGAAGCCGGGTACAAGGTGGTCAGGTGATTGCCAAAGTGGGTAACAGCGGAGGACAAAATCGATCAGCTCTTTATTTTGGTGTGACTCGAAAAGGAACACCGATTAATCCTTTAAATTTGGTGAAATAATTAATGTTAAAAGAAGTTTACAAGCGATTAAATTTGAGTATTTTTTTGCAAATTTTTCTGTTTTTTCCACCGCTTGCACAGGCAGCAAAACTAGCTATTGTTATTGATGATGTCGGTTATCGAGTAAAAGAAGATAAGGCTATCTTATCAATGCCGAAAGAGGTGAGTGTGGCGATTATTCCATCGGCCCCTTATGCGAAAGCCAGAGCGATTGATGCTCATCACCAAAAGCGGGATATTTTAATTCACCTGCCAATGGAGCCTAAATCCAAGCAACCTATTGAACAAGGCGGACTTAAAATTGGTGATAGCGAAGAAAAACTTCGGAAACTTATTGAGAGTTCTCGTGGTCAAGTACCATATGCTATTGGTTTAAATAATCATATGGGAAGTGGTGCAACCTCAGATAGTCAAACGATGATAAATTTGATGAATGTGCTAAAAGAAAATCAACTATTCTTTTTAGATAGTAAAACCATTGGTAGCAGTGTTGCTGCAAAAATTGCCCGCCAAATGGGTATCAGTACACTGGAGCGAGATATTTTCTTAGACGATAGCGATGAGTTTGCCAATGTGCAAAAGCAGTTTTTATTAGCCGTTGAACGCGCAAAGAAATACGGCGTAGCGGTGGTTATTGGGCATCCACGTCAAAATACAATTCGTGTGTTGAAGAATACTTTAGCCAAATTACCCAAAGAGGTTGAGTTAGTTAGTATCGGAGCACTTTGGCGAAACGAAAAAGTCACACCGGAAAAACCACTTATTATGCTATTTGAGCATGAGCCGGCAGTTACATCTATACCGCCTTATGAAAGCATTCCGCTTTTACGTGGTATTCCAAGAGAATAAAAGGTCAACAATGAATACAAAATTTCATTTTTTAACATATTGCTGTTTAGTTGCGTTCGCCTCAATGGCACAAGCAGAGCCGTCTAAGCGTATTACAGATATCGATGCCGATAAAGTTGAAGAATTAGAAGAGGACTTAGCAGAAGCCTCCTCAGAAGAATTGATAGAAGAAGATAGGGTTGAGCCACTCGTCGATTTAGAAATAAAAGGCATTAGAGATAAAGAGGCAAAGAAAAATGTCAATTTATATTTAGCCCAAATTGCTAATGAATATGCAGATGGTTCAGAACGCTATCAATATTTAGTACAAACCAATGTTGATAAAGCATTAAGAGCTTTAGGTTATTACAACAGCCAATATCAATTTGTGCAGCTTCCTCGTAACGGAAAGAAACCGCTATTGGTGTTAAATGTACAATTAGGCAAAGAAACTGTCAAAATTGATGAGACTGATATCGTCTTGCAAGGTGAAGCGAAAGAAGATGATGCATTTATTCGATTAGTTGAAAAGGCACCGAAATCAGGATCTAGGCTTAATCATAAAACCTATGAAAATTTTAAAAGTAATATTGAAAGCAATGCTTTTAGTCGAGGGTATTTTGATGGACATTGGCTATATCATCGCTTAGAAGTTTATCCACTCGATCACAAAGCAGACTGGCGTTTGGGCTATGACAGTGGTAGCCGTTATCTCTATGGGGATATCACTTTTGTGGATAATCAAATTCAAGAAGAATATTTACGCAATATTCTCAAAATCCAGACAGGTGATCCTTATTTAGCAAGCGATCTTTCCGTTTTAACTCAAGACTATTTATCGAGTAAATGGTTTTCGTCTGTTATGGTTGAGCCTCACTTAAATGAACAAGATAAACGGGTGAACTTAAATGTCCTTTTCAAACCAAGAAAGAAGAACGAAGTAGAAATTGGAATTGGTTTTGAAACTGAAGTTGGTCCACGTTTACAACTTAACTGGAAAAAAACTTGGCTAAACAGCCGTGGTCACAGCATTGAGACTCGAACTTATGTATCAAAGCCTGAGCAAACATTTGAATTAGGTTATAACATTCCGTTAAGGAAAGACCCTTTACACTACTATTATCAATTATCCGGTACTTTGGAAAACGAAAACCAAAATGACACCAAATCAACCGCGGCAACTTTAGGATTACAACGTTTTTGGACGCGTGAAACCGGTTGGTCATTTTCAGCTGGCGTAAAAGCGCGTTATGATTCTTTTACTCAAGCACAAGATCGTTTTAAAACATTGTTAATTTATCCAACCGCTTCGCTCAACAGAACCCGAACAGATGGTAAACCTTATCCGTTATGGGGCGATACGCAAAAATTAACCGTAAACTGGGGGAGTAAAGCTTTTGGTTCAGATGTAAATTTTTATAGTTATAAGGCTTCAACCTCTTGGGCTAGAACCTATTTTGATAATCATCGTTTCTACTTAAGAGCAGAAATCGGTTATATAAAGGCGAATCAATTTGAGCGTATTCCACCGGCTTTGCGTTATTTCGCCGGTGGTGATATGAGTGTTCGTGGCTTTGGCTATAAAGATATTTCTCCGCGTGATCCTAAAAATGGAAAACGTGTTGGCGGCTCTCACTTAGCGACAGGTGCGGTCGAATATCAATACCAGGTTTACCCGGGGTGGTGGGCGGCAATATTTTACGACACCGGGTTGGCTTCTAATAAATTTAAAACCAAAGATCTACATTCGGGAACAGGTATTGGTGTCCGTTGGGCATCGCCAATCGGTGCAATTAAATTTGATGTCGGTACACCGGTGAAATCGCCTGATAATAAAAAAGGCTTTCAAATTTATATTGGTTTAGGTTCGGATCTTTAAGTGGCAGCAAGCGGTCAATTTTAGATAAATTTTTACAGTTATTAATCACGACTATGAACGAAGAAAAACAACAAGTAATGCAAAATCAAAATACGATACTGCCTGAACAGGCATCTCCTACATCGGATAAAAATGAAGTCGATAAAACCTCCTCAAAAGCTCCAACATGGCGTTGGTTACGTTGGGGGATTTGCGTATTGCTTATTGTGTTGTTAATTCCGCTTCTGTTTTTAGCTACAGGATATGGGCAGCGTAAAGCGCTTACGTTGGTAGATAAATTTGTTGAGCCATTACAAATTGGGATGGTAGAAGGTAGCCTGCAAGAGGGGCTGACATTAACCGATACTCAGTTTGTGATAGATGGTGTGAATGTACAGGTAGGTAAAGCTGATTTACATCTTGGTTTTAATTGCTTGGTGCATTATGAAGTCTGCCTGAATAATCTGAGTGTGAAAGATACTTCAGTGGTCATTGATACTACTAAATTACCCCCTTCTCAAGAAAAAGAGGATACAAAGCCCTTTACCGAGTTGAATTTGCCGCTTGGAATTTCTGCTAACAATATTCAGCTGGACAATATTGATGTGAAGGTGGATGAAACAGAAATTCACCTTAACCATTTTCACTCAGCTCTTTCCGGGAAAGGGCGTTCAGTTACGCTACATTCGACCAAATTAGACGGTTTAAATCTGTTGTTAGCTTTAAAATTAGAGGAAGCAGAACAGAAACAAGCGGTTGATTTTGATGAAAAAATAGCAAAATCGGACGATGAGTTACCGACAACACTAACCAATGCCCAAGAAGTAGCAGATAAGGTCGTAAAAGAAGCTGTAGAAAAAACAGGAGAAAAAGTTGTTGAGCAATTCCATGAATTGCAAGGTAAAACGCCGGAAAAAGTGGCTCAAGAACCACGCAACAATATTGACTGGGCAACTATTCGCGCCGAATTGGAAAAACCATTATTAGATAAACAAGTTCGCTTTACATTACCTTTAGATTTAATGGTTGAGCAAATTGAGGTAAAAAATGTAGCCCTTGCACAAAAAGCTAAGGATGAAAAAGGAAACAATATTGAGCCGATTTCTTTGTTAAAAGTAGATTCTTTAGATTTAAAAGCACAAGCAAAAGATCAACATCTTGCTTTGCAATACCTTGATTTTAAAAGCGATCAAGGTGATTTGACAGCAAAAGGGGAATTATCCTTAAAAGATAATTATCCATTGGTATGGAATCTAGAAGGGTATGAGGCAAAAAATGCAAAGGTGAAACTTCCGTTTAGCCATATTAACGCTGATATTTCCGGTGAATTATATGAAACAACAAGACTGAATGTTTTAACTAAAGGCGCAATTAACGCGACTGTTAGCGGTAATGTTCAATTAGCCGAAGCTAAAACACCTTTTGATCTTAGTTTAAAAAGTGAGTCAATGCGTTATCCTTTTGCAGTACAGCAAGGGGATGATGTGTTGAAGTTAGAGAATATTGATATTCGCTTAAGTGGTGATCTACTTCAATATGATTTGGTGGCAAATCTGAGCGCAAAAGGTATGGGGATACCGCCAAGTTCTGCGCTATTGAAAGGCAATGGAGAGCTGACACATTTTAATGTTCAAGATTTAACGCTAAATACATTAGGGGGTAAGGCTCAGTTACAAGGAGCTGCGGATTGGGTAGATGGTGTCCAATGGGATGCAAACCTTGCGTTAAATGACATTAATACTAAATCATTATTGGCTGATTGGCCTGCCCAGCTTTCCGGCTCACTTAAATCGAAAGGTTATGCAGCGCGAGGCAATTTAGGTTCAGACTGGAATGTAGATATCTCGAATATCGATTTAAAAGGATTGTTGCAGCAGAAAAATCTGAAATTAACCGGTGATCTTAATGCCAATAATCAGCAATTTTTAAATGTGCCGGCACTGTCTCTTGTGTATGGTGAAAATAAAATTGATGTTAAAGGGAGTTTAGGCGAAAAATCCGATTTCTATGCAGATATTAAAGCTCCGAATCTACAAGGACTAGTACCGAATTTAAAAGCCGGCATAAGTGGTAATGTTAAGTTATCGGGGCAAGTGTCTCAACCTAATATGGATGTAGACTTAGTTGCGTCTAATGTAAGTTATGATCAATTCAAATTACAGCATCTAACTGCCAAAGGTAAAATCACGACAGAAAAAACGATTCAAGGTGATGTTGAGTTAGGGCTACGCCAGTTTGCATATAATGATATTAAAGTAGAGAGTGCAACAGTATTGGCGCAGGGCAATGAAGCAAATCATACGTTAAAATTAACCTCAAAAGGGAATCCTGTTGGGGCTGATTTGCAAATTTCCGGAAAATTTGACCGCTTGCAACAGATTTGGGAAGGGCAATTAAGCCAAGTTGCGATTCAGTCTAAGGATTTTGGCAAATTCCAAACCGACAAAGCGGTAAATGTGAAATATGACAACAAGGCAATTAATGCGAATGTATCTGCTCACTGTTGGCATAATCCGAAAATTAATTTGTGTTTCCCGACTGCCTTTAATGCAGGTGTTGAAGGAAAAGTACCTTTTGAATTACGCAATTTTAATTTAGCCGTATTACAAGAGTTTTTGGATAAAAACAGCCAGATTTCTGGCATTGTGAATGCAAAAGGTGATGCTGCTTGGTTTAAGAACAAACAGCCTGAAGTTAATGTGGATCTCACATCCAATTCGATTAAGTTTCTACAAAAAATGGAAGGTGGTAAAAGTTTTCCGTTAACGGTTTCGCCATTGAAAATTAATTTAAAAATGGCAGAGAATAATTTAGTGCTGAAATCAGATTTACGAATGGAAAATAACGGTAGGTTATCGACCGATGTAGTGATGAAAGATTTAAATAAAGCAAGAACGTTGTCGGGCAATATTCATATTGATCAATTAACTCTAAGACTCTTTCGTCCTTTGTTAAATAAAGGTGATTCAGTTGATGGTAATATTAACGCTCGCCTAACTTTAGGCGGAACTGCAACTTCGCCATTATTGCACGGGCATCTGAATTTAACTTCGCTAAAAGCGCGTTCAACTGTGATGCCGTTTGATATTACCGGTGGAAATTTAGCGATGAATTTCCATGGTGCGACTTCAACACTAAGTGGGCAAATTCAATCAAACCAAAGCCAATTACAACTGAAGGGAGATGCTGATTGGCGGAATGTAAATGCTTGGAAAACAAGAGTCCATGCTCAGGCTAACCGCTTCCAGGTGGATATTCCAAATATAGCTAAAGTGCAGATAAGTCCGGATATTCAAGTAACGGCAACACCGAATTTGCTCACATTAAGCGGTAATATTGACATTCCATGGGCAAGAATTGAGGTGGAAAAGTTACCTGAAAATGCGGTTACAGTCAGCGGTGATGAAGTGATTATGGATGGTTCGGCTAAAGCGAAAGTGCCGTTTAATCAAAGGGATATTCCGGCTCAAACTGCAAACGGCATGATGGTCAATGCAGACATTAAAATCAATATTGGTAATGATGTGAAGTTAAAAGCCTATGGTTTGGATAGTAATCTAAATGGATTATTATCTGTCCGCCAAGGTAAGCAAGGCCTGGGGCTTTACGGGCAAGTGAATTTGGGTGAAGGGCGTTTTGCGGCGTATGGTCAAGATTTATTGATCCGAAAAGGCAATATTATTTTTGCCGGTTCGCCATCTCAGTCTTCACTTGATATTGAAGCGATCCGAAATCCGGAGGCGATGGAAGACCCAACGATTACCGCAGGTGTTAGGGTAACCGGGCTTGCGGATAACCCAAATGTGAAAGTCTTCTCTGATCCGGTTATGTCACAAAATGAGGCGCTTTCTTATATTTTAACCGGACGTTCGCTAGAAAGTAGTGGTGATGCCAGCTCAAGTAATGCGGTTGCTGCAGCATTATTAAGTATGAGTTTATCGAAAAGCAGTAAATTGGTGGGAGATGTTGGCAGTACCTTTGGTTTAAAAGATTTAAGTGTCAGCACCGCAGGCATTGGCGATAATACAAAAGTAGAGTTCAGCGCCAGTCTTGCTCCGAAGTTCCGCGTGAAATATGGCGTGGGGATTTTTGCTCCATTAACAGAATTAACTTTACGTTATAATTTAACACCAAGGCTTTATTTGCAATGGGTTTCAAATATTAACCAAGCGGTAGATCTAATGTATCGTTTTGAGTTTGATGAACTCTTCTAATTTAAAGGGTTGTTGATGGAAACATTAACAACCTTTTTGCTTTATAGTAGAATGTCGTTTCATTTTTACAAGCGGTCAAAAAAGATAAAAATTTTACAATTATTATGGAAAAACAACGCCAACGCGAGTTACAAAAATGGCTTAAAAGTCAGCAAAAAGTCATTAAAAAATATATGCACTTAAACGTGCTGTTAGGGATAATCAGCAGTTTATTCATGATCGGGCAAATGTGGCTGCTTGCAACAATGTTGCATAAAATGATAATAGACAAACAAAGTCCAAGCACCTTTTTAATGGAAATTGGGCTGCTATTTCTCTGTTTTGTCGGTAGAGCTTTGATGATTTTTCTGCGTGAGCGAGTGGGGTTTAAAGCCGGGCAAGTGCTGAGATTTCATCTTCGACAACAAATTTTAGCCAAAATGGAAGCCGTGGGGCCGATGATCATTCAACAAAAACCGGCAGGCAGTTGGGCAACTCTCATGCTTGAGCAGGTGGAAAATCTGCATAATTTCTATTCTCGTTATTTACCACAACAATTTTTATCGCTAATTGTACCGCTGGTTATTCTTTGTTTTGTCTTTCCGATTAACTGGGCGGCCAGCGTTATTTTATTTGCTACAATGCCACTACTACCGCTTTTTATGATCTTGGCAGGAATTAAAGCGGTGGAAGCTAACCAACGCAATATCGGTATTCTTTCTCGCATCAGCGGTCAGTTTTTAGATAAGCTTAAAGGTTTGGAAACTATTCGTTTGTTTGGTCAGGCAGAAAAGCAGACCGAGCAGATTTATCAAAGCACTGAAGATTTCCGTACCAGTACAATGGATGTGTTGAAAATGGCCTTTTTATCGTCTGCAGTATTAGAGTTTTTTACGGCGATTTCAGTGGCGGTAATGGCGGTTTATTTCGGTTTCATCTATTTGGGAGAGTTGGATTTTGGTTACTACGGTACGGGCGTGTCGCTGTTTGTCGGCTTTTTCTGCTTAATGATGGCACCGGAGTTTTATCAACCTATGCGTGAGCTTGGGGTTTTCTACCATGATAAAGCGGCTGCTATTAGTGCGGCAGACAGTATTGAAAGTTTTTTAAAAGAAGAGGTAAAAACGCAAACTTCCTCTGATTTGCAAAAAAACTTACAAAATCAACCGCTTGTTATTCAAGCAGCAGATTGTGTAATCCTTTCACCACAAGGTAAGGTGTTAACCCGGCCGCTTAGTTTCACCTTGAATGCTCATCAACATATTGCGTTGGTAGGACAAAGTGGTGCGGGCAAAAGTTCGTTGATGAATATGTTGCTCGGTTTCTTACCTTATCGAGGTTCAGTGACCATTAATGGCACAGAATTAAGAGAACTCAATTTAAGCCAATGGCGAGCTAAATTAGCGTGGGTGGGGCAGAATCCGCAATTAATACGAGGTTCTTTAAAAGAGAATATTTTGCTTGGTAATCCGAATGCGACTGAAACAGAATTAGCCAATGCTTTGCATTTATCCAAAGCAGATGAGTTTGTTGAGCGTTTAGGCTTAGAGCATCAAGTGCAAGATAGTAATATCGGCATTTCAGGCGGACAGGCGCAGCGTATTGCGATTGCTCGAGCCTTATTACGTCCTTATCAATTATTATTGTTAGATGAGCCAACTGCCAGCTTGGATATGGATTCAGAGCAACAAGTTTTAGCCGCATTACACCATTTAAGTCGTCAGCAAACGACTCTAATGATTACCCACCGTGTGGAAGATTTAACCCAATGCGATGAAATTTGGGTGATGAAGCAAGGGCAGATTATTCAACAAGGTACTTTTGCCGAATTAGAACACACCGGCTTTTTTGCAGAGCTGTTAAATAACGAATTAGTTCATCAGGGAGAACACTAATGAAAGCACTTTTTCCATTTTTTTCTCTCTATCGTACCCATTTCGGGCGTTTGTTATTAGGGATCGTGCTTGCAATCTTAAGTCTGGCTGCCAGTATCGGTTTGCTCAGTTTATCGGGTTGGTTTTTAGCAGCTTCTTTTTTAGCCGGTTCTGCCATTACGTTTAACTTTTTCTATCCATCATCAGGGGTGAGAGGTTTAGCTATCGGGCGTACTGCGTCACGTTATCTTGAACGCTTGGTTACACATGATGCGACCTTCCGTGTGTTGGCAAATTTGAGGGTTAGTGTATTTAAGAAGCTGATCCCTCTTAGCCCAAGCGGTTTAAATCGTTTCAGAAACAGCGAGTTACTCAACCGTTTAGTGGCGGATGTGGACACCTTAGACACGCTTTATCTTAATTTGGTATCGCCTTTTGTCAGTGCAGTGATGATTATTGCCTTTATGGCATTTGGGCTGTCTTTTGTATCCATTAAGCTAATGCTGATTATTTGTGGCAGCCTATTATTCCTTTTATTGGTTATTCCTGCCGTTTTTTACCGATTAGGAATGAAATTAGGGCGACAGGCTATTCAAAATCGAGCAAATTATCGCAGCCAATTTATCGAATGGGTGCAGCTTAATGCCGAATTTCTCCTTTTCGGTAATTTAAATCAAGTCAGCGAGAAATTACAAGAAATCGAACGTAAATGGCTGAATGCACAAAGTAAAGAAAGTCAGCTTTCAGGTTTATCAAGCGGCTTGTTAATGCTTTCAAACGGTATTTTAACTTGTGTAGTCATTTATTTGGTTGCTACCGCAGTTAATGTGCCGAGTGCCGAATATCCGGAAGCTTTAATTGCTTTAGTGATTTTTTGTGTGTTGGCATCAAATGAAATCCTTGCTCCGATTGGCATTGCGTTTTTGCATTTAGGGCAGCTAATTACTGCAGCCGAACGTTTAAATGAAATTACTGAACAACAGCCGAACGTGCAATTTAATGGTTCAGCAGAATGGCAAAATTTAGAGAAAAATCAACCGCTTGTCCGTTTTGAACAGGTGGATTTTCGCTACCTAAATGGCGAGCAAAAGGTACTAAACCAACTTTCCTTTGAGGTGCTAAAAGGGCAAAAAGTGGCTATCTTAGGTAAAACGGGCAGCGGTAAATCCACTATTTTCCAGTTGTTAAATCGTAATTATGAGGCAACAAGCGGTCAAATTTGGTTAAATAATTGCAAAATTGAAAATTTTTCAGAACCGACTTTACGTTCAAAATTAGTTACGCTTAGTCAACGTGTCCATATTTTTAGCCAAACTTTAAAGGATAATTTATTGATGGGCAATGCAGCAGCAACTGAAGCTCAAATGATTGAAGTTGTAGAAAAAGTCGGTTTAGGCTATCTGCTTGAAACAGAGGGTTTAAAGCTTTGGCTTGGTGAAGGAGGCAGACCGCTTTCCGGTGGCGAACAACGCCGTTTAGGCTTAGCTCGGTTATTACTAAGTTCTGCTGAATTAGTGTTATTAGATGAACCGACTGAAGGGTTGGATCGGGAAACCGAACAGCAGATCTTAAATTTAATTCTTACGCATTGTAAAGATCGCACTTTATTGATGATCACCCACCGTCAAAGTGCATTAGAGAAATTTGATGTGATTTATCGAATAGATAACGGGCGATTGCTGAATTAAAACAGTAACTCAAAGGCATTTATCTTTTTTGCGGATAAATGCCTTTTAGCATTCAAAATAAAGGGAAAAAATGCTATATTCTCTTTTTATTGATTTATGGGATTACATTTATACAATATGACGGATTATCACGATATTACCCTTGCTTATGCCGGCGTATGCCAAGCAGCAACTTTAGTGCAACAGTTTGCTCATAAAGGTGTAGCAGATAGAGAGGTTTTTGAGCATTCCATTCGTAGCTTATTAGTTACCCAGCCTGAATCGGCATTAAGCGTATTTGGCGATTCAATTTCACATTTAAAAATCGGGCTTGAAACAGCATTATCACAAACAAGTGGTGGTAACGGGAAATTAGATGCGGAGATCGGTCGTTATTGGATAAGCCTGCTTGCATTAAGCCAAAAGCTAAATAAAAATCCACAAGCCAAGCAGCAATTAGCCCAGCGTTTACAACAAGTTGAACGTCAATTATCGTTGTATGAAGATAATATCTTAGCCGATCAAATGATTGCAAATTTGGCGGCTATTTATAGCGATGTGATTAGTCCGTTAGGGAGCAAAATTCATGTGGTGGGCTTACAAGATTATTTAGTTCGCCCGGATATTCAACATAAAATTCGCGCTTCTTTGCTTGCCGGTATTCGTGCTGCGATTTTATGGCAACAAGTGGGCGGTAGCCGGTGGCAATTTTTATTTTCTCGTAAGAAAATTTTTAATCAAGCACAGCAACTTTATCGTCAAATTTAATTAAACATTTATCTATTTGGAGAATATTAAATAATGGAACTGACTGCTTTAACAGCATTATCCCCAATTGATGGCCGCTACCAAGATAAAGTGGCGAGTCTTCGTCCGATTTTTAGTGAATTTGGTCTATTAAAATTCAGAGTGACGGTCGAAGTGCGTTGGTTACAGAAATTGGCATCTCACGCACAAATTAAGGAAGTTCCGGGTTTTTCTGAAAAAGCAAACGATTACTTAAATCAAATTGTGGCTAATTTCTCATTAGAAGATGCAAATCGTATCAAAACAATTGAGCGTACAACTAACCATGATGTAAAAGCCGTAGAGTATTTCTTAAAAGAAAAATGTGATGCTTTACCTGAGCTACAAGCGGTTAACGAATTTATTCATTTTGCTTGTACTTCAGAAGATATTAACAATACCTCCCATGCGTTAATGCTAAAAGCGGCTCGTGAAGAAGTGTTATTACCTGAATGGAAAAAACTGATCGATGCTGTGGTAGATTTAGCTAAACGCTATCAACATATTCCTTTACTTTCTCGTACTCACGGCCAGCCGGCCAGCCCGACAACGATCGGTAAAGAAATGGCAAACGTAGCTTATCGTTTACAACGTCAATATAAACAGTTAGAAAATTTAGAAATTTTGGCTAAAATCAATGGTGCGGTAGGGAACTACAATGCGCATTTATCCGCTTACCCTGATGTGGATTGGCATACTTTTAGTCAAGAGTTTGTGGAGTCATTAGGGGTAACATGGAACCCTTATACCACGCAAATTGAACCGCATGATTATATTGCGGAGTTCTTTGATTGTGTGGCACGTTTTAACACGATTATTATTGATTTTGACCGTGATATGTGGGGCTATATTGCGTTAAATCATTTTAAACAACGCACTATTGCAGGAGAAATTGGCTCTAGCACTATGCCGCATAAAGTAAACCCGATTGACTTTGAAAATTCAGAAGGCAATTTAGGCTTAGCGAATGCGGTGATGACACACTTAGGGCAAAAATTGCCAATTTCCCGCTGGCAGCGCGATTTAACCGACTCAACGGTATTACGTAATCTGGGTGTTGGTTTAGGGTATGCCTTAATTGCCTATGCTTCAACCTTAAAAGGTATCAGTAAGTTAGAGGTGAATGAGCAACATTTACTTGATGAATTAAATCAAAATTGGGAAGTATTGGCAGAGCCGATCCAAACGGTAATGCGTCGTTATGGTATTGAAAAACCATACGAGAAATTAAAAGAATTAACCCGTGGTAAACGTGTTGATGAAACGGCAATGCGTGAGTTTATTGAGAAGCTGGCTCTCCCTGAAACAGAGAAAGCTCGCTTGAAAGAGATGACTCCGGCGACCTATATCGGCTACGCTGTTGAATTGGTCGATCAATTGTAAAATTTAGCCCAAAATAGACCGCTTGTAAGCGGTCTTTTTCTGTATTTATTTTGCAAAAGGAAGAAATATGAAACAGGCAAATAGACATAAAAAAATAATTGACTTAGTAAACCAGCTTGGATATGTCAGCACGGAAGAATTAGTTACAGTGCTGAAAGTGAGCCCGCAAACCATTCGTCGAGATTTAAATGAAATGGCGGAAAATAATTTAATTCGCCGTCATCATGGTGGGGCTGCTGCACCTTCAAATACTGAAAACAGCGATTATGCTCACCGTAAACAGTTTTTTTCACAAGAAAAAAATGCTATTGCTCAGCAAGTGGCAAAACTCATTCCAAATGGGGCTTCCGTTTTTTTAGATATTGGCACTACATCGGAAGCGGTGGCTTTTGCCTTAAGACAACATAAAAATTTAAAAGTAGTCACCAACAACTTAAATGCAGCGCATATTTTAATGCAGAATCCGGATTGCCAAATTACGGTTGCAGGTGGTAGCTTAAGAACAGACGGTGGTTTGATCGGTGAAGAAACCGTGCGTTTTATTAATCAATTTAGATTGGATTTTGGAGTCTTAGGTATTAGTGCGGTAGATTTAGACGGCTCAATGTTAGATTACGATTATCACGAAGTGCAAGTTAAGCGAGCTTTAATGGAATGTTCCAGACAAGTGGTTTTAGTGACCGATCACTCAAAATTCAGTCGTAATGCTATTGTTCGTTTAGGAAATGTTAAAGAAGTAAATTATTTGTTTACAGATACTTGGTTACCGCTAGAATTACAAAACCACTTAAATCAATCGGATGTTATTGTCAAAATTTGTAATGAATAACGAGACTTTTTTTTCTAAACAAAAATGGATTGCCTATGCTCAGCTTATGCGGTTTGACAAACCTATCGGCACACTATTATTACTGCATCCAACGCTTTGGGCATTATTTGTAGCGGCAAATGGAATGCCGCCGGTATCTACACTGATTATTTTCATTCTTGGTGTCATTATTATGCGAGCAGCTGGATGTGTGATTAATGATTATGCCGACCGAGAAATTGACGGGCATGTTAAACGCACTTCACAACGTCCATTGGCAACAGGGCGGGTTTCAACTACAGAGGCTAAAATCATTTTTGCGGTGTTGCTGGTAATGGCATTTTTGCTTGATTTAATGCTTAATCGCTATGCATTTTTGCTCTCTTTTGTAGCGGTGTTTTTAGCAGTTATCTATCCTTTTATGAAGCGCTTTACTCATTTACCACAAGTGGTGCTTGGTATGGCGTTTGGTTGGGCAATCCCAATGGCGTTTGGTGCGGTAAGTGAATCTCTACCACTTGAGTGTTGGTTATTATTTTGGGCAAATTTAGCGTGGACAGTTGCTTATGACACCCAATATGCAATGGTCGATAGAGATGACGACTTGCGAATTGGGGTGAAATCCACCGCGATTTTATTTGCTCAATATGATAATAAAATCATTGCCTTATTGCAGTTTACTACTCTGATTTTATTGGGATTATTAGGCGTAATTAAAAATTACCATATCGGCTATTTTATTGTTTTGGCTTTAAGTGCCACACTCTTTATCTACCAATGTTGGCTGACGAAAAAACGAGAACGTAGTGAATGTTTTAAAGCATTCTTAAATAACCATTATTTTGGCTTAGGCGTTTTTGCTGCGATTTTAGTAGGGATTTATTTTTAGTCTATTCATTTTAGGAGCGAAATATTTTTCGCCTTTTTAATTCTGCTTTGGCGAATGATAATTTGCTTCTACAAGCGGTTAAATTTCTTTAGGAATTTGCAAATTCCAGATGAAATTTAACCGCTTGTTTTACGATACTTTCTCGCATTTTTCTGCTATAATTGAGCCAATTTTTTCCATTTTAAAATAGTAGGAATAAGAATGTCTGAACAAAATCAAACAACAAGTTATGATTCTTCAAGTATTAAAGTTTTACGTGGCTTAGATGCCGTGCGTAAACGTCCGGGAATGTATATCGGCGATACGGACGATGGCACCGGCTTGCACCATATGGTGTTTGAGGTTGTGGATAATGCGATTGATGAAGCATTAGCAGGGCATTGTAAAGATATTATTGTCACTATTCATTCAGATAATTCAGTTTCCGTACAAGATGATGGTCGTGGTATTCCTGTCGGTATTCACCCGGAAGAAGGTGTTTCTGCAGCAGAAGTGATTATGACCGTACTGCACGCCGGTGGTAAATTTGACGATAATTCTTATAAAGTATCGGGTGGTTTACATGGTGTAGGTGTGTCGGTGGTAAACGCACTTTCGTCAAAATTACAGCTTACCATTCGCCGTGAAGGGCACGTTCACGAACAATTCTACAGCCTTGGTGAGCCGGATGCACCATTAACAGTGATTGGCAATACCGAAAAAACGGGGACAGCGGTACGTTTCTGGCCAAGTTTAGATATTTTCAAAAATAAAACCGAATTTGAGTATAAAATTTTATCCAAACGTTTACGTGAATTGTCTTTCCTTAACTCTGGAGTATCAATTAAATTAATTGATGAGCGTGATGGTAAAGAAGAGCATTTCAAATATGAAGGTGGTATTAAAGCTTATGTAGAATATTTAAACGAAGGCAAAACCCATATTCATAACACACCATTTTATCTTTCAACCGAAAAAGACGGCATAGGGGTGGAAATTTCCTTACAATGGAACGACAGTTACAACGAAAATGTTTACTGTTTCACCAATAATATTCCACAGCGTGATGGCGGTACGCATTTAGCCGGTTTCCGTGGAGCATTAACTCGTGCGTTGAAAAACTATATGGATAACAGCGGTGTGCTGAAAAAAGCTGATGCCAATATTGATGCCTCAGGTGATGATGCCCGTGAAGGTTTAGTGGCGGTGATTTCGGTGAAAGTGCCGGATCCAAAGTTCTCATCGCAAACTAAAGATAAATTGGTTTCATCTGAAGTGCGTGGGGCAGTTGAAAGCTCAATGAATGAAGCCTTAGCCGATTATTTGGCGGAGAATCCGGACGATGCGAAAAACATTGTCACTAAAATTATTGATGCCGCTCGTGCAAGAGAAGCGGCGCGTAAAGCGCGTGAAATGACACGTCGTAAAGGAGCGTTAGATTTAGGTGGCTTGCCGGGTAAATTGGCAGACTGTCAGGAAAAAGATCCGGCATTATCTGAACTTTACTTGGTGGAGGGAGACTCTGCGGGCGGTTCGGCAAAACAAGGTCGTGATCGTAAAAACCAAGCAATTTTGCCGCTGAAAGGTAAAATCCTAAATGTGGAAAAAGCCCGCTTTGATAAAATGCTTTCTTCGCAAGAAGTGGCAACATTGATTACCGCGTTAGGCACAGGTATTGGGCGTGATGATTACAACCTTGAAAAGTTACGTTATCACAAAATCATTATTATGACCGATGCGGACGTGGATGGTGCGCACATTCGTACGCTTTTATTAACTTTCTTCTATCGTCAAATGCCGGAGTTGATTGAAAACGGTTATATCTATATCGCTCAGCCACCGCTTTATAAAGTGAAAAAAGGCAAACAAGAGCGTTATATTCAAGATAATGATGAAATGTCGCAGTATGAAATTGATATTGCCCTTGAAGGTGCAGGTTTATATGTGAGCAATGATGCCCCAGCATTAAGTGGTGTAGCGTTAGAAAATCTGATTTCGCAGTATAACAACGTGCAGAAATTGATTGAGCGCTTAAGCCGCCGTTATCCGACTCTGCTATTAAACGAGCTGATTTATTCTCCTGCGTTATCGGTAGAATTTGCAAAAAATCAAGCAAATATGACCGCTTGGAGCGAACAGTTTGTAGCAAAATTAATGGAAAAAGAAGTAGGTGGCAGTTTCTATCGGGCCGGCACGGTATTTAATGAAGAACGTCAAGTCTATGAAGTAGAAGTTGTGGTGACAACTCATGGTATGGACACAACTTATCGTTTAGATTTCAATTTCATCAGTAGCAGCGAATATGCTCGTATTGTGGCGTTGGGTAATGAATTGAATGATTTACTTTCAGATTCGGCTTATGTAGTCCGTGGCGAACGCCGTCAAGAAATCAGCAGCTTTGCAGAAGCCTTGGATTGGTTAGTGAAAGAATCTCGCAAAGGTTTAACTATTCAGCGTTATAAAGGGTTAGGTGAGATGAACCCTGAACAGTTATGGGAAACTACAATGGATCCGGTCGCTCGTAAAATGTTGCAGGTAAATATCACCGATGCAATTGCGGCAGACAAACTATTCAGTACCTTAATG
This sequence comes from Mannheimia granulomatis, assembly GCF_013377255.1. Classification (NCBI taxonomy): domain Bacteria; kingdom Pseudomonadati; phylum Pseudomonadota; class Gammaproteobacteria; order Pasteurellales; family Pasteurellaceae; genus Mannheimia; species Mannheimia granulomatis. Next base: position 1,038,365 of record NZ_CP016614.1, read on the forward strand.
GGGGATGAGGTTGAGCCACGTCGAGATTTTATCGAAACTAATGCGTTGTATGCTCAGTTAGATATCTAGTCTTCGATGATTTATTTAAAAAGTAGCGAAATTACCAAGCTTCTTTTTAATAAATTACGTAAAATTGTGTAATAGTAGAAAAAAGTTACTGGTCTTATTCTTATAACGCTGGTAACTTTTTTAATTTAAAACCCCGTTATAAATATGACCTTATCTTCTGACTTGGTTCTCAATTATCGTTAAACTCCAACTATTTATGATGAAAGAAGAATACTGTGGAAAAATTAATTAAACAACGTCCTTTACTCACAACAGAAATACTTTCTCCTAATAGATTGCTTAACCGTATTTATCAAAGTAGGGGAATAAAATCAGTTCAAGAATTAGAACATACCTTGCAACATTTATATCGTCCGCAGCAGCTTGCTAATATTGAACAGGCTGTGGATTTATTGCTGGATGCTTATCATACTCAAAGCAGGATTGTGATCGTTGGGGATTTTGATGCTGATGGTGCAACCAGTACTGCTTTGGCGATAACAGCTTTACGTCAATTAGGGTTTAGTCAAGTAAATTATTTAATTCCGGACCGTTTTTCACAAGGTTATGGTTTAAGCGTTGCTGTTGCTGAAATGGTATTGGAAAAGGGAGCAGATTTAGTATTAACGGTAGATAATGGTATCTCCTCTTTTGAAGGCATTGCCTTGTTAAAAAGTAAGAGCGTTAATGTTTTGGTTACTGACCATCATTTACCGGCAGAAACATTACCTAATGCAGATGCTATGGTTAACCCGAATCTTTCTTCTTGTTGCTTTCCTTCTAAGTCATTAGCAGGGGTTGGGGTTATTTTTTATGTCATGATGGCATTGCGTGCTCGTATGCGTGAGCAAAAGTTATTTGAAAAAACACCTGAACCTAATTTTGCTGAGTTGTTAGATTTAGTAGCATTGGGGACTGTAGCCGATGTTGTGCCGTTAGATCAAAATAACCGTATTTTGGTTCATCAAGGGTTAATGAGAATTCGTTCAGGCAATTGCCGTTTTGGAATAAAAGCTTTAGCAGAAGTTGGAAAAAGGGAGCTTTCAACACTGCAAGCAGCTGATTTAGGATTTGCAATAGCGCCGAGATTAAATGCGGCAGGTCGATTAGAAAATATGTCTTTAGGGGTTGAGCTATTGATATCGGATAATATGGAGACTGCTCGCAAGTTGGCGTTTGAACTAGACTCCTTGAATCAAACTCGAAAAGAATTTGAGCTTGAGATGAAAACCGAAGCCTTGGCAATTTGTGCTAAGCTGCCAAGCCTTAATCAGTCGGAACAAGCTCATGGAATAGTGTTGTATCAGCCTGATTGGCATCAAGGTGTGCTGGGCATTCTTGCTTCACGTATCAAAGATCAATTTAATCGCCCTGTGATTGCTTTTGCACAAGAAAGTGATGAAAGTGAATATATAAAAGGCTCAGCCCGTTCTATTGCTGGAGTACATATAAGAGATCTTTTAGAGCATATTGATCTTCAAAATCCGGAGTTAATCACAAAATTTGGTGGGCATGCGATGGCTGCCGGACTCACTATTCATCAATCTAAGTTAGATTTATTTAAGCAAGTTTTTGATGAGGCTATTGATGAAATTTTAGAGCCGGAACAACTACAGGGTGTTATTTATACCGATGGTGAACTTACCGCTCAAGAGTTTAATTTAGAATGTGCTGAAATGTTACGTCAAGCAGGCCCATGGGGACAGCATTTTCCAGAACCGAGTTTTGAAGGTGAGTTTAAAATTCTTCAACAAAAATTACTGGCAGGTAAGCATTTGAAATTAATGTTAGAGTCAAGTTGTGGACAGTTATTAGATGCAATTTGGTTTAATGTTGATGTTCGTTTTTTCCCCGATTTGTCTGTTAAAAGAGCAAAATTAGTTTATAAGTTGGATGTGAATGAATTTCGCGGGAATAAATTTTTACAGTTGAAAGTAGAGTATCTGCATTATATTTGAGTGATTTTACATATAGATGTAATTTACATAAATTTAAGAGAATTAGTTAGAATTAATCCAATTTCTATTGTAAAATCAGGGCGTATACAGCTTTTATCGGTTGTAAAGTTGTAAGCAATTTTTTAAATGGTATTTAATTAAGGAAACTAATAAGGAAACTATATGAAAATGGAGAAAACAGTACTTTCCCGTGGTTTATTATTATCGACGGTAGCTCTTGCAGTGGCTGCATGTGGTAATTTAAGCAAAGTAAGTGATGAAGGGACAACTGAAAACCCTGTATTCCCAAAAATCTCAGAATCTGAATTCAACCACGATGGTTCGCAATTTGGTTCATGGCCAAATTGGGAAAATGTTCGCCAAATTGAAAAAGGTATGAACAAAGATCAGTTATATAATCTAATCGGTCGTCCACACTTTGAAGAAGGTTTATATGGCGTGCGTGAGTGGGATTATGCATTTAACTATCGTGAAAATGGTGTTCATAAAATTTGTCAATATAAAATCTTATTTGATAAAAATATGAATGCTCAAAGTTTCTTCTGGTATCCAAATGGTTGTAACGGTAACTCATCATTCAACTTAACGGGTGACTTCTTATTTGACTTCGATAAAGATACTTTAACAACCAAAGGTAAAGAAGTTGTTGATAATGTAGCTGAACAATTAAAATCATCTAAAGCTCAACAAGTTAAAGTTTCAGGTTATACAGATCGCTTAGGCTCTGCTGAATATAACTTAGATTTATCACAACGTCGTTCAAACACAGTGAAAGCACGTTTAATCCAACAAGGTGTTAATGCACAAATCGAAGCTGTTGGTTATGGTAAAGCAAACCAAGTAAAAGCGTGTGATGGCGAAAGCGGCAAAGCGTTAAAAGATTGTTTACGTCCTAACCGTCGCGTAGAAATTTCTGCAAATGGTGGTGTAGTTAAACAACAAGATGGTGGTAATGTTGCAGGTCCTAATGGCCCGGCTCCACTTTATCAAACTCCTGCGTATAACGGCAGCAAATAATTTCTAGTTTTAATTAACTTAGAGTAGAATATAAAGGCAACCCATTGGTTGCCTTTTCTTTTATTTTTTTAATTTCCAGGAGAATGCCATGAGTTATCAAGCTATTGCTTTTGATTTAGACGGAACGTTACTTTCATCCAATGCTACTATTTTAGAATCAAGTAAATTGGCGATTCAAAAAGTAAGAGAAAAGGGAATCAAAGTATATTTTGTTACAGGAAGACACCACACGGCGGTACGTCCTTATTATGTAGAACTTGGTTTAGATACACCAGTAGTTTGTTGTAATGGCACCTATGTGTATGATTTTAAAAATGAAAAGGTGGTAACAGGTAATCCATTGAAACCAGAAACTGCGACGAAATTAATTAATGAAGCACAGTTAGAAGGTATTCATACAGCGGTTTATTTTCAGGATGCCATGACTTATGAAGAACCTAATAACCATTTTATCAAATTTAAAAAGTGGGTAGATTCTTGCCCTGAATCAGTTCGTCCAGATGTGCAACAGGTTGAAAATTTCCAAAAAGAAATTGATAAAGGAATAACAATTTGGAAGGTACTCATTAGTGATCCGGATTTAGCTAAGATGCAAAAATTTGTGGAAAAATTACCGCTTGATGAAGTAAGCCCTGAGTGGTCTTGGATTGACCGTGTTGATATTACCAGTGTGGGTAACAGTAAAGGGGCAAGATTGACAGAATTATTGAAATTAGAAGGTATTGAAGCTCAGAAAGTTATTGCATTTGGGGACAATTTCAATGATATTTCTATGTTGGAAAGTGTAGGCTTGGGTATTGCAATGGGCGGTTCCGAAGAAGAAGTTCAGCAAAAAGCTAAAAAAACGATCGGTTCTAATAATGAAGATAGTATTGCAAATGAATTAAAGCTCCATTTTAACCTTTAAATTATGATTAAGCCCAAAGATTCTATTGCTCGCCGTATAGGGCTCTATTTTTTAATTATGATTGCATTTGCTTCCATTATTAGTGGTATCTCATTGGGGATTATGTGGAGCAACAAATCTGATGCAAGTCTGATTAATGTTTCGGGTTCATTACGTATGCAAAGTTACCGCTTGTTGTCGGAAATGTATACAAAGCAAGAGGTTTTGCCCGAGCGTTTATTAGAATATCATCGGACATTACATTCAACCGAGCTGAGTTCACTGAAAAAAAATTGGTTATTGCCTAATAATCTTGAGCATAGTTACCAAAAACTGTTAAAAGATTGGTATGAAATGCAGTCCTATGCAAATCGTGGGGATAGAGGTAGCTATGCTGCTCATATTGAGGCTTATGTACAGAAAGTTGATGATTTTGTTTTACGGCTTCAAGAATTTGCGGAGTTGAAACTAAAGATTGCAACAGGCGTAATTTCTATTGCAATGTTACTGATTATCGCCCTTGCGTATATCGGTGTTTGGTATACCCGCAGACATATTATTAGTCCATTAAAGCAGCTTGTGAAAGCAAGCTTGCAAATACAAAATAAAGATTTTAGCCATCTTAAATTAGCAGTAAACGATCCGAATGAATTAGGCTTGCTTTCTGCAACATTTATTGATATGTCTAATGAGTTGTTAAAATTTTATACTTCATTAGAAGATAAAGTGCAGGATAAAACCCGCCGTTTATTGGCGGTAAATCGCTCGCTTTTAGTTTTATATCAATGTTCTCAACTATTGACCGCTAAGCCGATTAATCAAGATGTTCTCAATCAAGTATTGAAAACTGTATTTGATAATGAACATCTTCTTGGTATTGAATTGCAAGTGTATGGTGCCGATTATTGGAACGTTACCATAGATAATAAACCGCAGATAGACTGGATTTCATTAGAGATTGCAATAGAAAATGAAAAGCTTGGATTATTACGCTGGAAGCCGTCATTACTTTGTCCTGATGAGCGATTGATTCAAAACGTATCGGAAATGATTGGTCGCAGTCTTTATGTTGTACAAATGCAAAAGCAGCAGCAACAATTGGTTTTAATGGAAGAACGAGCTATTATTGCACGAGAATTGCATGATTCATTGGCTCAGTCTCTGACATTCTTTAAAATTCAAGTAAGCTTGCTTAAATTAGCGAAAAGCGATGAAAAAAGAACTGAAATTTTAGCCGTATTTGAAAAGGCATTGAATGAAGCCTATAGCCAGCTAAGAGAGTTGCTCTCAACTTTTAGGCTGACTATCCAAGAGGCAAATCTACAGCAGGCATTAGAAAAAATTATTGAAGGGCTAAGAGCAAAAACTACGGCACAGATTCGCTTAAGTTGTAAATTACCCTCTCATTTGTTTAATGCTCAACAGCAAGTTCATGTGCTACAAATTGTTCGGGAAGCGGTAATTAATGCGATGAAGCACTCAGAGGCGACGGAAATTAACGTTGTGGCTGAAACTAACGCAGATGGAGAACATTGTCTTATTATCCAAGATAATGGCAAGGGATTACCGAATAATACATTATTAGACGGACATTATGGATTAACCATTATGCAAGAGCGGGCGGCTGAATTAAAGGCAGAATTTTTAGTCCAAAATCATGAAAGTGGTGGTGTGAAAGTCCAAATTGTTTTGCCGAATATGATGAGCAAGCGGTAATTTTTTACAAGAATTTTGCAAATAGAAATAGATTAGTACAATATAAGGATGGAAAATGCAAATCAGAAAATCAACAGAAGCGGATTTTGAAAGCATTTTAGCAATTTATAATCAAGCTATACCCACTCATCAAATTACAGCAGATTTAGACTTGGCAACATTAGAGAACCGTAGAGAGTGGTTTGACTTTCATCTAAATAGCCAACAGTATCCGGTGTGGACAGTTGAAGATGAAACTGGAATAGTGGGCTGGTTTAGTTTTTCGCCTTTTTATGAGCGATCTGCATTTGTGCATACGTCTGAAATCAGTATCTATTTAGATAGTAAAGCAAAAGGGAAAGGTTACGGCTCAAAAATTATTGAGTTTATGCAGGCAGAAATGCTCAATCATAATATCCATACCTTGATGGCGTATGTATTTGAGCTGAATCAAGTGAGTCAAAATCTGATGAAAAAACACGGATTTGAACAGTGGGGTAGATTTCCTCATATTGCAAACATGGGAAAAGATGAACAAGGGAATGATAAATGGCGTACCTTGTTAATGATGTCTTACCAAAAAGGGATTGAATCATAAATGAATAGAACAAAAGTAGTGCTTGCTACAGGCAATGCCGGTAAAGTAAAAGAAATGGCAGATGTGTTATCACAATTCGGTTTCGATGTGGTGGCACAAAGTGAATTTGGTATTGTTTCCCCTGAAGAAACAGGTTTAACCTTTGTAGAAAATGCGTTAATTAAAGCACGTTATGCCGCAAAAATGACCGGGCTGCCGGCAATTGCAGACGATTCCGGTTTATCGGTGGAAGTATTGGGCGGAGAACCGGGATTATATTCCGCCCGTTATGCCGGTGCTGAGGCAACGGATGCGGACAATCGTAGAAAATTATTGGTAGAGATGGACGGTAAAATAAACAGAGAAGCAAAATTTGTTAGCTGTATTGTATTGTTAAAACATGAAACCGATCCTACCCCCTATATTGCACTAGGTGAATGCTTCGGTGAAATTTTAAAAGAGGAGCGAGGTGAAAACGGCTTTGGTTATGATTCACTCTTTTTCTATCCACCTAAAAATTGCACCTTTGCAGAATTAGAAACCAAAGAGAAGAAAGCAATCTCTCATCGAGCTATTGCATTAGAAAGTTTAAAGCAGCAATTAGAAGGAAATAACAGATGATCATTACGACAACACCTACTATTGAAGGAAAAACTGTTACTGAATATAAAGGATTAGTATTTGGTGAGGTGGTTTCGGGAGCGAACTTTATTCGAGATTTTTTAGCCGGAATTACTGATATTGTTGGCGGGCGCTCTGGTGCTTATGAAAGCAAACTTCACAGTGCCAGAAAAAATGCGCTTGCGGAGCTGGAAAAAGAGGCGAAAAAAGTAGGCGCAAACGCAGTTGTTGGTGTCTCTCTCGAGTATCAATCAATGGGTGGTGATAAAGGTATGTTTATTGTGGTAGCAACAGGCACGGCAGTAGTTGTGCGTTAATTATGACGATCACTCAAAATAGCATTGAGCCTGATTTCTGGCAGAAAAAAAACTTGCTCGAAATGAATGAGGCAGAGTGGGAAGCGCTATGTGATGGCTGTGGGAAATGCTGCTACCGGAAATATATTCAAGGGCGAGGCAAGCGTGAAAGGCTTTATTACACTTCGGTTGCTTGCAATTTATTAGATCTTAAGACAGGGTGTTGTAACAATTACGCAAATCGATTTAAAATTGAGAAGGATTGCACCAAACTCACCAAAAAGAATTTACCGGATTTTGGCTGGTTGCCGAAAACCTGCGCTTATCGCCTACTTTATGAAGGAAAATCGTTGTTTGATTGGCATCCGCTTATATCACAAGATCCGAACTCAGTGCAAAAAGCCGGTATTCTTATCCCAAACGGTATTCATGAAAAAGAGATTATTGACTGGTTTGAATTTGTGATTGATGAGGTTTAAATCACAAAAAAGGCGTTTCATCAGAAACGCCTTTTAACTGTTAAGCTTTTGCCATTTCAAATTCAATTAACATCATTAAAATATGGATGACTTTAATGTGAATTTCTTGGATTCGGTCTGCATAGCGGAAGTGTGGTACACGGATTTCGACATCGGCTAAGCCTGCCATTTGACCACCATCTTTGCCTGTCATGGCAATGACTTTCATCCCTTTTTCTTTTGCAACTTTAATCGCATTCAGCACGTTTTTAGAATTGCCCGAAGTTGATAAACCAAATAGCACATCGCCTTTTTGTCCGACAGCTTCTAAGTAACGGGAAAAGACATATTCATAGCCAAAATCATTACTCACACAGCTTAAATGGCTCACATCAGAAATCGCAATTGCCGGATAACCTGGGCGGTTTTCGCGGTAGCGACCGGTTAATTCTTCCGCAAAATGCATAGCATCACAGTGTGAGCCGCCATTCCCGCAAGAAAGCACTTTGCCACCTTGTTTGAAACTGTTTGAAATCAACAAGGCTGCTTCTTGAATTAGTTTAATGTTATTTTCATCAGACATAAATTTATCTAATACATCTGCAGCTTCTTGAAGTTCCGCTTTAATTTGTTCTAAATACATAGGATGCCCCTTTTGCAAAAAAATGAAGTTTTTTAACCGCTTGTTACGATTAAAAGTAGCTTAAGTTTAGAAGATCTCAAGGAAATTGTAAATCAAGTAGCTTAAATAATACTTTCGGGTTGTAAACAAAAGTTTCCAAAAGTAAAAAATAGCGGTATTATTCATCCAAAATTTTGCAAATAAGGGGGAGTCTCTTGATGACGGAAAATCTAGCGTGTTTTGAAAAAATTATTGGGGAATCGGAAAAAATGAAGCAAGTGATTGCACAGGCTAAAAAATTTGCCAATTTAAATGCCCCTTTATTGATTCAAGGAGAAACCGGTACAGGAAAAGACTTATTTGCGAAAGCTTGTCATAATTTCAGTAGCAGAAGTGCAGAAAAATTTATTGCAGTAAATTGTGCCGGCTTACCGTCAGAAGAAGCTGAGTCGGAAATGTTTGGACATCGGGGCAATGGCGTAGAAAATATTGGCTTTTTTGAATATGCTAATGGTGGAACAGTGTTATTGGATTCTATTTCTGAATTATCCCTTGAAATGCAAGCAAAGTTGTTACGTTTTTTAAATGATGGTTCTTTCCGTCGAGTGGGAGAAGATAAAGAAATTCAAGTGGATGTCCGCGTGGTTTGCACCTCGCAAAAACCGTTATCGCAGTTGGTGGTAGAGGGGAAAGTCAGAGAAGATCTTTATCATCGTTTAAATGTACTGACCCTTGATTTACCGCCATTAAGAGAGAGGAAAGAGGATATCCCGCTTCTAGCTGAGGCTTTTATTGCTCACATTAGTAAGCAGTTAGGCGTGAGTAAATTGGAATATGACGAGCAATTCTTACAAGCACTGCAAAATCATCGTTGGTCAGGTAATTTAAGAGAGCTTTATAATGCGATTTATCGAGCTTGCACACTCTCTTATGCAGGGCATTTAGCCGTTAAAGATTTAAATTTACCGAATGAATTATCCCAAATGGATGAAATAGAAACAGGGAGTGAGACGTTAGAAGAATTAATGAATCAATATGAAGCAAAACTGTTGCAAAAATTTTATGCAGAATATCCGAGCACTCGAAAATTGGCTCAAAGATTAGGGCTATCGCATACAGCGGTTGCAAATAAGCTACGCCAATATGGTTTAACAAAAAGCGGAAATGGTAAAAATGAATAAACTAGCGGTTGTTTTCTTAGCACTTTTTGCAAATTTTTCTCTAAATTCGACCGCTTGTGCCGCTCCTCGTATACCTAAAGAGTTGCAGGAGAACAGTCTAGTTTATTGTACAACCTCATCGGGCTTTTCGTTTAATCCGCAAAAGTCAGATCTTAGTTCTAATATGAACGTAGTCACAGAGCAGATTTATGATAAATTATTTGAATTTAATCCGAAAAAGAATCAACTCGAATCTGCATTGGTCGAGCATTATTCTATTAGTGAGAATGGCTTAATCATTACACTTTATTTACGGAAAAATGTGTCGTTTCATTCGACAAAATGGTTTACTCCCACCCGTAAATTTAATGCAGAGGATGTGGTTTTTTCGTTAAACCGCATGATGGGTAATGTAACAGATTTGCCCGAAATCAGCTTGTCTGATATAAGTGGTACTTTACACCATCAACATCAAAGCTATATTTACCAAAAAGCCGCAAGGCAGATTTATTATCCTTATTTTGAAAGTGTTGATTTACGTAATAAAATCGTTCGAATTTCCGCTCCTTCCACACATGTGGTTAAGATTGAGCTGTCAAAACCGGATTCATCTATTTTGGCTCATCTTGCCAGCCAATATGCTGTGATTTTATCGAAAGAGTATGCCTTACAGCTGAATGCCGATGAAAATTTAGCACAACTGGATTTATTGCCGGTTGGGACAGGGGTTTACCAGTTAGAAAGTTATGAAAATAACAATGACGTAAGGTTAAAACCTAATCCGTATTATTGGGGGAAAAAAGCTCACATTCAAAATATGATTGTAGATTTCTCGACAGAAGCTACCGGGCGAATGGCAAAGTTTTTAAATAATGAGTGCCATATTGTTGCTTTCCCTGAGCCAAGCCAACTTTCGGTATTGAAAAACGAGCGGCTAATCAGCAGTAAAGGGGCAAATTTGGTTTATTTAGCATTTAATATGCAAAGACCTATCGGCGAAGATTTGGCTTTTCGTCAGAAAATTGCCCAAAGCATCAATCGCCAGCGTATTGCCGATAAGTTATTCTACGGCACAGGTGAAGTGGCGGATAACGTGTTACCTACAGCACTTTGGCAGAAGAAAAATCCCGATAGTTACCCATATTTAGCCCATCGGCAGCCGGAACAAACGGTCGAAAACAGTAAAAATTTTGCAAAAAATGACCGCTTGAAATTGTGGGTGATTGATGAAAAGCGGGTGTACAATCCGCATCCGATTAAGATGGCGGAGATGATTCGTGCGGATTTGAGCGCACAGCAAATTGAGGTTGATATTCGCCTAGTCAGTAGGGCTTATTTGGTTCAACAGCTAGAAAATAAAACCGCCGATTATGATCTGATTTTAGGCGGGTGGTTGGCGAACAACTTAGATCCTAACAGTTTTTTGGAGGCAATATTGAGCTGTAAAATGGCGGATACGGTGACGAATTTGTCGAATTGGTGTAACGAAGATTTTGATTTTTGGCTACAAACGGCTCGTTTGAGTGAAGATGCTTCCTCGTCTCACCTGTTATATGAATTTTCACAAAAATTATTAGAAGAGCAATTACCGATTTTACCTTTAGTGAATGCTAATCGGGTTTTGGTAATAGATAATGTTGTGCAAAATGCAGAAATATCTCCTTTTGGGCAAGTAAAATTATCTGAATTGCGACTCGCAGCAGGTAAGGAAAAGGGGCAATAATTTATGTTAACTGCATTAATCCGAAAAATGTTTTTGACATTTATTACACTGATTGTTCTATCAATTATCAGTTTTCATATTTTGCTACGAGACCCGCTCAATCGCTTAACGGATATGAATTGGTTTGGGGCTTATTTTAACTATCTCAAAGGGTTATTAGCCGGTGATTTTGGTATTAGTTTTAGCAATGGCGAGCCTTTGACGGCTCAGATTTTACAGGTGTTTCCGGCAACGATCACACTTTGTTTATCGGCATTGCTACTTTCATTGATTTTAGGTGTGCCGCTTGGCTTTTTCTCTGCCACGCAAAAAAGCAATATGTTGGGCAAAGCATTAAATATGTTAGGTTCATTAAGCTTGGCGGTGCCGGTATTCTGGCTCGCATTAGTTTTAATGTATTATGCCTCTTTGCATCAATGGGAGATCGCCGCTATTGGTGAAATGCATTCGATTTATCCGAAAGAAAGTATAACCGGATTTTTGTTACTGGATATTTGGCTATCAGACAGTCCATATAAATTAAAGATGATACAAAGTGCTTTACATCATTTAGCTTTACCAACACTGATTTTGGCAGTTCCTGCAACATTAGAAATAATGCACGTGACTCAGGCACGAGCCAGTTATGTAATGAAACAGAACTATATTAAAGTGGCAAAAACTCGTGGTTGGACACCATTTCGAATTTGGACGACACATATTCTTCGTAATACGTTGCCCTCACTTTTACCGATGATTGCCCGTACCTTTATTTTAATTTTTGCCTTTGGTATGTTGATTGAAACAATCTTTAGTTGGGGTGGAATTGGCCGTTGGTTGATTAATGCTCTTGCTATTCAAGATTACAATGCGATTTCAGCCGGTGTAGTGGCAATAGGGGTATTTGTACTCAGTGTGGATATGATAACAGGCTTTATTCGTGTGATTTTAGACCCTTCAGAGAAAAAGGATTGGTATGGAGCTCATTAGAGAAGCCGAACAATTTAGAGAGACGGAATTGCTTAAAAAATTCTGGCATTATTTCAGACAAGATAAGGTGGCCCTTGGGAGTTTTTATCTTTTTCTTTTTTTATTAATACTGGTTTTTTTCGGTAGTTTATTAGCGCCTTATGATTATAACCAGCAGTTTGTCGGTTTAGAATTAATGCCTCCGTCATGGGATGAAAAAGGGCAAATTAGTCATTTTTTAGGAACAGATGATTTAGGGCGAGATATTTTAAGTCGTATTCTCTATGGTTTTTATTATACAGTCGGTTCTGCATTAATGATTACCGGATTAGTCGCTTTATTTGGAGGCTTTATTGGAATTATTGCCGGCTTAAAAAAAGGGCGTTCATTTTGGTTTATCAGCCATCTGTTTGATACCTTCTTATTTATGCCAATTTTATTAATTGCCATTATTATTGCCACCTTAATGGATGCAAGTTTGATTAACGCAATGCTGGCGATTTTTTTAGCTATGTTGCCACATTTTATCCATAAAATTTATCAAGCGACTGAGCAGCAATTAAAAAAAGAGTATATCATCACGCTCAGATTAGATGGGGCAAGTCGCTGGTATCTTATTCGAGAAGTGATTATTCCAAATTTAACCGGGGTTGCAATTAAAGAATTATCACATATTTTTGTGATTGCAGTTTTAGACATCAGTGCATTAAGCTTTATTATGTTAGGCGCACAGAATCCAACACCTGAATGGGGAGCGATGATCCGAGAATCAATGGAGCTGATTTATGTTGCCCCTTGGACCGTTGTATTACCGGGGCTGGCTATTATTTTCAGTATTTTTGCAATTACAATGCTTGGTACTCGTTTAAGCAATGTATTTGAAAAGTATCGAAAGGAATAAAGAATCTTCTCCATTTCCCTAAAGCAGCATGTAGAACGCTACAAGCGGTCATAATTTTGTCAAAATTTACACATAAGGAACATTATGGCATTACTGGATATCCGCCATTTAAGTATTGAAATAAACACACCAAAAGGGCGGATGAAAATGGTCGATAATATCAATTTGACTCTTGATGAGGGCGAAATTTGCGGCTTGGTCGGAGAGTCCGGTTCGGGAAAAAGTTTGATAGCCAAAGTTATCTGTGGCATTACCAAAGACGAATGGACGGTAACTGCTGATCGCTTTCGTTTTAATGATGTAGAATTATTAAAACTCTCCCCCAAAGAACGCCGAAAATTGGTGGGCGATCAGATTTCCATGGTGTTTCAAGATCCGCTTACCAGCCTAGACCCAAGCCAACAAGTGGGCAAACAATTGATGCAAACTATTCATTTCAAAGGAAAATGGTGGCAATGGTTCGGCTGGAAGAAGAAAAAAGCGATTGAGCTGTTACATAGGGTTGGCGTACGTGATCATCAAGATATTATGACAAGTTATCCGAAAGATATTACTGAAGGTGAAGCACAAAAAGTCATGATTGCGATGGCAATTGCCAATCAACCTAGATTATTAGTGGCGGATGAGCCGACGAATATTATGGAATCGACTACTCAGTTGCAAATTTATCGTTTGCTTTCCAGTATGAATAAAAACTTAGGAACCTCCATTTTATTAGTGAGTAATGATATGCGGAGTATTCAAAACTGGGTAGATTCTTATAATGTGCTTTATTGTGGGCAAACGGTAGAAATTGCAGATAAGGAAAGTATTCTGGAATCACCTTATCATCCTTACACTCGGGTTTTATTAAATAGTATGCCGGATTTCTCACAGCCATTAGCCTTTAAAAGTAGCCTCAATACTTTAAGAGGTTCAGTGCCTATGTTACAAGAAATGCCTATAGGTTGCCGTTTGGGGCCTCGTTGTCCGTTTGCTCAAAAGAAATGTGTGAATAAACCACCATTGGTAAAAGTTAAACAGCATGAATTTGCTTGCCATTTTCCGATTAATTTTAGAGAGCAGAATCTATTGAAAAAACAGCAAGAACAGATGCCGTTGATGGTAGCGGAATTGTCGGAGTAACTCATATTTAAAGAGCAAGCTCATATCAGCAAATATCAGTTTGATTTAACCGCTTGTACTATTGGGTTAAGGTAACCGGTAGCATCAGTGTATCTAATACAAAGCTTAAAGGTAAATCGATCACAGCAAGTATAGCGAATACGCCCCCTTCTTGCATGGCGTAAAAATCTTTTGTTACGCCGGCATATACGCTGTAATCCTGCTCAACCAGGCTGATAATTGTGCCACAAGCAGCCAAATTAAAGACCAAATAGAGTAGGATAGCGGTTCTACAAGCGGTTAATTTCATCAAAAAATCTCCAAATACTCAGCTATTTTACGCTATTTTTGTGAAGTCTGCTGAAAAACTCATTTTAAAAAAAACGATTTTAAGGCAGAATGTAGCAGACTCAAATGTTATTATTTTAAAGAGGATTTTATATGCAAACTTACAACATCGCCGTTTTGGCTGGAGATGGAATCGGCCCTGAAGTGATGGCTCAAGCAATCAAAGTATTAGAGGCTACCCAGCAAAAATTTGGCTTTAAACTGAATTTTAATGAATATAACATCGGTGGAGAGGCGATTGATGCACAAGGCAAAGCCTTACCTGAAAATACATTAAAAGGTTGTGAAGAGGCTGATGCAATTTTATTCGGTTCGGTTGGCGGACCGAAATGGACTCATTTACCGCCCGATGAACAGCCGGAGCGTGGCTCGCTTTTACCACTACGTAAACATTTTGCGTTATTTTGTAACTTACGCCCAGCAGCCCTTTACAAAGGGCTGGAAAAATTTTGCCCGTTACGTGCAGATATCGCGGCAAAAGGGTTTGATATGGTGGTCGTACGTGAATTAACCAGTGGTATTTATTTTGGTCAGCCAAAAGGTAGAGACGGAGAAGGTTCACAAACCCGAGCTTTTGATACGGAAGTTTATTACAAATATGAAATTGAACGTATTGCCCGTGTGGCGTTTGAATCTGCCATGAAGCGTAAAAAACATGTTACTTCGGTGGATAAAGCCAACGTGCTACAAAGCTCGATTTTATGGCGTGAAACCGTTACTGAAATCGCAAAAGAGTTCCCTGAAGTGACTTTAGAACACATGTACATTGATAATGCGACAATGCAGCTTATCAAATCCCCTGAATCCTTTGATATTTTATTATGTTCAAATATTTTCGGTGATATTATCTCTGATGAAGCAGCGATGATCACGGGGTCAATGGGGATGTTGCCGTCTGCAAGTTTGAATGAAAAAGGTTTTGGCTTATATGAGCCGGCGGGTGGCTCCGCGCCTGATATCGCAGGTAAAAATATTGCTAATCCGATTGCCCAGATTTTATCGGCAGCGATGATGTTACGCTATAGCTTTAACTTAAATGAGGCAGCAGATGCAATTGAAGCAGCAATTCAAAAAGCCTTAGCAGATGGTTATCGCACCGCTGATTTAGCGGATGAAAGCAAACCACTTTCAACTTCGGAAATGGGTGATATTATTGCAAAAAATATTTTAGCGTAATATGAGAATCAGATAAGCAAGCGGTCAAAATCGGATGAAAATTTGCAAAAAATTCCCTGATTTTGACCGCTTGTTTTTTTGTTTAGAGTAGTGGACTCATCAATCTGACAATGTTTTCAACTAGCCCCCACAATTTGATACGATAACGCCAACCTTTTGGAGTAATTAATTCACTTTGTTCTAGGTATTTTTCTTGAAGTTGGGCTATTTCTTTAGTCATCTTTTTATCATAAATCGCAAGGCTGATTTCTAAATTCAAGAAGAAACTTCGCATATCCATATTTACTGTGCCGAATAGGCTGAACTCATCATCAACTACCAATGTCTTGGTATGGAGCATGCCTTGATCAAAACGGGCAATTTTAACATTGTGCTTGAGCAATAATGGGAAATAAGCACGAGACGCATAATGCACCATTCTGGAGTCATTTTTTCTCGGTAAAATCAAGGTAACATCAACCCCTCTGCGTGCTGCGGTAGTCAGTGCCAGCAGTAAGGGTTCATTCGGTACAAAATAAGGGGTAGTAATTACGATACGTTTGGTGGCAAGATGGATTGCACACAAAATGGTTTCGTAAATAATGCTTTCTTCTTGCTCCGGAGCAGAAGGAATAACCTGAGCAATCACATTGCCATCAGCAGGTGGCGTTAAACCGCTATTTTGTTTTGCTTGTTGGTTGAGGTGATTTTTTACTTTCTGTAAGTTGGCATCATCTTCAACTACAATATCTGCATATAAAACAGCTGCCATTTCAAGTACGACAGGACCTTCACAACGCATCATCACATCAACCCACTCACCAATGCCCGTGCTTTTTTTAAATAATACAGGATCGATCAAATTGAAACTTCCTGTATAACCGATTTGGTAATCGACAACTAAAATTTTGCGGTGGTTGCGTAAATCATTACGACCGTAAAGTGTTTGTATAATACCAACAGGCAGGGAGGTTTGAATAAATACACCAACTTGCTCTAGTTTTGCCCGCCATTCACTTTTGAGGAAAGAGCTACTACCCACATCATCAGCTAAAATAAAGCAATGAATGCCACGCTCTGCGGCGGCCTTGATCGCCTCTAACAGCTGATTAATTTTGCCTTCCGGTTCAACAATATAAAATGCCAGTAAGCAGCTAGATTTGGCTTGCTCAATATCTTCAATCATAGATTGTAGAATATCATCGGTTGTGCTTAAGAGCTTCATGCTGTTATTTGAGCTTGCACCTAAGCGGGTGGTTTGCTCTGCCATTTTTTCAATACCTCTAAGGGCGGAAGGAATTTCATCATCAGGGTTGAAATGCTTGCTCGGCATATATTCTTCAGCAAATTCATCGTAGAATTTAATCATTTTCTTAGTTCGAGCAAGACGTCTTTTACTCACTCGTGTTTCACCGACTAATAGATAGAGAATTATGCCCCCCACGGGGAAAACAAAGAGGATAATCAGCCACGCAATAGCGGCCCCTATATTACGCTGGGTATATAAAACTCTGATTGCGAACACCAGCACAATAAGAAAGTTAATTAAGAGTAAAAAACCACTCCAGGTAAAAGAAAACGGCATAAGACAGTCCTTATCAAAAGAGTTTCAACGCTATTTTAACGAAAAATCGAGTTCAAGTGGATTGTGGTCAGAGCTTTTCACTTCCTTGCTTGTTGCATCATGCGTAATGATATCTCGAGTGAAAATATAATCAAGTGGATAACCGAATGCTGTAGTTCGGGTATCCGAGGTCATTTTTACTTCAGTGAGATGTAGTGCATTAGTTAATTCAAATAGCTTTGTTTTTCGTTTTTCGTTCCAAGCATTAAAATCGCCCGCTAAAATTACTGCACCTTGATGTTGTTGGATAAGCCCTTTTAAGCCATCTAATTGCTTTTGATAACTATGATTTGTCCAATCAAAATTAATCAAATGTACATTGATGATAAGCAATGACTTATTGTTTTCAAAAGGAAAGCGCATTGCAGACATTAGTTTAGGTAATCTAATTAAAGGCTCAAGCGAACCATTGAAGCAATAGCGGTCTGCATTTAAGTGGCTTAAATTGAGAATACCTGATTTCTGTTGTTGGTATTGAAAAGCAAAAATATGCAAAGAAGTATCAAACTGTGAAAGCAACTGTGAAATTTGCTGCCCGGAGGTTGCCTCTTGTAACAGGATAAAATCTTTTTTCTCGGCGAATTTTTTTAGATCTTCTTGCCAGTTAGGATCTTTACCTTTATGAATATTCCAATTAAGTAACTGAAAACGCTTATTAGAGGCAGGCAGAACGCCGGTATTTTGATAGCATTGCCAATAAGAAGAAAATTCCATCTCTTTAAATATACTTTTCTTGGAATCTTGGAAAGCAATTTCGGGGGTGGTGTAAACAGTTAGGCTTCTGTAGTTCAAAAATAAAGCACTCCCTAATAAAACAAGAGTTAATATTAATAGTAGTAAGCGTTTTTTCATATGTTTATCGCCTGTTATTACAAGCGGTTAAAATTGGACAATTTTTTGCAAATTTTTATCCAAAATTAACCGCTTGTATAGGTAATTAGCCGTCCATTTCCTCGCCGGTTTCAGCCCATTTAAAATTTAGGGCAACTGAATTTAGGCAAAAGCGTAAGCCTGTTGGAGGTGGGCCGTCATTAAATACATGCCCCATATGAGAATCGCAATTACCACAACGAATTTCAGTTCTATGGCATCCTAAACTATAGTCATCTAAATAACGTAACGCGGATTTAGAAATCGCCTCATAAAAACTTGGCCAGCCACAACCTGCATCAAATTTTG
This sequence comes from Mannheimia granulomatis, assembly GCF_013377255.1. NCBI lineage: Bacteria > Pseudomonadati > Pseudomonadota > Gammaproteobacteria > Pasteurellales > Pasteurellaceae > Mannheimia > Mannheimia granulomatis. Next base: position 1,056,685 of record NZ_CP016614.1, read on the forward strand.
TATCTGATTTGAATAGCTCATGGTGGCATCTGGCACAACGGTATATTCCCACCCGGTGTTCATTTAAAAATTTACCGCTAAACGGGCGCTCGGTCCCATGATTTATTAATATCTCAATTTGCTGCGCAGTTAGATCTTTAATCTCTTTTATCATTCAAATTTCCTCCTTGATAATTGCTTGATATTGTAACGTTTTTTCGTCTAAAAATCGTCTCAAATTTGAAAATTTGACATAGATCACAAAAAATTTATCTGTTATATTGGAAGCGTTCTTTTGGCTTGTCAGGAAGTAGAGAAGATGTGCTATAATCCACACATCTTTATAGTAGTACATAAAGAACAAATTTTGTTTAACTTTAATATAGGTAGAAAAATCTATGGCAATTAAAATTGGTATTAACGGCTTTGGTCGTATCGGTCGTATCGTTTTCCGTGCAGCACAACATCGTGATGACATCGAAGTAGTTGGTATTAACGACTTAATCGATGTTGACTATATGGCTTACATGTTAAAATACGATTCAACTCACGGTCGTTTTGACGGTACTGTTGAAGTTAAAGATGGTCAATTAGTTGTTAACGGTAAAGCAATCCGTGTAACTGCTGAGCGTGATCCTGCTAACTTAAAATGGGACGAAATCGGTGTTGATATCGCAGTTGAAGCAACAGGTTTATTCTTAGATGATGAAACTGCACGTAAACACATCACCGCTGGTGCGAAAAAAGTTGTATTAACAGGTCCATCTAAAGATGCAACTCCTATGTTTGTTAACGGTGTAAACTTTGATACTTACGCTGGCCAAGACATCGTTTCTAATGCTTCATGTACTACAAACTGCTTAGCACCATTAGCAAAAGTTATCCATGAAAAATTCGGTATCAAAGAAGGTTTAATGACTACAGTTCACGCAACAACTGCAACTCAAAAAACTGTAGATGGCCCATCAGCTAAAGACTGGCGTGGTGGTCGTGGTGCTTCACAAAACATCATCCCTTCATCAACAGGCGCAGCGAAAGCAGTAGGTAAAGTATTACCTGCATTAAACGGTAAATTAACCGGTATGGCTTTCCGTGTCCCAACCACAAACGTTTCTGTTGTTGACTTAACGGTAAACTTAGAAAAACCGGCAACTTATGCTGAAATCTGTGCTGAAATCAAACGTGCTTCAGAAAACGAAATGAAAGGCGTGTTAGGCTACACAGAAGATGCGGTAGTTTCAACAGACTTCAACGGTGCAACTGAAACTTCTGTATTCGATGCAGCAGCAGGTATCGCATTAACGGATACTTTCGTTAAATTAGTATCTTGGTACGATAACGAAGTAGGTTATTCAAACAAAGTATTAGACTTAGTTGCTCACGTATATAACTACAAAGGCTAATCGCTAAGTTAATTAAAATTAAGGATCAAATTCTGAAAAGGGTTTGGTCCTTTTTGTTTGGATTCATTATGCTTGGTCTATAAAAAATAGGGGAATGTTCTCGAAATACTAATTGATTTCTGCATACTATCTGTTATTTTTGAGGGGGTGTTAGCTATTCAGCAGCCTTGGAGGAAATAATTTTGATGGTTTGTCAAGGGATGATAAACTCTCTTGAGTTTTTGGATTTCGTTTCATATTATATTAGGTAATACTAAATAAAGAGGTAAAAATGGAAGCGATCTTTGCATATTTGCTTGTTGGTTCGTTTATTTGTATGCTGATAACTTTTGCATTGGCTGGACTTGCATGGGGTTTGAGTGCTATCACTTTTATCTTTTTACTGATTGTTGCCCCATTTATGTTATTAGCTTATTTATTTACTAATAAAAGAGATAACCAAGAACCACAAAAGAAAGCCATTATTGCTTATCATCAAATGAAATATGGCATCATGGAAAATAGCAGAAAATAAACTATTTTTTCGCACAATTTTGGTTACAATAATTTGCGATTAAAGACGTTTAGATGTGTTGAGCTAAGATAGTAAAAAGCCTGTAAATTTCGATTTTACAGGCTTTTTAAATGGTGCTCTGGGCGAGACTTGAACTCGCACGGACTACGTCCACCACCCCCTCAAGATGGCGTGTCTACCAATTCCACCACCAGAGCTTTATTTGTTTTAGCGATTATTGAGGGATATCGCTGTTTTCTGTTTTAACAGGCTCAACCTGTTTTTGTTCAACTTGGCTTAAATCTTCAAATTGGCTTGTTGGTGCCTTTGAATGTGAACTTAAGTTACCGATTACTAAGCTAATTGCAAAGAAGATTGTTGCTAATAGTGCTGTTGTTCTTGATAAAAAGTTTGCTGAACCTGCTGAACCAAACACAGTAGCTGAAGCACCAGCACCAAATGATGCGCCTGCATCAGCGCCTTTACCTTGCTGCATTAATACGAATGCAATCAGTAAGATGGCAACAACAAGATAAGCAATTGTTAAGACATTAATTAACATTAATTTATTCTCTATGTATTCTTTATGCTAAATTTGCAATGGCGTGAATAATATAGAATTTATCCCTTTTTGACAAGAGGAAAACGCTGATTTTTAAACGCTTGGCTTAATTTTCAGCAGATTGTGTTGTCTTTTTTGCATAACGAGCTTTTGGCTTCGCTGCAAGCGGTGAAATTTTAGCTAAATTTTGCAAAATTTGCCGATTAGGACTTTGCAATAAGTTAGGTAGTTGATTGCTTAGCTCAAACATAAATTGTTGATAGCTTGTTTCTTTTTTACTAATTTGATTCAGCTGCATTTCCCAATGAGCCGTCATATCAGGTTGAGTCGCGGAATCAGGTAAGGCATGAATCAGCGTTCTACCTGCTTCAGTGCTGTGGATATTTTTACCTTTGCGAATGAGAAAACCACGTTTAAACAGTAATTCGATAATCCCTGCTCGAGTGGCTTCGGTGCCTAATCCGTCGGTTTCTCGCAAGATTTTTTTCAGTTCTTTATCTTGCACAAAGCGGGCAATACCTGTCATGGCTGAAAGCAGGCTACGGTCGGTAAAATAACGGGGCGGTTGTGTTTTTTTACTGATAATTTCGCCGTTTTCACAATGCAGTTGTTGCCCTTTTTTCACAATCGGAAGTGGCGGTTCTGATATATCAAAATTATCTTCTTTGCCTAAAAGTGATTTCCAGCCTGCAACCACTAAATTGCGGGCTTGTGCGATGAAATTCCCGCCTGCAATTTCAAGCCCGATTTTGCTTTTGCGGTACTCCGCATCGGGGCAAAATTGCAATAAATATTGACGGGCTATCAGCTGATAAATTCGCTTTTCGTTTTCGGTTAAATGCACCGTGCCTTGGCGAGCGGTTGGAATAATCGCATGATGTGCCTCAACCTCTTTGTCATTCCAACAGCGATTGCGTTGATTCGGATCGACTGCTTCCGGTTTTTCTTGATATTCCGGTAGATGATGGGCGATTGCAGCCATCACTTTAAAGCGATCGTTAAAATGCTCATTCGGCAAATAGCGGTTATCGGAGCGAGGGTAGGTAATCAGCTTATGGGTTTCATATAATTTCTGACAAATATCTAATACGGTTTGAGCCGATAGCCCATATTTACCCGCCGCTTCCATTTGTAAAACAGAGAGAGAATAGGGAAGCGGTGCGGTTTCTTTTTCGATTTTATCTTGGTATTCGGTGACATTTGCCGGCTGATTGGTGATGCGTTTTACTACATTTTCTGCAAGCGGACGAGATAACACTCGTCCATCTTCATCTTGATAATCTTCACAAGCCTTGCTCGGCTGCCATTGTGCTTTAAATTTCTCTTGGGTCTCCGGTACTACAATATGGGCGAATACTTCGAAATAATCTTTAGGCACAAAATGTTCAATTTCCAAATCTCGGCGAACAATCAGCCCAAGCACAGGAGTTTGCACTCTGCCTACTGATAATACACCTTTATATCCAGCCCAACGCCCTTGCAGCGTATAGGCTCGAGTCATATTGATGCCATAAAGCCAGTCAGCTCTGGCGCGGGCAAGAGCAGAGGTTGCAAGCGGTATAAAATCGGTATTTTTTTGCAATCTTTCGATGGCTCGGCTCACAGCACTTGGGTTGAGATCGCTTACCAGGCAACGTTGAATTTGGTTACGGCGTTCAGGGGGTAAATTTAGATAGCCGAAGACTTCATCCACTAATAGTTGCCCCTCTCGATCCGGGTCGCCGGCATTGACTAAAACATCCGCTTTTTTGATGAGTTTTTCCACTACCTTAAACTGTTTTAAGGTCTCTTTTTTCGGAATTAGTTTCCATTGCTCCGGAATAATAGGCAGGTGTTCCATACGCCACATTTTAAAGCGTTCATCGTAAGCATCGGGCTCCGCTTGCTCAAGCAAATGACCGATACACCAAGTGACCATATCATTTTGACCGCATTGGATAAAGCCATCTCCTTGGCTGTGAGGTTTAGGTAACACATCGGCAATCGCACGGGCGAGGCTGGGTTTTTCTGCAACAAATAAACGCATAAAATTACCATAAAGAAAATTAACCGCTTGGTTTAACAGAGCAAGCGGTTAAAAAAGCGAAAAAATTTACAAATTAGTTTAAACCGTTTTCGGATAAAATCATCTGGCATTGAACCGGTGGTGTTGGCAGCACTTTTGATCTTGGTGTGTCGGTGTCGGCTTTCGGCTCAAACCAAGAATAAAGCTCCTCGCCACAACCGTCGCCAGCCGGCACAGGTGATTGGTTTTCGCAGCTTGGAGCATCAGCCGGACAGCTTAAACGAATATGAAAGTGGGAGTCATGTCCATACCAAGGGCGGATTTTACGTAACCATCCACGATCATTGCCGGCTGTTTGACAAAGTTTGACTTTGATAGCAGGGTTGACAAAAATACGATCTACACGACTGTCTGTTGCTGCAAGTTTGATCAAATTAGTGTGGTGTTGATTCCATAAATTATCATCCACTCGTTCGGTAGTGCGATTTACCATAATGGTTGCAAGCCCTGCCGGGTTTTGAGCGGTTTTATCGTCCATTGGTCCAAATTTTAGCCAGATATCTGCATCTAAGCCGGTTTGGTGAGATGCATGACCGGAGGCAAAACGTCCGCCAGCGGGCATTCCCATATCACCAATTAGAATAGTTGGCACGCCGGCAGCTTTGGTTTTTTTTGCTAATTTCGTTAAGTAATCTAGTAGTTGGGGATGCCCGTAATAACGATTTTTAAGTGAGCGGATCACTTGATAACCTTCGCCTTTTAAGGCAAGGGGCTGTGCACCGGTAATGCAGCCGTTGCTGTATCCACCAATAGATTGTGCATTACCTTGCACAGGGGTTTTAATTTTTTCCCATTGGGTTGCATTGGCGGTGGTTGCGACCATTGCAATGCTTGAAATAAAAAGCGTTTTAACTAATTTCATAGATTCCTGTAGAGGCGGGTTTTAACCTGCCATTACAAATTAAATTTTAACGGCATTGTGCCTTAAAGCGTAATAAATGATCCAACAATACGATTGCCATCATGGCTTCTGCAATCGGCACAGCACGAATGCCCACGCAAGGATCGTGTCTGCCACGGGTAATCACTTCAACCGCCTCATTGTTTTTATTTACACTTTTGCCCGGAATAGTAATACTTGAAGTCGGTTTTAGGGCAATATTGGCAATAATCGGTTGCCCCGAACTAATACCGCCTAATATACCGCCTGCGTGGTTTGATAGAAAACCTTCCGGTGTCATTTCATCACGATGCTCACTGCCACGTTGCTCAACAACCGCAAAACCATCACCGATTTCGACCGCTTTCACCGCATTGATAGACATTAATGCGTGAGCTAAATCGGCATCTAAACGATCGAATACAGGCTCGCCTAATCCCACAGGTACTCTTTCGGCAATTACCGTCAATTTGGCACCAACTGAGTCTCCCTCTTTTTTCAGTTGGCGAATTAATTCATCAAAACCTTCAACAGCAACAGGATCAGGGCAGAAAAACGGATTACTGTTAACCGCATTCCAATCAATTTTCTCTATATTTTCAACTGTTTTAGGGTCAATTTTGACATTTCCGATTTGCGATAAATAACCACGGACTTCAATGCCAAATTGTTCGCGTAAATATTTTTTGGCAATCGCTCCTGCTGCAACACGCATGGCGGTTTCACGAGCGGAAGAACGCCCACCACCTCGGTAATCACGAATACAGTATTTTTGTTGGTAAGTATAGTCAGCATGTCCCGGGCGGAATTTTTCGGCAATATCTCCGTAATCTTGCGAGCGTTGGTCACCATTTTTGATGATTAAGCCAATGCTGGTGCCGGTAGTTTTGCCTTCAAATACACCGGAGAGAATTTGCACCTCATCATCTTCACGGCGTGGCGTGGTATAGCGAGATGTGCCGGGCTTGCGGCGGTCTAAATCCGGTTGTAAATCTGCTTCGCTTAGTTCCATATTTGGTGGCACGCCATCTACGATGCAGCCTAATGCAATACCGTGAGATTCGCCAAAAGTCGTTACTTTAAAGAGTTGTCCAATGCTGTTGCCTGCCATTTTTATTCCTTTTCTTTATGCTTTGCGTTGTCTGTTGTGTTAAATTCAAAACGTTTTGAATCAATTTTTAGTTCGTCTTGTGTGTCGTTATTTTTAATAAAAATATCGAGCTGGTTGAATGCGATCTCAATGTCGTGTTCATTAAAGACACGATGAATTTCGCTGTTTAATGCATCGACGGTTGAGGTCCTATCTGCCAGTTCATTTACATAAACCCTCAGTTCGTGGTCTAGTGTACTTGCTCCAAAGTTTAAGAAGAAAGCTCGCGGTGCCGGATCTTTTAATACTTTTGGATTGTCTTCTGCGACTTTTAAGAGTAAGCGTTTTACGAGTTCTAAATCAGATCCGTAACCGACACCGACTTTCACAATCACTCGGGTTGCAGTACTGCTTAAGGCCCAGTTAACCAAGCGTTCGGTTACGAAAGCTTTGTTCGGTACAATCACTTCTTTGCCGTCAAAATCCACTAAGGTTGTCGCACGAATACGGATTTTAGAGACTTTACCGCTAAAAGTACCGATTGTGATTGTATCACCAATTCGCACAGGGCGTTCGAACAAGATAATAATGCCGGATACAAAGTTAGCAAAGATCTCTTGCATACCAAAACCTAAACCAACGGATAGAGCAGTAAATAGCCATTGAAGTTTAGTCCAAGACATCCCTAATGTTGCAAAGGCAAATATCGCCCCTAATGCAATGATGACATAGGTTAATAAGGTTGTAATAGTATAAGGTGTACCTTGAGATAACTTAATGTGTGAGAAGATAAGTGTTTCTAAAACCCCGCCTAGCGTTCTTACTAATACTACAGAAACCACAA